>JAUIGC010000218.1 GCA_030429835.1 Bacteroidia bacterium
CTCAAAGGTGTTCCGCCCATTCCGAAAGGTCAAAAAATGGAGGGTAAGTTTTTTCCTTTGCTATACCCTTAGATAGGAAGCTTTTCCTTGCTTGATCTTCTCTTTTGCCGAAGTTGTATTTTCTTTAAAATATCATCCGGATAGTTATTTGGATCGTCCTCGGCTTCTAAAATCATTAATTCCTGACCCTCCCGAGGTTCCTTGAGTTCGTCCGGTGTTTTTCCCAATATAATGGCAGCCGTATTTACTCCGGAATGTCCAGCCCCGGCGACCCCATGTGATAGGATACTGGCACCACATAAAAAGAGGTTCTCTATTTCACTTTTTGCCTTAAAGGCGAAAGGTCCAATGTGCTTCAGGCTTTTTTCAGTCCCATAAACATTCCCATTTGTCGTATTGATATAATATTCATTGGTTATGGGCGTACCTAATTCTTTTTGCACAATATGTTCACCTATATTTGGGATTACCTTTTCAAGGCTTAAAATCATTTTTTGGGTCAGTTCCTCCTTGTACTGCAAATAGGCTTCAGAGCGTTGCGCATCTTCATTCTTAAAAGGTGCAAAAGAGGTATAGTCTATAAAAGTAATTACTTCTAGGCAATGGTGTTTTCCATCAAAACTGGTAGGGTCCTTTAAGGTGGTGCAGCTAACGAACATTCCCTCAAAAGCTTTAATCTTCTTAAGATTACCGTTCATTACTTCATCAAAATAATCATCCATGTCCCTGTCCGGCATCACCCAGATATTGCCAGAATCCAGTCCAGCTTTCCTCACATCCATATCTACCGTAAGGAATAACATTAAGGAAGTACAGGAATAGATGGTTTTGTCCAATTTCTTCCTCAGTTTTGGACTGAGGTATTGTTGTCCGATTAACCTATTATAGGTGATGCCAACGTCAGCATTGGAAACGATGTGGGTTCCAAAAATTTGCGTTCCGTCCTGAAGCTCTACACCAATGGCTTTTTTTACCTTTTCGTCTTCGATGAGAATTCTTTTAACTGAAGTGGACGTTTTAAGTACACCACCATAAGATTTAAACCTTTTGTTCATGGCTTTTACCAGCGCACCACCACCTCCCATGGGATAATAGCCTCCTTTGAAGTAATGAAACATCAATGCGGCATGTAGAATAAATGCAGCCTTGCGGGGTTGAACCCCATGGTCTCCACATTGTATGTTAAGAATATTTCTTAAAAGCGGATTCTTTACATGCCAATTGATAACCCTTCTCAGGCTAAACAGACCATATTTTCCAAAATGTCTGGTCCTATATGGTAAGGTCAACTTTTGCCAAAACCCTTTTATATAGGGAAGCGAATATAATTCCTCGCTCGCCAGCCTTATAAGTTTTAGATATTTTTGAATTCCTTTTTTTTCTTCTGGAAATTTTGCAATGAGCCTTTTTTCTAATTCCTCGGAATCATCGGGATAATCGAAGCGATGCGGACCCAAATGTACATGTTCATAGGCTTCTGGGTTCATTCTGAAAAACACTAAATCATTGGCAATTTCCAATCCTTTGTATAGGTCACTTGTAGATTCTCCTTCTCCAAGCAGCCCTATATAGTGAACACCGGGTGTAAAACGGTGGCCGTTTAAATAAAAGCTATGGCACCAACCTCCCGGAACATCGTGCTGCTCCAATAGTAGCACTTTTTGACCTGCTCTCGCTAGACATATAGCAGCGGATAGACCACCCGCCCCTGACCCTATAATAATAGAGTCCCACGTTTGGTTTGATATATCCCCTAAATTGTTTTTTACGGACAAATTTTATTTTTTCAACGCGTTTTCAATAGCTTTTTCAACAAGTGGCTCCATGATTTTATAACCTTCAATGGTCGGGTGGACTCCATCCTCAGCATACTTTTTTGGAAGTCCATTTCGTTCATCGGCCATTTTGGAAAAATAATCAAGATAAATATGGCCCTTGTCTTGGGCATATTCCTTTATCATTTTATTTAAGGCTACAATTTTGTCCGCGGGTTCCATACCCGGTTTCCAAGGATAATCATATGCCGGTAATGTAGAGGATAGAACCACTTTAATGTCATTCGCATGGGCCAGTTCTGCCATTCCCTTTATGTTGTCCATAATCATTTCCAAAGTAGAAGGTCCTGTGTTGCCCGCTATATCATTGGTTCCTGCTAGAATTACCACGACCTTTGGCTTTAAGTTTATGACATCCTGTCTAAAACGAATCAACATTTGTGGCGTTGTTTGGCCACTAATCCCTCTGTTGATATATGGTTTGCCTTCAAAAAACTCAGGCCTGGAATTCAACCACCCTATGGTAATGGAGTTTCCCATAAAAATGACCCTATCCTCACCTTTTTTTGGTAAACCAACTTCCTCATTTGCATCTTGGAACATTTTTAGGTTGGCCCAATCCTGGGCAAGAACGGTATGTTGGGATAAAAATGTGGCGAGAATTCCCATAAATAAAAGTTTGATGTTTTTCATTTGTATATTATTGATTATGTTGAAGTTTTCTTTTTTCATCTGAAGTCAAGGGTAGTGTATCCATTAACTTATGAAGATTTGGCCTTTGGACGGCCAAATATAAAACCAAACAGATTGCAATGACCAAAGGCAAGGCATTGCCCGTAAGACTGTAGGCGACTATGGCAAAAAAGGCCGGACCTTCCAACAATGCATATTTAATAATCGATGCGGTTTGGTACGTTTTCAATTTATTTTCCAAGGATACGTCCTTATTTACGGAAGAAATCATTTTTTTAAATATAAACTGACTTCCAAAATAACCCACTATTGCAAATATTGGGACCAAATATAAAAATGGATTTGAAGAATCCATTTCTGCATTAAATTCTTCGGATTGTAGATAAGAATAGATAAGGAATACCGTCACTCCAGCAACCAACGCCAAATGAATTGTTGTGTTTGTTCTTAAAAAGCCCTTAATATCCAAAATTGATAATAAAGCCCTAATATACTATTTTATAGTTTAGTTATTTTAGAAAAAAACATGACCAAAAGAACGCTTTCTATATATTTGCCGAGTATGAGGACTCTGATACTTTTTTGCTGTATGATTTTATTTACCGTTAAAGGATTCTCCCAATTGGGTGAAGACAAAGTTTTGCACTTTGTTGGTGGTAACCTTTTTGGTATGGTAGGAGCGGGCTTGGCCAATCAAATTTCCGATGGTAATCGTGCATGGACCTTTGCGGGATCGGTTGGGGGTAGCCTGCTCATAGGTTTGGCCAAGGAAGGTATTGATCAAAACCAATATGGTGGATGGGATAATGAAGATTTATTGGCTACCGTTTTGGGTGGTGTAACCGTTGGCGTTACCATTGATGTCTTCAAGCAAAAGAAAAAAAGAAAGCGAGAGCAGCTTTATAGGGATGCTATTGGATTGGAACTTGAATATGATAAACAACCAATCAATAACCTTTCCCCTGATACCTCGCTTTCCGTTTTGGCAATCTCGTCAGGTGTTCTTACCGGAAAATACTAGTATTTGGCACTTTCACCGTTTGTCAAAGTATTTTTGATAAATTCCCGTATATCATTATTTGCTTTTTGAAGGTCTTCTTTTCTTAGGTACATCATGTGACCGGAACGATAACCTTTAAAGCTAAAACGGTCTTTCATCCTACCACTGGGGTCCACTTGCCACATCAAATATTTAGCATTGAAATAGGTGGTTGCACCATCATAATAACCTGATTGTACCATAACGTTCAAGTATGGATTTTGTGCCATGGCCTGTCTCAAATTCTCCCTTGTATTTTCATCGGAGTTATCCCATGGATGAACAGGACCGAACATATTATATTTTATATCGGTCTTAAATTTTAATTCTTCTTGTAGATAGTAATTAATAGCCGGTGTAAAGCTGTGTAACCACGAAGTAAGTTCCGAATTATAGTCTGGACGCATACCCATAAGTTGTTTATCCAGTCCCATATAACGGGAATCCAACCGTCCAACGGTGTAGCCCCCTCTTTCCTTTAAAAGATTCTTCCAAAAGAACGAAGTAGGAACAGATAGGTTTTGGTCGATGATATCCTTGGCATCCAAACCAGAATAATAGGACATTTTTTCAGCAACAGCGGCTCTTTCATTATCCGGAATAAATCCTCCTTTGGCCAAAGCTGGTATCAAAGTATTTATGGTGTACTCCTCCGATTCTGGAAGTATTTCAAGCAAATCCTTGTTCTGTAATTGGGGAGGTAAGGCCTTGTGATGCCAGGCTGCAGCGGTATAGTACGGCAAATTGATAGCCTCTGCAACAGGGCCTTCATTACGTATTATTTTATAATCTGCCGGAGACACTAAAATCACTCCATTGAGATACATCCACTGTTGGTTCTGCAATTCCAGCGAAAGTCCCATTACCCTTGGTCCACCGTAACTTTCACCAATTAGATATTTTGGCGAACGCCATCTATTGTTTCTTGTGACAAAGGTATTTAACCATTCCGCCAAGTATTTAATATCGGCATTGATACCAAAGAATTTTTTGCGGTCCACTTTTTCGCCGGATTCAGGAATAGTTCTAGAGTAACCTGTATTTGCAGGATTTACATACACGACATCGGTTACATCCAAGACGGAATATGGGTTCTCGCTTACCCCGTAAGGTTGAATAGGATATCCCTCGTCGTCAATTTTCAAGATTCGGGGGCCTGTATAGGCTAAATGCATCCAAACAGAACCTGAACCGGGACCCCCATTAAAGGATATCAACAAAGGTCTGGATGCCCTGTCCTTCACATTATTCCGAGTATAATAGGTATAAT
>JAUIGC010000023.1 GCA_030429835.1 Bacteroidia bacterium
ATCGCGAAAAGGTCTGCTCATTGCACTCATATGGATACTCCATCAAATACGGCAGGGCTTGTACCGCGTACCATGCGGGGTTGGAGGTGATTTCCAAAGTAAGTTTGTGATTGCTAAGGGTCGTAGAGGTATTATCTCTCAGTTTTTCCAAGGTAAAGGTCTTTTTCTGATTGCTTTGTACCCACATTGGAAGGGTTTCCGTTACCAACATCCGATTGGTAAGCACCGGTAAAACATTTTGTTCGCCATCACTAAAATCTCCTGCTTTCGCCACAATTTTATACTGTACGGCCTGTAAGCCTTTAGGTATGTGGATGCTCCAAGAGAGCTGCGTGTTCCCATTCGCTGTAACGGAGAATTGCTGCGTCTTCATGGTATTTTCCAGAAGGGAGTCGATAGCCTTTCCAGTGAGCGCATCCGTAAGTTCCAATTGTCCAAAACCTTCCAGGCTTTTATCCGATAGATTGGAAATTTTGGAACTAATGGTGACAACATCACCTTCGCGCAAGAATCTTGGAGGGTTTGGCAACACCATCAATTCTTTTTGGGTAACCGAGGATAAGCTATTGCTTACTTTTTTTAAATCTTTGGTATGTGCCAATAACTGTACGTTCCAACGTGTAAGTGCCTCCGGTGTGGTAAAAGTAAAAGAAACATTTCCATCGGAATCGGTCAATAATTTAGGGAGAAAGAAGGCTGTTTCCTGAAGGTTCTTTCGGATTTGTACCGCACTAAAATCAACGTTTTCATCTCTGACTGCGACTTCTTCTTTCGGTGCAAATGGAATGCTTACGCCTGCCACCTGTCCTTGAAGTTGATTTCCAAAAGCGGCGTCCATTTCCATCTCTTCCGCAACTATTTCTGTTTCAGCACCGGATTTTCTCATCATTCTGGAAACTTGAGGTCCGCTTGCATACCCCCTTATTCTTATGTTGGAGTTAAAACTTAACCCAAACCACTCCAACCGGTCAAAGCTTTGAGCTATTTCATCTTTAATTGAGTAACCGTTGTAATCCCTAAAATTAACATTCCCAAAACTTTGGTTGGCATTTGTGTATATGGAGGAATAATAATAGGGCCTTTCCATTGGATTAAAATACCAAGAATGACCTACAAATTGATCTAAGGAGGCGTCATACATGTTCGCCAGTAATTCCGCAGTAACCTTTTCTCCTTTTGGTCCTTTAATTTTAAAACTCCATGTTTCTTCTGTTCCTGGTTGGAGTTTATCCCTGAAGGTTAAGGTTTCGATTTCCAAATCGGTAGTTGGATATGGAACGGAAATGGTCACATTTCCTGACTGAAAAGAATTGTAAACGGAATAGCTGTAATGCACCACAAATCCACCCTCATCATCTTTAGATACCGGAATACTGATGGATTTGCAACCTTCATTCAGTTGTATTATTTCCGTCTGGATTATTTCCTTGTTTTTTTCAACGTTGACCGTTACGAAAATTTCTTCGGCGTTGCTGTAAAACGTAATTTCTGCTACGTCTCCAATTTCATAAGAGTTTTTATCTGTCTGTACATCAAATAGTTGGTTGTCCGCTAATTTTTTTTCGTTTTCACTATAGACATTGGTTCTGGATTTTGCCTGAACCTTTTGTCCGAAGCTATCTTCAGCCTCCAGTTCAAAAAGATATTGGCCGGATTCCCATTTTCTGATGTTCTTTAATGTTATTTCAGTACTTTTTTCAGTATCAAAGTCGGTCTCAAAAACCAATTCTCCCTTTTCCCAGGTATTGGGGTCATGTTCCGATTTATATGAATCATGAGGATAAAGTGCCTTGAAATCTTGCTTTGACCAATATTGATAGTCGGGAGCAGGCCAAGGTCTATCACGCATAACGTAGTCGGGGGATTTTAACTTGTAAACCTTTAAAACGCCTTTTGAAAAAACCGGCTGCCCGTTTAGGTTTTGTGTGCTTATGCTAACTGTTTGGTCTTTCTCGGACTTATCCAGTTGCGAATCGACAACAATACTGGCAGTCATAGCATGGTAGCCTACATTTACATTCGTAGATGTACTCCGAGTTTCTCCGTTAATATCGGTAACGTCTGCGGTTATCGTGTAATTAAAAATTGGAAAATTTTCCTTGTTGGCGGATAGGTCAGGAATGGCTTTGAAAACTATCTCGTACTCCCCATTATCATTTGTAATGACTTCTCCATGCGCAATTTCCTGTGGTTCCCCATAAAAATAAGATCTTCTCCAATAGAACCAAGGCGGGTAGTTAACATTGCGCTGTACCCTGTACGATACCTTGGCCCCGGAAATAGTACTTCCAGCCAAAGCCATGGCCGTACCTTTTACAGTTATACTGTCGTTTACTTTAAACGTCTCTGTTATGGGCTTAAAAGAGGTTTCAAACTTTGGCCTCTTGTATTCTTCCACCGAGAAATAAAAATCTTCGTCCACCAAACCGGATACACCGTAAACTTCAAGATAGTGTTGGCCGGTAAGCCCTGAGCTTGGTAAGATAAATTCTCCAGTGAAGGAACCAAATTCATTGGTCTCCACATCCATTTCAGAAACTTTCTGTCCATTTACATCATAAAGGCCTACCGTTACCGATTCACCAGATGCCACTTTTGAAAGTCCCCCATCGTTCTCGATAAGAATTCCCTTAAAATAAAGCGGTTGGCCCGGTCGGTAGATGCCTCTGTCCTTGAACAGAAAGGTTTTATAGGAAATCCTTGGCCGTTTATCCTTCTGCTGTTTTTGATTGATATAGGTGTTGCCAAAAAATGCAGTTTCATCAGCTGTATCAATCTTAATTTTGTTAACAGAAATTGAATTTCTGTCTAAATCTACCTGTGCAAAACCCATTTTATCCGTCACAAAATTTTTGGTGAGCTCAGTGCCACGATAATTCCGTTGGTAGTAAAGGGTGATTTTAGACCCGGATATGGGTTTGCCCGTATTTCTATCTACCACTTGAAAAATATGCTGGTCAGGGGCTCTGGTTTCCAAAAGTGCCAAGTTCGTTACTTGTATTGGGTTAAAGGCAAAACTTTTATCGGTAGCGTCCTCATTTTCTTCCGATGCCGGCATAGCTAAGACTATGTATTGGCCATTGGGAAGTTGGGGCATAGGGATTTCCATGCTGTGTTGTTGATAATCACCTTCATTTTTAAGCTTGGCGGTCCAGCTCGTCTCAAGTTTCAATCCCTTAATATGCTCCAGTTGCTTTTGTATAGGATACAGGTCTTGTAAATCCTCCAGTTGCTCCTTATTTATCCTATATGCTGCGAGTTTTAATGCATCATGATTCTTGTAGGTAGTCAATAAACGGGAAGCTTGTTTGATTGGAATATTCCGCTCTGCCCTGATACCGAGGTTGGGGGCTAGTATTCGCGATTTTAAAACAGCACATTTTTCAGCACCTAAACTGTTTGGAAAATTTGCATAAACGGCATCACAAATACTAATGGCCTCCTTTAGTTTCCATCTATGTTCTTCATTTTTTTCTGCTACATAGACATCTCCCTGTGTCTTTAATAGCGATGCTATTTCATAGCGGTAAAGTGCGGACGTCTTATGATGTTTCAGGTTTTCCGCGGATGCTGTAAGTACACTTAAAAGAATTGCATCCTTATCTGGGAAAACAGCTTTTGAATAGGTATAATTTAACCGTTCTATATCCACTGTTACCAAAGGTTCCAAGTTTGGATTCGAAAAATGAAAAGCTACTAATTGCTGATAAAGCTTCAAGGCTTTTGCCTGCAAAGAGGTTTCGTCAGAATCTGGGATGGAGAGTTGCGTAAATGAATAAGCCTCGCAAAGAAATTCCGGATTGTCTATCTCAAATTTATCTGCAGGTCTAGTGATGCTATTTTCATCGGTCTTATAAAACTGTAAAGCGGTATGTGCCAATAAATCGAACAATGTTGGCCGATAAGTTTCCGAATCCTCCTGAGAATCGATTATCTCCTTAAAATCCTTTAGCTTTTCTTTTTGAAGACCTTCGGGATTTTGGAGCGATCTTTCAAAATGGATGCTTATTTCATTGAAAAGCGTCGTCAAGTCCCAAGTTCTAAAATCAACCGTATCTACTTTTACTTCGGTAGCGGTCCTGTTGTAAAATTGATAGCGATTCTGTTGAAAATACTGCCAATACAAATTGGCAAGATAACTTTCCAGAATGTTGGAGACTGGAAAGCTTGCATTGGAAATTTCATTTTTTAAGTCGTTGACGACCTTCAATTGAGCATTTTCTTCCAATATCAATGCATATTTGGAAGTAAAAAGAAGTGACTTTATAATCTGGCTGGAATTTTGTTCCTTTTTGGCCTTTGCCGAAATATTTTGGACCATTTCCAATACGGATTTGGTCAAGGCGTCCTTTTCTAACTTATGTACTTTTGCCCAAAGTTCCGTATAGGAATCACTAGATTCTTGGGATGGAAGCAATTGTGAAAAAAGGACGAGAGTCAAAGTAGCTATCAATGTTTTCATCGTTATAAATTTACATAACAAATGTCAACAAAAGACGTACCAACCTAAAGTACAAATTAGTGAAATGGCCTTTTGAACAAGGGAAAGGGCGTTACAGACTTTTAAGCAATCCGCCATCGATTGGAATATTGGTGCCTGTGATGAAAGAAGCTTTCTCCGAGGCCAAGAAGGTTGCCAAATAACCATATTCCTTTGGATTACCAATGCGTTGTAGGGGAACTTTCATTTCCATTTCCTCACGGACCTTGTCCTCTGAAATTCCCATTTGTTCTGCCTTTTTTGAGTTGAGCTGTGCAATGCGGTCGGTGTCAAAATACCCGGTAAGTACACTATTCACGGTGATTTTATATTTACCTACATCCGTGGCCAGTGATTTTGACCAGGTCACCACGGCCGCCCTTATAGAATTGGAAAGGGCAAGATAGGAAAGGGGCTCCTTAACCGAAACCGAGGCGACATTGATGATACGCCCCCAATTATTTTTCATCATACCTTTAAGGGCAAGTTCGGTATTTAGAACAGCTGTTTTAAAAAGCAGGTCGAACGCTTCCTGATAATCGTTTACCTTCTTTTCAAGGGCACTTCCGGCACTTGGGCCTTGTGTATTGTTGACCAAAATATCCACATCATTGTGCTCAAAGTAGTTTTCCATGATCTTTTTGTAGACAGGGAAATCCGTAAAGTCAACTTTTAGATATTTATGTTCCTGACCTTGGTCTGTAGGTAAACTGGATATAATGTTCTTTAATTTATCTTCGCTTCTGGACATTAGGGTAACGCTGGCCCCACTTTCCGCCATTTGTATGGCTATGGCCTTACCGATACCACCACTACTTCCGCCAACAAGGGCCTTTTTTCCTTTTAAGGATATGTTCATTTTATATATTATTTATATTCTTCCCTGACGGGACTAAAGACGTCCATCAATTTACATGGGGTCAATGCCTTGCCGCTATGTTTTTTGTGAGGGGCAATGACTACAATATCTCCTGGATAATAGGTCTTGGTATCGCCCTCCAATGTAAATTCAAATTCACCTTCCAAAACATACATGACCTGTTCATGCATGTGGGAATGTTCCGGTACTTGGGCATTCTTTTCTACGTTCCAATAGGCGATGCTCATGGTTTCTGCATGGACCAATTTGCCATGGTATCCGGGCATTATTTCCTTTGAGTCGATATTTTTAAGATTCAAGTGCATTGTTTCTACGATTATGCTTCTAAGGTAAAAAGAATATCACACTGGCTAAAATCGTTTGTGCTGCAAAGGTCAATATGTATCTTTACCCCATAATTTAGGATAATGAAGATACACTTTATCGCCATTGGAGGGAGTGCTATGCACAATCTGGCGTTGGCGTTGGCCCATAAGGGATACCAAATTACCGGAAGCGACGATGTTATTTTTGAACCTTCAAAATCCAGGTTGAAGGAAAAGGGATTATTGCCTTCGGAGTTTGGTTGGTTTCCTGAAAAAATACATGATGATTTGGATGCCATAGTTCTGGGAATGCATGCCAAGGCAGATAATCCTGAGCTTTTAAAGGCACAGGAACTTGGTTTGACCATTTATTCCTATCCCGAATTCCTTTATGAGCAATCCAAGGACAAGACGCGGGTGGTAATAGGGGGAAGCCACGGCAAGACTACCATAACTTCAATGATTTTACACGTGCTCAACTATCATGAAATTCCTGTGGATTATATGGTGGGTGCCCAATTGGAAGGTTTCGACAGAATGGTCCATTTAACCGAGGTGAACGATTTTATCGTATTGGAAGGCGATGAATATCTATCGTCCCCAATAGACAGGAGACCCAAATTTCATTTGTATAAACCCAACATTGCTTTACTCAGTGGTATAGCCTGGGACCACATCAATGTATTTCCAACCTTTGAGAATTACGTGGAACAGTTCAAGATTTTTGTGGATAGTATCGTCAAGGGCGGAAGCATTACCTATAACGAGGAGGATGCTGAGGTTAGGGAAGTGGTTGAATCTTCGGAAAATTCCATACGGAAGTTGCCTTATCGTATCCCTGATTATGAGGTTATTGATGGGGAAACCCTTCTTTCCACACCTGAGGGTCCCATGCCCATAGCCGTTTTTGGCAAACATAACTTGAGTAATCTTGCAGGGGCAAAGTGGATCTGCCAGAATATGGGTGTGGATGAGGGTGACTTTTATGAAGCTATCGCATCTTTTAAAGGAGCTTCAAAACGACTGGAGAAAATCGCCGAGGGTCCCAATAGTATCGCCTTTAAGGATTTTGCTCATAGTCCGAGCAAAGTTAAGGCAACGACCAATGCGGTCAAGGAACAGTATCCGGATAGAAAACTGGTGGCCTGTTTGGAACTTCATACGTATAGTAGCTTCAATCCAGAATTCCTAAAGGAATATAAAGGAGCATTGGATGCAGCGGACGAAGCGGTGATTTTCTTTTTGCCTGAATCCGTAGCGATAAAAAAATTAAAGGAAGTTACTCCTGAGCAAGTTTCCGAAGCCTTTGGTAGGACCGATTTACGAATATTCACAAAGGCAGAACCCTTTCATTCCTTTATAAAGAACAAAGAATATTCCAACACCACACTGCTTCTTATGAGTTCCGGTAATTATGGCGGTTTGGAATTTAGAGAAGTTAAGGATATCATAGAGTATTGAAAGACAAGTAATTAATGTCGTTTTGGCAGTAGGATTCAATTTGGTACACCTATTGACTTACGGCTATAATGCAGAGAAATTCAATTTGGCCAAAAACCTTTAGGAAGTACAGAGTGACTTTGGCCAAATTGCTGTACACCTTTTTGGCAGCTTTTATGTTGGGCATCCAATGTTATTAATCAAGAGGATAGGACTATCCATGACACCCGATTTAAAATAGAGAAACGCCAGGACCAAACGGAGGAAGAGAATTAGATGGGTAAATTGATTGAACCCTAATGCCAATAACCGAATGTTGAAATAATTAGTTCTGTATATTTGGGGAATGGAAGAAAAGCCTATTTCCTTCTCGATCAAAAACTGGTCAGATGATGACAAGCCCAGGGAAAAGCTCTTGAACAAAGGGCGTACGGCCTTGTCCGATGCCGAGTTGATTGCTATTCTAATTGGTTCGGGAAGTAGGAACGAAAGTGCCGTGGAACTTTCAAAAAGAATTTTGGCCTCTGTAGATAATAACCTGAATGAATTGGGGAAACTTAGCATTCAGCAATTGATGAAGTTCAAGGGCATTGGAGAGGCAAAGGCCATTAGTATTGCGGCGGCCATGGAAATAGGAAGGCGCAGAAGGGGCGAGGATGCACAAAAAATAGAGAAAATAGGAAGCAGTCAGGATGCCTATGAGGTTTTACAGCCTATTATGGGCGAGTTGGAACATGAGGAGTTTTGGATTTTGTACCTGAACAATTCCAATAAGATTTTGCAGATGGCACAGTTAAGCAAAGGAGGTATAACCGGAACCTTGGTAGATGTAAGATTGATAATGAAACAGGCACTGGAATTGGGGGCGGTCGCCATTATTTTGGCGCATAACCATCCTTCTGGTACTTTAAAACCGAGCAATGCAGATAAGGAGATTACCCAAAAAGTAAAAAATGCATCTGGATCTTTGGATATCCGTGTCTTGGACCATCTCATCATAACGCAAAAGGAATATTTTAGCTTTGCCGATAATCAGTTATTGTAAATGTTATTGATCTATACCCATAAAATTACGCCTCGCCTAACATACACCATGAAGCAGGTATTCACCAAGATTCTGGGTATAGAAATTGGTTTTACAACCAAGGTTGAAGATTTCATTAAGCATAAAGAAGAAAAGATAACGTATACCAAACAGCCGTTACAGAATGAATTTTTTGTACGTAGCCATGATCTACTTTTTGAACAAGGAGTCAACGATATTGAAATAAACGTCCAAAGCTGGGACAATGTACCTTGTTTTTTTTTCGCAGGGGAAAGAAGCAATGTGCCCTTCGATATTTTTGCTGCATCCTTTTATTTAATCAGTAGGTATGAGGAATATCTGCCTCATGTAAAGGATGCCCATGGACGCTTTCCGGCAAAGGGAAGTTTGGCCTACGAATATAAATTCCTAGAGCGACCTGTGGTGGATATATGGGCCATGAAATTGTTCGTTCTGCTCAAAGAGCGCTTCCCAACCTTGGTTCAGGGACCCAGAAAATATAGATTCATGTCGTTGATTGACGTGACTACGTCCCATTGCTATGCCAATAGGGGGTTTATTAGGGGAGCAGCAGGGTTTTTACTGGATTTGGGAACTTTCAGGATTAAAAGATTGGTGGAACGAATAGCCGTGGGGTTAAACATCAAAAAAGACCCTTACGATAATTTCGCCACCTTGATCGAATGGCACAAAAAACTCAACATAAAGAGTATTTTCTTTTTTCAGTTTGCCAACTATTCAAAATATGATAAGAACGTATCTACAAATAGCAATAACTTTAAATCCCTGATTAAATACATAGGTGATTATTCCAAAGTGGCCTTGGCCGCATCCTACAGTTCCTTTAATAATGTGGAATTACTGAAGGAGGAGAAGCAAAATCTTGAGGACGTAATCAATAGACCGGTAAACTTTTCCAGAATGCGCTATAATCGGGTCGATGTACCAGAAACTTATAGAAATCTTATTGCCGCTGAATTTTCGGATGATTTTACCATGGGCTATAGCCATCAGATAGGTTTTAGGGCGGGAACCTGTACACCCTTTCAGTTTTATGATATCCCTCTGGAGGTGCAACAACCCATTAAAGTGTTCCCTTTTGTTCTGCATGATTATGCTTTAAGGGAAATTGACAAGAAGGTGGAACTGGAAAAAAGAATGGATGCCATTTACAATGAAGTAAAGTTGGTGAAGGGAACCTTTATCTCCATATTTTCCAATGAATTATTAGGTTCCCAACATAAATTTGATTGGAAGGAAGTGTACCATAGGTTAATCAGTAAATACAATGTTTAAAAACTTGGTCACCGATATATTTTTTGATTTGGACCACACACTATGGGACTTTGAAAAAAATTCGTCGCTCACTTTTGAAAAAATACTGGTGGAACATCACATTGATATTTCCCTACAAACCTTTTTAGAGGTGTATGTCCCTACTAATCTCGCTTTTTGGAAATTATATAGGGAGGAAAAAATAACAAAGTCGGAGCTTAGGTACCAGCGTTTAAAAACAGTTTTTGATCAGTTGGGTCAGAATATTTCCGATGAGGTTATCCATAGTTTATCCAACGAATATATCAATCATTTATCCTCTTTTAATCATCTATTTCCGGATACGATATCGATTCTGGAATATCTCCGACCTAGGTACAGGCTTCATATTATTACCAATGGTTTTCAGGAAATTCAGGAGAAGAAACTAAGGAATTCCGGCATACATCATTATTTTGAGCACATTGTGGACTCTGAAATGGCCGGTGTTAAGAAACCTAATCCCATAATTTTTGAGTTGGCCCTGGAAAAGGCCAAGGTTCATCCTCAGAAATCGCTAATGATAGGGGACAGCTTGGAAGCAGATATTCTAGGAGCCAAATCCGTTGGACTCCATACCCTCCACTTTAATGCCCATGGAGATCCCGAACATGATCACGCTCCTATCATAAGGGAATTGAAGGAAATAAAAACCTATTTATAGAGTTATATCTTTAGGACGGCCCCTATTTTAGGCCCTAAAATTGTACTCTGGAAAATGATCTTGTTAAGAAACCTAATTCTCTGCTTTGTGATGGCGTTGGTTTGCTTGTCCTGTTCGGAAAAGCAGGACTTTAACCAATATGACGATCTTACCATCACTCCTACTTTTGAGACGAGTATTTTTTATGTAAAAACGCAGGAATCCATTATCAATAGGGTAAGTGGAATAAGTTTCTTCTCACAGGATTTTAATTTTGATGCCTTTGAGGAGGATGTTTTTGCCGAAAGGGTATTGGAGGGTTCCATAACTTATGAACTGGAAAATACCACAAGCAAGGATATCCAGATTTCAATAGAATTCCTCAACGAAAACGGAGATGTTTTGGATAGTGAGTTTTTCCAAATGAATGCTGCTCCAACGGCACTTCTAACAAGGGTAGTGGCCTACGGGGGAGCCAATAAAAGCCTTGATATTTTACGGAATACTACCCAAATCAGGTTAAGCGCCAGAAACCTTGGGGACAATACCAGTACATCCAGTCTGCCAGATCCGGCCATTGTACTTAGTTCGAGCGCAAAATTCATGGTCCGGGTAAAATGAATCGGTTTAAATCAATTTCATTTTTTATACTGTTGGTATGCAACCTTCTTGGGGCGCAGAACAAACAGATATTGTACGATTTTAATGAAATTCCCCAATCCTTGATGTTGAATCCTGGAGTGGAAAGCGATTTTAAGTGGTATTCAGGTATCCCAATGATATCGGGTATTTCGGGGTATGTTGGTTCCAATGGTGTTTCCGTAAACGATATTTTTGCCGAAGATGGGCTGGATATTAACGACAAGGTCAGGGATAGAATGGTCTATGCGCTTCGCCCGAGGGACGAATTTAGCGGGAATGTGCAAATGGAGCTTCTGAACATCGGGTTTAGAAGTGGCAATCCCAATCTGTTCTTTAGTGGCGGTGCCTATTTGGAGTTTGATAATATTACCTATTGGCCAAGGGATTATGCTCAACTGATTTTTGACGGCAATGCCGATCAATTGGATAGAAAATTCAATTTAGGAGATTTAAAAACACGGGGCTCTTTAGTTACCGTGTATCATTTGGGCATCAATAAAAAGGTAGACAAAAACTTGACCGTTGGCGCCAGGGGAAAAATTTATTCTGGTATAGTTGATTATAATTCTACTAGAAATAGCGGATACTTGGTCAACACCGAAGGGCAGAATAATATTCTCAACACCACCTTAAATGCTGATTTGGAACTGAGGACTTCTGGTTTTGGGCAATTGGACGATGCTTCGGATAGTGGTACCCTATCTAATACTTTAATCAAAAGAGCCCTCTTTGGAGGTGATTTGGGTCTAGGACTGGATTTGGGCTTTTCCTACAGGTTGAACGAACAAACCTTATTTACGGCCAGTGTGTTGGATTTAGGATTTATGTATCATAGTGGCGATACAAAAAATTATAGTCTAGTAGGAAATGCGAGTTCTGAAGGTATTCAAATCAACGTATTGCGCGAGTTGTCCAATCTGAACCGTGATTATTGGCAGGATTTGGTAGACGAAATTGAGGAACTCATACCTTTTGAAGAGACTAATTCAGCCTATATAACCTTCAGGCCTACTAAGCTAAATGCCTCACTTCGGTATGATTTTGGTAAACCTACAGGATCATCGGAAGATTGTGATTGTACAATAGATGCTTCCAGTGGCCGTCAACCTAGGATGTCCTATAGGAATTCCTTAGGAGGACACCTTTTTTTGATCAATAGACCCCGCGGACCCCAGGCCGCGGTAACGACATTTTATATGCACAGATTGGGTAATGTTTTAGCGGTGAAGGCTACCTATACTGCAGACAAATTTAGTTATACTAATGTTGGCTTTGGACTCAATCTTCAAGCAGGCCCTGTAAACTTGTATGTCATGGCAGACAACCTGCTATCGTACAGGAATATTGCGGCCAGCAATTATGCATCTTTCCAGTTAGGATTAAATATTATATCTTGGGGAAGTAAGTAGTGCCAATCAATTATGGCACGCTTTTTTCATTTGTTACCTTAACTATTAAATTTTAAAATTTGAGAACCCTGCTATTCATACTTTTGATTTCACTAAGTAATTTGATTTCTGCACAGGCGAATTTGAACGATTACAAATATATTATAGTTCCCAAGCGGTTTGAGGACTTTAAGGAAACGAATCAATATCAGACCAGTACCTTGGTAAAGTATTTGTTTTCGGAAAGTGGATTCAATGCGGTATATGATGATGAACTACCACCGGACCTCATGTCAGATAAATGTCTTGGCCTTTGGGCTTCCTTAAATGATGATTCTTCCATGTTTACCACTAAAATTTCAGTGGTTCTTAAAGACTGTGGTGGGGCGGAGGTTTTTGTGACCCAGCAGGGTAAGAGTAAAATAAAGGAATATAAAGGTGCCTACCACGAGTCCATTAGGGAGGCCATGGAAAGTTTTAACGCTTTCCAATATGCATATTCTGGTAAGAAGGAAGTAAAAGAGCCATTGACCCTAAATTTCAAGAATGATGTAAAAAGCTTGAAGGACAAGCAAATATCCGAAAAATTCGAGCCAAAGGGAATCGACACAGATAAGGTGGAACGTAAATCCCCTAAGAATCAGAACCCCATGGTAATCCAAGAGGCTACAACGGAAAATCAATCCTATAAAAGCATGGAACCCGTAACTTCGGATGTAGGTTCAAAAAAAAACAATAATGTCAAAACGAATGCTGAAATATGGTATGCCCAGGAAATACCCAATGGTTTTCAATTAGTGGACAGTACTCCAAAAGTTAGAATGAAATTATTCAAAAGCTCCAATGACAATATGTATATGGCGCAAGCCGATGCCAAGAGCGGCATGGTCTACGAAAAAGAGGGCAAATGGATTTTTGAATATTACGAGAATGGTAGTTTGGTCCAAGAGGAGTTGAACATTAAGTTCTAAAAATCATACTTGTCCTTCCAACGCCTTTTTAAAAATTCGCTTAGGGCATTTTCCCTTTGGTTTTTTCCGGGTTTGTAAAATGCAGTGCCAGAGAGTTCATCCGGCAGAAATTCTTCGTTTACGAAATTGTTTTCATAATCGTGTGCGTATTTATAATCTTCACCATAGCCTAGATCCTTCATGAGTTTGGTGGGGGCATTTCTTAAATGTAAAGGGACGGAAAGATTTCCTGTTTGCCGAACTGCTTGTTGGGCCTTGCCTATGGCCATATAACTTGCGTTACTTTTAGGTGATGTTGCCAAATAAACGGCACATTGGCTTAGGATGATGCGTGCTTCCGGATAGCCTATAGTGGTTACGGCTTGGAAAGTTGTATTTGCTATGACCAAGGCCGTAGGATTTGCAAGTCCAATATCTTCCGAAGCGGAAATCAACATTCTTCTGGCAATGAATTTTACGTCTTCACCCCCCTCGATCATTCGTGCCAGCCAATATACCGCTCCGTTTGGATCACTACCACGTATCGATTTTATAAATGCCGAAATTATATCATAATGCTGTTCACCGGTCTTGTCGTACAAAACGGTGTTTTTCTGGGCTTTGGACAAAACCAAGTCGTCCGTTATTGTAATCTCGTCCGTAGGTTCTGAATTAACCACAAGTTCGAATACGTTCAGAAGTTTTCTGCCATCACCGCCAGATAATCTAAGTAGGGCCTCAGTTTCCCTGAGGTTTATTTTTTTCTTTTTTAAAACAGGATCGTTGTTCATGGCCCGTTTTAAAAGAAGTTCCAAATCCTCTTTTCCGAAAGCATTTAAAACGTAAACCTGACATCTAGATAATAATGCAGGAATCACCTCAAAGCTCGGGTTTTCGGTGGTTGCTCCTATCAAGGTCACCCACCCCTTTTCAACGGCTGCAAGAAGTGAATCTTGTTGAGACTTGCTAAAACGATGAATCTCGTCTATAAATAAAATAGGGTTTTTTGCGGTGAATAACCCTCCGGACTGCTTTGCTTTGTCAATAACCTCCCTTATATCCTTGACTCCACTATTAATGGCACTAAGCACATAAAAGGGTCGTTCGCTTTCCTTTGCAATTATATTGGCCAAGGTAGTTTTTCCGGTACCTGGTGGCCCCCAAAGAATAATTGAAGGTATTATTCCTTTTTTGATTTGGTTCGTCAATGAACCGCTTTCACCTACTAGATGGTTTTGACTAATATAATCTTCAAGACTTTGTGGGCGTACTCGCTCCGCTAGAGGTTCGTTCATATTATAAAAATAGGATAAAGTTGCCGAAATTCATTTGGAGGCATTTCAATAAAAAATTGGATTTAACAATTACTTTTGGTAGAATGACAATTTAACCGATTCTTATTTTTGGCTAACTAGTTGCTATTTCACTATTATGTCAGATTCAGATCATTTTAAGTTTTCCAATGCCGTACTGCTGGCTCCACTGTTCGGAGTATTGGCTATTTGGTCTACCTTTTGGTTGGAATTATTGAATAAAACCAATTTTAACGAGTTTGGTATTTATCCTAGAACTCTGTCAGGACTTAAGGGAGTCATTTTAAGCCCCTTTATTCATGGTTCCCTGGAACATCTTTATAACAATACTATACCGTTGGCAATATTGTTGGCGGCACTTTTCTATTTCTATAGAAGTATCGCCGTTAAAGTCGTCCTTTTGGGTTTGCTTCTGTCAGGATTGATTACATGGGGAATTGGCAGGCCTTCATTTCACATCGGTGCGAGTGGCCTTATTTATCTTTTGGCCAGTTTTATATTTTTTAAGGGGATTTTTACAAAACATTTTCGCTTGGTTGCGCTTTCCTTGATAGTTGTATTTATCTATGGAAGTTTGTTATGGTATATATTCCCGGTCAAGGACGGTATTTCATGGGAAGGACATTTGGGCGGATTTCTCACCGGATTGATATTTGCCCTGATTTTTGAAGCCAAAGTTCCAAAACCTAAAAAATATGATTGGGAGCGGGATGATTTTAACGAGGATGAAGACCCATTCCTAAAACATTTTGATGCCGATGGAAACTTTATAGAATCTGTTGAAACGGAAGATATGGAGAAAAAAGAGGTTATTTCTATCAAGTATCACTACAAGAAGAATAAGGGTGAAAACTCCACAGATGCTGATTAAGCCAGAATTCGTTGGCGAACGGCCTCATATAAGAAAACGGCACAGGCCACTGACACATTAAGCGATTCGATTTCTCCCAATAAAGGCAGTTTGGCACAATAATCTGAAGCTTTAAGGATTGAAGGGGATATACCTTGATCTTCAGCACCCATTACTATACCAATGGGTTTCTTGAGGGAAATATCGTAAATGGAGTCATTGGTTTTCTCTGTGGCCGATACGATTTTTATCCCCGAAGCTTGTAAATAGAAGATAGCGTCCTTAATGTGGTCAACTTTCGCAATAGGAACTTTAAAGGCGGCTCCAGCTGATGTCTTAATAGTATCCGCGGTTACCGGGGCGGCCCCTTTTTTTTGTATGATGATACCATCTACGCCCGTGCATTCTGCTGTTCTGATAATCGCACCAAAATTACGAACGTCCGAAAGTTGGTCCAACAGTAAAAATAGGGGAGGAGTGGATTTTTCAGATGCTTTATCTACCAATTCCTCAATAGTGTAGAAGGTAATGGGTGATATGTTGGCGACAGCACCTTGATGGTTGTTTTTGGTGAGTCGGTTCAATTTTTCTACCGGAACATATACCGCATTAATTTCATTCTTTCTAAGAAGGCTTTCCAGCTGTCTTATTAAGTCGCCCTTAAGTCCTTTTTGAAGAAAGACCTTATCTATTTCCTCGTTAGAATTTATGGCTTCTATAATGGCCCTTATGCCATAGATTTGGGTAGTTTTTTCCATGCGACAAATGTATACAAATTAGGTGCTTCATGAAATTGAAAACCAGTAAACATTTAAAGATACATCCGGCTTCATTACAAGCCCAATGATTGGATTGCAGGGTCATCCTTGGAATAATGGTAGGCTCTCCAAAAGAACCCTTCACCAGAAAATTTCCAAACTACTTTTCCAGTATCGGTTACCTCCCAGATTCCATAATCTCCTTCGGTTATCAAGGTATTTCCATTGGGTAACCTAACGGCTCCGGACACTTTTGGCGAGTATAGTTCCGAATCTGTAAAACTCCAAAGAATCTCTGGAAATGTAAGGTCAGGTATGGTTTGTTGCGCGAGTTCTTCAGGTAATCTTAACTCATAAACCGTGGACCTTCCCAAATCACCTCCATTTGTGAAAATCAACATTTTGGATGGTTCAAATAGATTAGGAAAATGGTTATTAACAAAGATACGCTCAGAAGTCTCGTCATTCTGGGTGGTAGGGTTACCAAACCTATAAATTAAATCCCCTCCGCGTCCAAAATTACCTCCTGTATGTCCAGATGCTTCCTCTTTGGTAGTCGAATGGTCTACTACCCATACTTCACTATAAAAATTTACGCTTAGGTAAATCAGGTCGTTTAGTGAATCATATCCTATACCATTTATGTGCATTATGTTACCGTCATCGGTCTCATTATAATTTAAGTTGATTAGTTGCGGATTTTCTTCAACGGCCCCAAAGTTCAATTTAGTTTCGTCAAAATCTTGAATTAAGTGATTTTTCGCATGCCACTCCCATACAATTTCATTAGTATTGGGATTAATTTCAATTACAGATTCGGGAAATAAGTCGGTATCATGTTTCGACCCATTTTCGACTGCGGCCACTTTTTCCATTCTTTCCCAAGCGATTGCCAAAACGTCACCATTGGGCAATAATTCAACATCATGGTGTAATCTATGCTCGTTATTGGAGTATGTGTAGTCCCACAGTATATCTCCGTTTTTTGCTATGTATTGGATTTTCCCTCCAAAACCACCAAAGAGTATTTCAGGGTTTTCCTCATCCTGTAATGAAGCTAATAAAGTACCATTTTCAAGTAGGACTACGTCATTTCCTATTTTTCTATCCCCCAATGGCCACTCATAAACAATATCCGCATTTTTATCCATAAGATAAACCCTATTGCTCATAGCGTCGTTTACGAGAATATAATGGTCTTCAACAAGATTTTTGTCATAAAAGGTAGCAGTGCCCATATCACCGTCAATAGTTTCAACAATAGGAGTTATTGGCGGTTCTTCCTTTTGTTCTTCTGCTATTTTTTCTGGGTCGTAATCATCTCCAGTACATGAATGTATTATAATCAATAAAAAACAGTACAGACATTTTCTTATTATATGGGATAAAGTATTTTTCATGTAAGGGCAATTTTTGGTGCTATAATTAAGGTCAAAAATCATTAAAAATAATAAAAAACCAAATTCATCATTTCATCTGTTGAATTCCACCCATATCCTACATTTTTAGCTGGAAAATTTGGGTTTGAAGGATTTCCCGAGGTATTGTCATACGTTGCTGAAACTAAAATAATTGACCCTTTGGGAATAAATAGTGGTTCTTCATAAAGGTAGGTGCTTTGCCAATTAAAATCCCATTTATTTATCTTAATTAATGGTATTTCCAATCCATCAGGGGTAAGGGCTAATGACTCAAAACTTTGTCCCAAGTAATGCATATGAGGCATAATAGATACTATGTTCATATCATTATTTATTCTGTACTTAACGTAAAATGTTGGTTTTGTTTCCTTTCTTAAAAAAAAGGGTTGATTTGCGATGTGATTTTCCCGTATGGCAAGCACCTTGATTTCATGTTCTACATTTTTCTTGGAAAAGTAAAGTTTTATTTTAGATCTATCCGTTTGGGTTACAGATGTAGGGGCATAATGAATGTTCAAAAGTAAATCAGTATTTGCATACATTTTTTTTCCAGTTCCTTCTGGGTACAAAATGGGTAGGTTACCTGGGACCCAGCCATATAAAAATTCATCAGCGAGTGGTTTTTTTTGAAATTCAAGGACTTTTGGGTCATATTCAGAAAGCCCGTTTATACCTCTAATTTGATTGGTTGTATCGGCCATGATTCTACTATGGTGAACCTGTCTTTTATTTCCAGGAACATATTCAATAGATTCGATGTACTTATCCTCTTCAAGACCGGTTGGCAGATTGAAAAATCTATAGTCTTCTATACCTTCATTGGAAATGATATATGAATCTTTCATTTCCAAAACCAAATCCGGTTTGCGATTATTCAGAAGGTCTGGAATTTTTGGACGTTCACCAACGTTTTTACCTTCCTTCATTCCTTGGGAGACCCATTCATTTATTTTCTCGATTTCCTCCTTTTTGAGTACCCTTTGATTTTTAAAAGTTCTGTATTCAGGGTCTGCCTTCCATGGGGGCATGTATTTGATTGTCGTCACATGGGCTATAAAAGAGCCTTTTTTCTTGACTTCTTCATAAGTAGTTAAAGGAAAAGGTCCATAACCATTTTTTTTATGACAACTGGCGCAGTTATTAATGATGATTTTTTCAATATCCTCATAGTAAGTTAATTCTTGAGCAAATATTTGAGAAAGGAAGCCCGTAAATAGAAGAGTGACAAAAATCTTATGCATGTATTAATCTTTATATTCTATGAAGCATCCAATGGCTTGGGTGTAAGTTACTTTTACGGGAGTCCCTTCTAAGACTGATTTAATGGCATTCTCCAAGTAGTATTTGGTAACTTGTCTTCTGTTTTTGCCCAATTCATAAAACCAGTTGTCGATGGCACCTTGATACAAAACTTTTCCGGAAGGATTTATTAGATAGGTTTGAGGAGTATGGGAAGCTTTCAATTGCCTTGCTAATTCGTTGTTTTTGTCACTTATAAGGTCAAATTCTATTTGATAAATTTTCTTGAAGTCTATTATTTCGTTGTCTTTAAAATTTTCTGGAAAAATTCCATAGAAATTTACGGAATCTTTATAAAGCGCATAAAGATTTCTAATCGTATTACCATATTTCTGGGAAATAGGGCAATCACTTCCAAGAAAAATCAATACCATTGGCTTATCGACATTATTTTCTTTTAGAATACTAAAATCTTCTCGATTTACTTGCTGAACTCTGTTGATTGAATCATTAATGTCAGAAGCGGGGTGTACGGGAGACGTTGGACTGAAATGCATGGAATGTAACGAATCCATTGAAGGTTTTTCTTGCGATTGGCACAGCAGTGTATTTATAAACAACAATATTAAAAGAACTCTTGACATTATGGTAAATAAAGTTTTTTTTAACAGAATGTAAATTTACAAAATGAATGTTGATCTTGGCTAATTTCCTATTTCAAACCGGCTGCTAATCATTTTATCAAAACGATTACAAAAAATTCAATTTTGAATTTATAAATTGTTGGTTATAACTCCTTGGTTAATAATCCGGAATTTTAAAATGACCATAAATGTAAGCTTCTTTAAATGGAGAAAGGACAAGTTTAACTTGCCAATTGATGGTTGTAAAACTTTACCAACGTGACCAAGTCTTCTTCCGTTTTCATTTTCAATTTATTTTCTTTTATAAAATCTTGTACTTCGTCTTGGAACTTTGGAAAAGTCTTCAGGATTTTATTTTTATTTAATGAGATGGGTTGTAGTTTACCATCCGAAAATCTTAAGAAGTATTTTTTGGTAGAGACTACGGTTGTTTTTGTGTCTTCATGATAGCTGTCCTTGGCTGGTTTTCCTTTTTTTAATTTTTTTTCGTGTTTTATAAAGATACTGCAGTTGGAATTGAAAATGGGTGAAGTAAAATATCCTTTTACTAGATTACCGTTTTCGTGAACATATTCTAGTACATGGTAATCAACTTTTTCTAGAGTAACCTTGCCAAGCTGATCTTTATAAAAAATAATCTTTGTGGGGGAGGAGGGTTTATTTGCTTCCATTTCATCACGGTACACATTATATCTCATTAGATATTCCCCAATCATTTCATTTTTTTGATTAAACAGCTGTCCTTGTTTGTAAAGAAAATTTTCATACTGTTCGTTTTCCGGGAAGCCTTCATCTTCCTCGATTTTTGTACTCATCTTTCCTAACAGACTAAAATCCATACCTAGAATAGGTACACTACTTTTAGGATCATATTGCGGATTGGCCGGTTGCGCTTGTAATCTCTGGCATATAAAAACTAAAAGGGCTGTTAAAATGTAGTAGTTAAATTTAGAAACCATTGGATTATATTTTAATAGAAGATAAGAAATTTTAATCATTTTTTCGGATGACTTAAGTGATTATTTCAGTTAAATCCTTCTTGTTAAGGGATATAGTGATGGATTTTGATGAAGTCTTGAAAATATTTGATTAGTTAACGGAGTCAGATTGTACTAAGTGCATCAGTCTGGTTTAAGTTTTTTCAATTGGTCTATATAATGGGTGTATATAAAGTAAAAAGGCTGTCAATTGACAGCCTTTTTTTATTTGTATTTTAAAAATCTTATTCTAGACAAAGGTCTAGTGTTAACTCTCCTGCTGCTGGTGAAGGACCGGCACTGGAAATAACATTGCCTTTTGGAGAAGTAATGGTAAACGTTACTTCTGAATCCCAATCACCGCTAACATATTCAAAAGTTAAGGTTGATGTTCCATCTGGTACGGTTATCACAAGTGTTTGTGTTGACCCATCTTCCAACGTATAATCTGTTGGTGTGCCATCAACAACCACTCTGATGGCTCCACCATTCCAACCGTCTCCATACGAATCGTTAAATACAATTGTATAGTCACCTGGAGGATTGGCTATTGCATCAGCACAAACTATTGACCAGTTAATAGAACAATTGGCCTCTGGAAATTCTGTACATACAGATGGAGACCAAGAATCGAACATTCTACCGTCGTCCGTATACAACACCCATCTCATGGAGAAAGTGTCACCGGGAATAAATGGTCTTGTATCCGCATCTCTCTCAGGTGCATCAGGGTTAGCATATACAGGAACCTCACCATTACCATTTTCATAGTCGTAAGTAGCTCCGGAATATAATTGGTAAACCTCGTCCTGAGTTATGGTAAAACTTGTAAATTCAGCATTTGCAGGCACATCTCCACCTTCAAGAGTTGCCCAAAGGACTCCTTCATCACCACCATGTGCGGCAGTTTTAGGGTTTCCATCTAAATCAATGTAAGGTTCATTGAACAATACAAATAACTCGATTTTATTTACAGTGTTCTCCCTGTCAATAGATTTCCACTTCATATTAAAAGTAATGGGAATATCTGTTTCTTGATCTTTAAAGTCTGAAGCAGATCCATCCGCGACAATGGTATAGGCATGAACACCACTTTCCCATTCAGGCAGGATTACCAAATCCTCATCCTTACAGGCGTTGAATAAAACCATCAACCCGGCTAATGTTAGTATATATAAATTATATTTTTTCATTTTATTATTTTTTTTAATTAAAACTGAAATTTCAGAGTATCCCAAAAGATTGCTCCACTACTTGGGCTATCATATACTTTATCGGGTGTATTGCTGTTTAAGTTTATTTCATCCTGCGCGTAAGGTAAGGACAAGGCAAAGTTACGTGGCAATTGTAATGGTGCCTGGATATCGGAAGGGAAACCGGTTCTTCTATATGCGTTATATAACTCATAACCATTTCCAAAGTTAGCATACCATGCTTGTTTAAGTATATAGTTCAAACGCTGCGCACTAGTTCCTCCAGTGGGGTAGGCAGCAATAACGTCAGCAATATAGTCCGCTTCGTTCTTGTAAGTTATTGGCCAATCATAAGTTTCTGGCCAAGTATCGATATCCGCAGAAGCCGCAGGGTCTGCCGCTGTTCCCACAGCAATAACCTTTGCAAGTTGCTCTTCCAATGCTGCTTCAAGAAGCTCAGTTTCTGTAGAACCAGTGGAAACGCCTAACGTAGTTTGGGCTTCTAAAAGATAGAACTTAACCATCCATGAAGTAATGATTGGAAAGATTCCGTCTCCAGTACCAAATTGGTTACCTCCTGTAGTAGAGGCAGAAACATCAAATTGACCTGCAGCAGGATAAGCACCTACGGTAGTTCTCAAAGGGTTATCGTTAGGTATACCAGATGGGTCAGAGCGGTCACGACCAAAGAATCCACCTAGATACTCTCTTTCATCATCTGTAAGTTCAGAAGGAGCTTTGCCAAAAACACCTTGAGTTACAACAGGGCTATATGGAAAATAGGCATAAATACAATCATCCCTTTGTGAACAAGGTATGGTTTGCTTGTCTGTGGTATCGTCTGGATTTAAAAGAGACGATGTTTGGCGCTTAAAGTAAAATGGTGTTCTAGGATCTCTTTTGGAAAGCATCTCGAACATTAACTGAGAGCCAAAATAGGAATAGCCGGCTTCACCACCTGCGTAACCATCTTGGTACATTGGGTGTCTGTAATCTGGATTCTTCAATGCGGAGAACCGTAATTGAAAATCATCTGCCGCAGTTTGGATGTAATTGTCACCGTTTACAATGGCCTGTATGGCGGCTGTGTTATCCTGAACATTTTTGGTTTGGATAAGCAAACGTAACTTTAATGAATTGGCCGCCTTGATCCATTTGGAAGTAGAACCTCCATAGATAATGTCTCCATCCAACGATGTTGCTTGGTCCTTACCAAGATTTGCAATGCCCGCATCTATCAGTGCAAAGGCATCAGCATAAATGTTAGCACCACCGTCATAAACAGGTTCCAAAATAGGTTCGCTGTAATTTCCGGCAAAAGCTTCGGTATACGGAACATCTCCCCATAAATCTACCATAGTGGTAAAATAATAGGCTTTTAAGATTTGGGCTACACCTAAATAGTTAGGACTAAGCTCTGGATCGGCCGCGCGTATCATCTCTTCCAAATCCTTTAGGGGTACGCGGTACAAATAGTTCCATGTACCATTCCAGCTGGAATTAGTGAAGTTGAAATCATCATTACTTGTATTTATGGCCAAAAAACCCATTTGTGCATTGTTTAAACCATCGGCAAAGGTATTTAGGCCATTAAACTGGGCACTCGTCAATAACAGGTCCAAAGAGACTTCGGAAGCCGTGTTGGGATCTGTGTTAATATCCAGTTCCTGAAATTCACAACCGACTGTCGCCATGGTAAGAGCCATGGTAAAAACAGCAGTTTTTATATATCTTCTTAGATTTATTTTCATCTTTTTCATCATTAAGTATTGTTTAGTTTAGAATGACAAGGATAGGTTGAAACTATACGTTTTAGTCGTTGGTGTAGCTCCATATTCAAAACCTTGAACGTTGGATGCCGCCGTTTCAGCCAATACCTCTGGGTCTAAGTTTAGACCTTCTAGCACATTAGGTGCCTTCCACCATAGGTTTCTTCCGCTTAAAGAGAAAGTCAATGAGCCAAATGGGGTGTTTTCCAAGAATTTTTCAGGTAATGAATAGCTAAGCCCCAATTCCCTAAGTCTAATGGTTGTTCCATCATATATGTTTACTTCGTCCTGTCCATAGGCTCCCCAACCATCAGTAAAGTGAGAGTCAAAGGCAGTTATTGGAGTAGTGTTTTGTACGGTGTTACCGTTACCGTCCAAAACAGGTTCAAAGGTCTGTACATTTCCATAGACACCAGGTACTACCCTTAGTGCTTCACGATCTACCGAATTCGCTAATTGACCACGTAACATCAAGGAAGCAGCGGTAAAGGAGTAAAAGTCTCCACCTTGTTTCCAATCGATCAACGCTCTCAATGTAAAGTTTTTATAGGTAAAACTATTTGTAACACCTAACGTGAAATCAGGGTTAGGGTCACCGATAATATCTGAGGTTGCAGATGCAAATGGCAAACCAGTTTCTTTGTTAATCAATAAGTTCCCTTCGGCATCCCTTGCATTTTTGGTTCCGAAGATTTGTCCGTAAGGGAAGCCGTTTCTATGAATGGTACCCAAGGAAGTTCCAGGACCACCTATAAAAATTTCGCCCGTAGGACCCGCATCCACTACTAAGGATTTAACCTTGGAGAACGCGGTGTACATATTCCATTTAAAATTTTCGTTGGATACTGGATAGACATCCAATCCAATTTCCCATCCTTTGTTGGAAAGTTCACCTACGTTTACGATTCTGTCCGCAAAACCAGAAGAACGTGCAACGGAAGCCCTAGCAATTTGTTCAGTGGATGTCCTGTCAAAGTAGGTTACATCCAAGCTTAATCGACTATTGAACATAACAGCCGAAAGACCCGCCTCAAACTCCGTTGTAAACTCTGGCTTTAATTGGGCATTACCCAAAAGATCATCTCTAGAGGCAATGTTGTTCAAACCATAGGTTGGAGAGGTAAAAGGTGTCCCAATGAAGAAATTCGTAGATGTTCTGTAAGGATCAGCATCATTACCCACTTTGGTGTTCGCTGCTCTCACTTTTAAGGAGTTTATAAATCCCGGCATAGGAATTACCTCACTTAGCATCATAGAAATACTAGCACCCGGATAGAAGTAGCTATTTGCCCCTTGTGGCAACGTTGAAGACCAATCGTTTCTACCTACTAAATTCAAGAATAACCAGTCGTTATAGCCAAAATTGATATCCGCAAACACACCATACAATCTTCTCAATCTGGAATAGTCCCTATTGGCAATTAGTGTTGCCGTTGCATCAAATCTATCTAATCCATTAACAATTATTTGGTTACCCGTAACGCCTCTTTCGGTATATTCCCTTTGGTTTCCGTTCATACCGATAACCGCAGTCATATTGAATTTCTCACCGAAATCTTTGTTGATATTGAATAACAGGTTGATATCTTTTTCAGTATTATCCAAGTCTGTTGACCTCACCAAACCATCTGGTACAGCTATACCGCCTGGGCGTATGTTTCTTTTACGTTTTTCATGATAGGTATTTACACCTCCTTTAAGAGTAACGTTCAACCAGTCATTAATATCATAGCCTACAGATACGTTACCGTAAACACGGTTTACTTCACTTTTATATAGGTTGTTATTGGCAATCCAAATCGGGTTGTCCAAAGCCCTATAGAAGATATTGGAACCATCAGCAGGGTTTTCCCATGGAAGACCGTTTAGGTCAAAGTTTCTGGGAAGATAAAACAACCTTGAATAGATGGAACCCCCACCACCTGCGAAATAATCGTTAAAGGCACTTGCTCCTGAGGATGGTGATTTCTGGGTGGTATTAACATAATTTATTGTACCAGACACCGTTAGTCCATTATCCAGTCTAGCGTTACCACCGGCATAAAGGTTTGTTCTTCCGGCACCTTGATTGGGAACTATACCAGATTGGTTCATATTGGAAAAACCAACATTAAGATTGGATTTTTCACCTCCGGCACTTACGCTAACAGAATGATCGGAAGTGATACCTTGTCTAAAGAATCCCCCAATAATATCGTGAGGTTCAATTTTATAAGGAGCGGACACTGATACCACAGATCCATCAGGCATCACATAATCCTGCATTAATTCTGGAAAAACTCCCGGGAATCTATTGCTTATTGGGTTGGAAGCCGTTCCAGCCGGATAATTGGAGCCATCAGGATATAAAGAATAAAAAGGAGTATAGTTTGTTCCATATTCTTCGTTGATGCTATCTACATATTCAGGAAAAGGAGAACCCCAGTTTCCAATGAAACCTCCATTGTAAAGCTGGTTGGAACCCTGGGTGTAAACATCTTGATAATCAGGAATTCCAGAAATTTGGGTCATCGCTAAAGAAGAATTGTAACGAACCTCCATTCCCTTTCTTGAGGCTTGTCTGGCACCTTTCGTGGTAATAAGTACCACACCGTTCGTAGCTCTGGAACCATATAGGGCAGATGCAGCGGCTCCCTTAAGTACGGAAATGCTCTCAATGGAATTAGGGTCCAAATCAAATGCCCTACTGGAGAACACTGTGTTTTGGGCAGCCCCCTGGTCGTTGTTAACACTGTTGTCAAATGGAACACCGTCCACAACAAAAAGAGGTTGGGTGTTTCCTGTTAAGGAAGACATACCACGTATGTTTATTTTTGTGGATTGTCCAGGTGCACCACCGGCACCTACAATGTTCACACCGGGCATTTTACCTTGCATGGCCCTAACGGCATCCGTTTCCGCCCTTTGGGCAATTTGATCACCGTCTACCTTGGCGACCGAATAACCTAAAGATCTGGATTCCCTTTTTAGACCTAGGGAAGTTACAACAACTTCCTCAAGGGCAGTGGCGTCATCCTCCATTTGAACATTGATGGTATTGTCAGATCCAATTACCATTGAAACAGTTTTTTGACCTATATAGGTAAAAACAAGTGTTTCGCCTTGGGAAGCTGAAATGCTATAATTTCCATCAAAATCGGTTTGTGTACCGGTGGTAGTACCTCTGACTAAAATGTTCACACCTGGTAGGGGTAGACCACTTTGGTCGGTAACTGTACCGGAAACCGTTTTTTCCTGTGCATAGGATATATGCACAATCAACGCCAATAAGAGCGTTAACAATCCATTTAGTTTTGTTCTCATTTTTTAATTATTTGAATTAGCTAGCAGCAAAAATCACAAAATAGTGTTAATAATCCAAGTGAATTTTAATAAAACTTTAAGATGCCGAAGTATTATTAGAAGTTATAGATTAAACACTATTTGGATTTTACTATATGTAATATAACAGCTTAAATATTGAGAATTTCATAAAAAAATGAAAATCTGTAGGTGAGGAATTATGTGTTTTTTTTGAAAAAGCTTTCATAATTTTTAAACTATTGTTGTGTTCTTTATATTTTTTTTGGCAAAAGTGAGCACGCTAAATTGGTTGGCAAAAAAAGTTTTTAAAATATTTCCGGATAGGTTTGATTTATATTGAAATATCACTACATTTGCCGACCCTAAAACAAAGGGTAAATTTTTATACATATTTATATAGTATGCCAACAATTTCACAATTAGTACGAACAGGAAGGGCCACAATTACCAAGAAGAGTAAATCGGCTGCTTTGGATTCGTGTCCTCAAAGAAGGGGTGTATGTACTCGTGT
>JAUIGC010000219.1 GCA_030429835.1 Bacteroidia bacterium
CGAAGGAAAGGCGGGATACACTACTTTTAACCCTGGGGTCTTGGTAAACCAAGCCTCGTTGGTCTGGGAGTGGAAAGGACCTGCTCCTACTCCACCTCCGCAGGGCATTCGTATAACGACATCTGCCTTTTCGCCCCATCTGTAATGACTCTTGGCCAAATAATTGACTATAGGGTTGAAACCACTGCTTGCAAAATCTGCAAATTGCATTTCCATGACCGATTTCATCCCGTTAATGGACAATCCCATTGCAGCGGATACTATCGCCGATTCGCATATGGGTGTGTTTCTAACACGTTCTTTCCCGAATGCCTCAACAAAGCCATCCGTAATTTTAAAAACCCCACCATACTCCGCGACATCCTGCCCCATGATGACCAAGTTCTCATGTTGCTCCATAGCGGATTTCAAACCTTGGGATATGGCATCCACAAAGCGTACATTTCTTTTGTATATTACTGGTTTAACTTCCTTATAATCAAATTTTTGATATACATCATTTATTTCTTTACTTAGGACAGGAATTATCGGCTCTTCCTGAAAGGCCTGCTGTAAATTTTCTTCAATTTCATTGGTTATTTCCTCCCTATGGATTTGTTCTTCCTTCTCGTTTAACAAGCCCAAACTCCTCAGAAATGTTGTATAGTTTTCCAAAGGATCTTTTGAGGCCCAAGCCTCCATTAATTCCTCAGGAACATATTTTGTGCCGCTGGCTTCCTCGTGCCCCCGCATTCTAAACGTCTTGAATTCTAGCAATACAGGTCTTGGGTTCCTTCTTATATCGATACAAAGCTCATTAACCTTCGTATAGACCTCTAAAATATTGTTACCATCGATACTATGGGATTCCATGCCATAACCAATCCCCTTATCCGCAATATGTTCACATTTAAATTGCTCATTGGTAGGTGTGGACAATCCGTAGCCGTTATTTTCAACACAGAAAAGAACGGGAAGGTCCCAAACCGCAGCAACGTTCAAGGCTTCATGGAAATCCCCTTCACTAGTTGCCCCTTCCCCGGTAAATACAGCGGTAACCCGTTTCTCCTTTCTTAACTTATGTGCCAGAGCGATCCCGTCTGCAACCCCCATCTGCGGACCTAAATGGGATATCATTCCAATGATTTTAAAATCTTGGGTACCAAAATGAAAACTACGGTCCCTACCCTTTGTGAAACCGCCTAGTTTTCCCTGCCATTGGGAGAAAAGTCTATGCAAGGGTATTTTTCTTGTCGTAAAAACGCCTAAATTTCTATGCATGGGCAAAATATACTCATCGGTTTCTAGGGCGGAAGTTACCCCGACCGAAATAGCCTCTTGCCCTATGCCGCTAAACCATTTTGATATTTTCCCCTGACGCAATAGAATCAGCATTTTTTCCTCAATCATCCTAGGTTTCAGCATGGCCTTGTATAGCTCCAGCTTAATGGAATCCTCTACCTGAAATTCTTCAAAATTCATATGGGTAAATACCTAATGTTCGTTAAGGGTCTAAATGTAACAAAAATCGGACTATCTTGTTATATCTCTAACATCAAGGAACTCATTAAGAATTTGTAATTTTACAACTACAAAGCAAAAAAATAAGATATGAGTTTAGTCCCTAGCGTTGATTTGAAAGATTTTATCTCGGGAGATGCTGAAAGAAAACAAGAATTTGTTAAAGAAATTGGTGCTGCTTTTGAAAATATAGGATTTGTGGCTTTAAGCGGTCATTTTTTGTCCGATGAGCTCGTGGATGGGTTATATGCCGAAATCAAAAAGTTCTTCGAACTGCCCCAAGAGACCAAAGATAAATATGAGATTGAAGGTATTGGTGGACAAAGGGGATATACTTCGTTTGGCAAAGAGCATGCTAAAGGCCGCAAAGAAGGTGATTTAAAGGAGTTTTGGCATTTTGGGCAATATGTGGAGAACAATCCAAGGTTAAAGGCGGAATATCCGGATAATGTAATGGTAGATGAATTGCCAAAATTCAATGAAATTGGGAAGGAAACCTATAAAATGCTGGAAAAAACGGCCAAATATGTACTTAGGGCTTTGGCCATTCATTTAGATTTAGAAGAGAATTATTTTGACGAATATATTAAAAATGGTAATTCTATTTTAAGGCCGATACATTACCCTCCTATCACCTCAGAACCTAAAAATGCAGTAAGGGCAGCAGCTCACGGAGATATTAACCTAATTACCTTACTAATGGGCGCCCACGGAAAAGGGTTGCAAGTGCAAAACCATAAAGGCGAATGGGTTGATGCCATTGCTAAGCCTGATGAGTTGATGATCAATGTTGGTGATATGCTCTCGAGACTTTCCAATAACAAGTTGAAATCTACCATTCATCAGGTTGTGAACCCACCTAGGGAACTGTGGGGCACCTCACGATATTCTGTTCCCTTTTTTATGCATCCCATTAGTGAAATGCCCTTGAATTGCCTTGAAAATTGTGTCGACAAAGAACACCCGAAGCTTTATGAGGATATAACAGCGGGGGAATTTCTGCATGAACGATTAATTGAATTGGGGTTGATAAAGAAATAAACATGGACTTAAAAGACCAACTTAAAAACTTATTCCCGGACCATTTACCGGAAGAATCACCCAAGGAAGAAGAAGCGAAAAGCGACATCTGGTTACAGGATAGCCCTATGATCTGCAAATACGAAAAGAGAAAGGGAAAACCCATTACGATTATTGAAGGGTATACCGGTGCTGATGAAGATTTCAAGAAATTGGCCAAAGAACTAAAGACCCGCCTTAGCGTTGGCGGTAGTTTTAAAGATGATAAGATTATTATCCAAGGCGATTATCGGGATAAAATTATGGAAATCTTAAAGGAAAAGGGCTTTAACGTGAAACGAGTTGGAGGGTAATAACTTCTAATAATGCACTACATCTAAATAGGTTGCGTCTTTTTCTGTTAATTTTTTTTGTTTTTTTACATTAAACCTTACTTTTAGCTGTTCAAGCTAAACCACTATCAGAAAATGAGTTCTCTACTACACATTACCAATGGAGATGCATTTACGGAGCGTCTAAAAAAGTTAAATTTAAAAGGAGATATCATTACGTGGCGTGAGATGCTATGTGAGGGTAAAACGCTTACGACTGTTGGCAGTGAATCTTTTTGGAAAGCCAGGTTTGAATTTCTTCATAAAAATTACAAAGTTTCCAAATCCTGGTTTATTGAAAAAACCTTGAAGGAGTACCGTTCCCTATGTAACCACAAACAACAAGATCAAATAGTACTTTGGTTTGAATATGATTTATTTTGCCAGGTAAACATGCTTGCGGTAATAAGTTGGCTCCTTACCAATAGGCGATATGCGGAGATTTCATTGGTATGTAGCGGTAAAGAGGATGAAAGTGGCACTCTTTATGGACTTAATGAACTTTCAGATGAAAAACTATTAAGCCTCTACAATAATAAAGTCGTTTTGAACCAGGATGATGTGGAATATGCTGATTATGTGTGGCAATTGTATTGCAGCAACAACCCCATACGATTGGAAAACCTTACGGATTTTAATGATTACAACTTTGCTTATCTTGGAGATGCCGTGAAAACACATTTAAAACGTTTTCCCAGCATTGCAAATGGCCTAAACGATATGGAAAACAATATCTTGCAATTGGCCATTGACAAAAAGCCAAAATCAAAGAGTGAGTTTTTAGGCACTATTCTAAGGAACCAAGGAAATCTTGGTTTTGGGGATACCCAATACGAAAGGGCCTTGCAACGGCTAAAACCCTTGTTTTCTTCTTTAAATCCCGTTCGTCTGTCCAAAAAGGGAAAGGAAATACTAGACGGACAAACCAGTTACTACTCTTGTATTCAGGACAACGATGTTTATTTGGGAGGCGCCCTAAAATATGATTTCCTATACAATACGGATTCCAACAGGATATTAAAACTCTAGAATGCATTTAAGCCCATCTGAGCTTATATTAAATGCCGACGGCAGTATTTACCATCTTAATTTACTTCCACAGGATATAGCACACACTATAATCACGGTAGGTGATCCCGACCGGGTTTCGGAGGTGTCCGATCACTTCGATTCAATTGAAATTAAAAAAGGAAAGCGGGAATTCATAACGCATACAGGCCATTTGAACGGCAAAAGAATCAGCGTAATATCAACAGGTATAGGTACGGACAATATTGATATCGTATTAAACGAACTGGATGCGTTGGTCAACATTGATTTTGACACCAGAAAGGTTAAAAAAAATCGTATACGATTAAAAATAGTACGGATTGGAACTTCAGGAGCCATCCAAGAAGATATTTCCGTCAATTCTTGGATATTGACAGAACTGGCCATTGGATTTGACGGCCTGCTTCATTTTTATAAAAATGATTTCAATGAATTTACGGATATGGAAAATGAGTTTGTGAACCAAACCCATTGGTCACCCAAGAAATCCAGCCCCTACATTGTTAAATATTCTAAAGAATTGGCGAGTATTTTTGATTCAAATCGTATACGATTTGGCGTAACTACAACAAATACAGGATTTTATGGGCCACAAGGTAGGAATCTAAGACTGCAATCAAGTTTTGTGAATTTCACAAAAGCCATAGCCGATTTTCGTTACCAAGATAGACATATTACAAACCTGGAAATGGAAACATCGGGCATATACGCACTCTCAAAACTACTGGGGCATCAAGCGGTTTCCTTAAACTGTATTCTTGCGAACAGAGTGACGGGAGAATTTGCTGAAAATCCGGCTG
>JAUIGC010000220.1 GCA_030429835.1 Bacteroidia bacterium
GAACTTTTATGGGGTATCACAGGTCGGATGGCCAGGTCGGTACCCAAAATGTATGGCTGTTCTTTCCCTTGGTATTCTGTGAAAATAGAAATATAGAGATACTAAAGGATGCCTTTGAAAAGGAATTGGCCATTGGAAAAATAAGCAAACAAAGAAGACTCTTAAGGCGACTTATACTAGGTAATAGCCTCAATGATATTGATGCAGATGATACGGCGGGTGAACGAACTTTTGAAAACATAGAGGTTAAATTTATTACCCACCAAGGAGGATGCGGTGGTATTCGTCAAGATTCGGAAACTTTGGCCAAATTATTGGCGGGGTATATCAAAAATCCCAATGTAGCGGGAGCTACGGTCTTAAGCCTGGGATGTCAAAATTTACAGATAAACCTTTTAACGGAGGCCTTAAAATCCTTGGACCCTAATCTACAGAAACCTGTATTGATCTATGAGCAACAGCAATTGGGAACCGTAGAGGATATGTTGAATATTATCATCAAGGAATCTTTTGAAGGGATTAAAGAAGCAAATAACATTCAAAGAGAACCCGCTCCACTTTCAAAATTAAAAATGGGACTGGAATGCGGGGGCTCCGATGGATTTTCTGGAATTTCGGCAAACCCCGCACTAGGTTATGCCTCTGATCTATTGACCGCTTTGGGAGGTTCGCCTGTTCTTTCTGAATTTCCCGAGTTATGCGGGGTAGAACAAGAGCTGGTGAACCGATGTGTAAATGATGAGGATGCCGAACGTTTTATGCAATTGATGAAGGCCTATGAGAATTCCGCGGAACGGGTGGGGTCCGGTTTTGATATGAACCCTTCGCCAGGAAATATCAAGGACGGTCTCATCACCGATGCCATGAAGTCGGCCGGTGCGGCCAAGAAAGGGGGTACATCCCCCATACAAGGGGTATTGGATTATGGCGAATATGTAATCAGACCAGGACTGAATTTGCTTTGCACCCCAGGGAACGATGTAGAAAGCACTACGGGAATGGTTGGCTCTGGAGCCAATATTGTTGTTTTTACCACTGGCCTGGGAACTCCTACGGGAAATCCCATCGCTCCGGTAATCAAGGTGTCCTCCAATACGGAATTGGCCAAAAAAATGCCCGATATCATTGATATTGACACGGGAGCGGTGATTAGAGGCGAAAGGTCGATTGAAGAAATGGGAGCTGAAATATTGGAATATGTAATCCAAGTAGCTAGTGGAGAAATAAAGGCAAAGGCCGATGCATTGGGGCAAGACGATTTTATACCTTGGAAACGTGGCGTTTCCTTATAATGGGCTCAGCTGTTTGTTTTTCAGGGAATTCTTCAATTCGCATGGAGTCTAGTAGAAAGAATCGATTCAAAAATTTATCGTTTGAATTCCTGGTTCTTGTTTTACAGTTGCCACAAAAGTGAAAGTCCATATTTCAGCACAAAAAAACATGCCAAAGAAACTGTGATTTGAAGATTTTAAACAGATTACGGATAAAATAGTCAAAAATCCAACTATAAAACCCAAGGTCAACTGTTACACATTTAGTAATTTTAGGGATACATTAAAAACATAGGAAAAAGATCATCAAATGAATAGTGATACAACGTATTATCAGGCTATAAATCCGGCAACAGGGGAAAAATTGGAAGGCGAGTTTAAAAATTCAACTCGAGAGGATGTGGATAAAGCGGCAAAAAATGCCGCAAAGGCTTTTCAAGCCTATAGGAAGCTTGACAATGAAACCAAGGCAAAATTTTTGGAACAAATTGCAGATGAAATCAATGCCCTTGGAGATGCCTTGTTGGAACGTTGTCATTTGGAGACGGCATTGCCAATAGGCAGACTTACCGGTGAACGTGGAAGGACCATGAGTCAGTTACGATTGTTTGCCAGTGTAGTGAGGGAAGGTTCTTGGGTAGATGCTAGAATCGACTTGGCCCAGCCCAATAGGGAACCATTACCAAAATCGGATATACGACATATGTTGATTCCCTTGGGACCTGTTGCGGTCTTTGGAGCCAGCAATTTTCCATTGGCTTTTTCAACGGCAGGAGGGGATACGGCATCTGCTTTGGCTGCGGGATGCCCGGTCGTATATAAAGGTCACCCTGCACACCCTGGAACCACGGAAATGATTACCACGGCTATCCATAAAGCCATAGAGAAACTTGGTCTTCCAGATGGAGTATTTTCTATGGTGCAAGGAACCTCCATCGAAGTAGGGGAAAACTTGGTAAAACATGAGGATATCAAGGCTGTTGGTTTTACAGGTTCTTACAGAGGGGGAATGGCTATTTTCAATTATGCGAACTCGAGACCTGTTCCTATTCCTGTTTTTTCTGAAATGGGAAGTACCAACCCTATGTTTATTTTGCCCAGAGCGCTTAAGGAGAGGGCACAACAACTAGCTCAGGGTTATTCCAATTCCTTGAACATGGGTGTTGGGCAGTTCTGTACCAATCCGGGGTTGAGTTTTTATCCCAAAGGGGAAAAATCAGAGGAGTTTTTAGAAGAACTTTCTGCCCAAGTAAGTAAAACAGACCCGGCCATTATGTTGACCGAAGGAATACAGTCAGCCTATAACAAGGGTTTGGAAGAATTGTCTAAAAACGAAAAGTTGATGGTTCTGGGCGAAGGAAAAAAAGCAGACCAAAAGATTGGGGTTTGTTCAAAGGTCTTTAAGACCACTATAGATACCTATTTGAAAAACAAAGAGTTATCGGAAGAAAATTTTGGACCCTCCTCCATTGTCGTGGAGACTACGGCCAAGGAAGATCTTTTGAAGGCGGCCCGGGAACTGGACGGTCATTTGACTGCCACGGTCCATGGTACGGACGAAGATTTAGAAGAATATGCCGAACTCTTTGATATCTTGGAGCAAAAAGTAGGTAGGGTTCTGGTCAATGGATATCCTACGGGAGTGGAGGTTTGCCATTCCATGGTGCATGGAGGTCCGTTCCCTGCTACAACGGCCCCAAGTTCTACATCTGTAGGCACCAATGCCATAAAACGTTTTGTAAGACCGGTATGTTATCAGGATTATCCTGAAAGTCTGCTTCCCGATGAACTTAAAAACGACAATCCATTACATATATGGCGATTGGTAGATGGTGAATTTTCCCAAAAATCCATTTAGGTTTTATTAGTTGCATTAAACACTAATTCTGTTTTTTAGATTAGATAGTATCCCGATAGGGTACGGTAGCATTTCAAGCCCGTACCCTATTGGGATTTCTCATTTTCACCGAATTCAAGGCTTATAATTTACTTGAATTTGAGAATCCCACTTTACTTCGTTTTAGCAAGAAGCAGTTTCAGGTTCATTTTCGGTCACTTCACTTTATTATTCCCAGAATGTGGGTATATAGCTCCTACATTTGTCCTGTAAAGAATTCACAATCAGATTTATAATTAAAAAATAAATATCATGAAAAAAATAAGTGTATTAATAGGAATAGGAATATTGGGAGCTTTATTGCTTTCTTCAAAAGCATCACATTACTGTACAGAAGCAGATATTGATGGGCATAGTTTGGGAAATAACCCTTTTGCTGAAGGACTAAAAATGGAAATGGAATCTGCCAACATGGATCCAAACGAAATTGTTTTGTTCGAAGAGGAAGAAGAGGTTGTATTGGGCTTTGATACTTCAGAATACCTACCATTGGGATTTAACCCGTATGAAGGAATGGAATTGGACGCAAAGGATATTGTCGTGCTCGAGGAAGAGGAAGAAGTAGTGTTGGATTTTGATGTGACACAGTACCTGCCCAAAAACTTTGATGCATATGCAAAATAGGTGGTTGATTGTTGTTAGTTAGCACCCTTTGATGGGCCTTCATTCATTTGAGGGCCCATTCTCCTTAAATCCAAGGCAATAAAACCAACCAAATTTAATGTACATTTGAAACCATACCCACCATGCAGATTCCCATGATGTTAAAACCTATTAAGAATGGTCAGATAATTAAGATATCGCTCTTACTGGCCATTTTAATTTCCTTGCCAAGGTCAATCTACCTATATAATATGTTCAGTGGGGGTAATATTGACCTGTCGGGTGATTTGTTTATTGATTTTCTATATCGGTATGCGTTTTTTGTGGCCTTTTCTTGGATGATATTGCAAGTAAATACCAATTTGGTATACCTCAAATTGAACGGTTCGCACACGTTAAGAATGATAGTTGCCATTATAGCGGACATCCTTATAATTTTACTTTTTCTGTATTTGTTCAAATCTTTTTTCATGTATGTCATTGGCCATGAAATAGACAGGAAGGATGAAGGTTTCACCAATTTTAACTATGTGGTTCTAGCGGTGGTACTATTCTTTATAGCCCGCGTTTTAAGATTGCAAACAGACCAGCAAGAAAGCAATTTGGAGAACGAAAGATTAAAACAGCAAAATTTACAGAATGAATTAGCTGCACTTAAGAACCAAATAGATCCGCATTTTTTATTCAATTCTTTAAACTCGCTTACTTCTTTAATAAGGGAAAATAAACCGGCGACCCAATTTGTAAACAAGTTGTCACACATGTACAGGTACATCTTGCAGAGCGGAGATTTGGATTTGGTTACGGTGAGGGAGGAACTTAAGTATTTGGAAAGTTATGCTTATCTTATCGAAACAAGATATAGGGATCGGTTTAAGCTTAACATTCAAATAGGGGATGAATATCTCGATAAAAAATTACCTCCGTTGGCC
>JAUIGC010000221.1 GCA_030429835.1 Bacteroidia bacterium
CTTCTGTAGGTGAAGGTATAAATCCCGCTAAGGCATTCGAGGCCATAGCCGGTAGAAAAGAAGGAGTAATGCAAATAAGTAGCAATATAGGTGTTGATTACGGACTTTTGACCAGACCAGCCAATATTAGGGTGGCCAGGGATTATTTTGTTCGGGGAACCAATAACTTTAAAATCGCCATGAGAAGGGCACGAACTGGAAATTGGGACGGAGCCGCCGATTTATGGGCTACAGAACTTGACAACCAAAAAATGAAAGTAGCTGGGAGAGCGCATTACAATATGGCCATTATCAATGAGATAAACGGTGATTTACAGAAGGCGTTGGAGTTTGCTTCAGCTTCATATTCCGATTATGAAACACGATTGGCTTTAACCTACGTAAACATTTTAAAGCGCAGAATTGCACAACAACAGCAATTGGAAGCCACTTTTGACCAGCTTTCCAGATAATCCATCAATTGTTTAGGGCCTCTTTATAGGTTTCCAAACAACGTTCCCTGGCCTTTTTATGATCCACCATTTTCTCTGGGTAGGTGAGTTCCTGTAATTCAGGAACCCATTTATTGATGTATTCCTTTTGTTTGTCAAATTTGTCCACTTGCGTCATAGGATTGAATATTCTAAAATAAGGTGCCGCATCTACGCCGCTGCCTGCCGCCCATTGCCAGTTGCCCACGTTGGCACTCATATCATAGTCCAACAGCTTTTCAGCAAAATAGGCTTCACCCCAGCGCCAATCTATAAGTAGATGTTTACAAAGGAAACTTGCAGTTAGCATTCGCACCCTATTGTGCATATAACCAGTGGTATTCAGTTCTCGCATACCGGCATCGACCAAAGCATAACCTGTTTTCCCGTTTTTCCACTTTTCAAATTCCTCTTCATTATTGCGCCACTCGATACGGTCATATTTAGGTTTAAAGGCTTTGTCCTTGGTATGTGGAAAGTGCCAAAGGATTTGCATATAGAACTCACGCCAAATCAATTCACTCCAAAAAACTTCATTCTCCTCGTTAATGGCCTTTTTCATCATTTTTCGAACTGATGCCGTACCGAACCTTAAATGCGGACCCAATCTGGAAGTGCCATTTTCCTTGGCAGGAAAGTTTCTGGTATCCTCATAATTATTGATTAAGGTTGGGGTAACCATATAGTCAGGAACGGAAATTTGCGATTTTTCAAACCCGAAATCACTCAGTGAAAGATTGGGCAATCGTGTATTTTCTATAAGGTTCCCCATATATGAATGGGTGTAATTTATGTCCAAATGTTTTTCTGGATCGAAAGTTTCCTTCCATTTATTTTTGTAGGGTGTATAGACCACATATGGGTCTCCGTCTTCCTTCACAACCTCTGACTTTTCAAAAATGACCTGATCTTTAAAAGTCTTGAACGTTATATTATTTTTTTCCAACAAATCCCCAATTTCCTTATCTCGGTTTCTTGCATAAGGTTCATAATCCCTGTTGGTGAATACTGAAGCGATTTCGTGGGTTTCAATTAGTTCTTTAAAGATTTTTTTTGGTGTTCCATAATATATGGCCAAGGAACTGTTCCACTCATTCTGGAGTTCATTCCTCATTTTTTGTAACGTTTCAAAAATAAACGTCACGCGCGCATCATTTTTTGGAAGTTTGGAAAGAATAGTCTCGTCAAAAATAAAAATAGGAAGTACTTCAAAGTCATCTTTTAAGGCTTCCAAGAAACCTACATTATCGTCTAACCGCAAATCTCTTCTAAACCAAAATATGGTTACCTTGTTTTTAGCCATTTAGTTCAGGTTTAAGGTTGATATTCCGCCATCTACTCCAATTATCTGTCCGGTCATCCAAGAACTTTTTTCACTTAGTAGGAAGGCAGCTATATTTCCAATATCTTCAGGCTTGCCCACTCGTTTCATAGGATGTCTTTCGTCCATGGATTCTCTTTTCTTGTCATTGTTCAGCAGCCTGCTTGCCAAGGGGGTATCGATTAAGGATGGGGCTATCACATTGACCCGCATCTTAGGTGAATATTCGGCTGCTAATGATTTAGCAAAACCTTCAATGGCTCCTTTTGCGGCGGAGACACTGGTATGGAAGGGCATTCCTTTGCCCACGGCTACGGTACTGAAAAAGACCATGCTGGAGGACTCCTTCATTTTAGGCATGATATCCTTCACTACCCGAACCATACTAAGAAAATTGATTTCCATATCCTCCTCAAAAGTGTCCAAACTCATCATTTTAAAGGGTTTCAGGTTAATCGTACCGGGACAATATACGAAGCCATCCAGTTCAGGTAGGTCATCCACATTAAGGGAATCTTTAGTAGCGTCAAATGTTATATGTTCAAGATTTTGATGTGACTCAGACGGCTCGGAACGGGTAGCAAGAATCAATTTATGTGATTCCTTTAATTGTTCAACAATATTTGACCCAATTCCATGAGTACCTCCAATAAGTAAAATAGTTTTCATTTAAATAGTTTTAAATTCAATAGTATTTTCCATGCCCTCTATACTACCAAATAGCGAATTCAATTTTTGCTCGCGATAATTAAAAATTTGCTGTAATTGCTTTTTTACCAAAAAAGGATGAACCAATTGACCCAAGAATCCGAATGGTAGCTTGTAATCTATGATGTCTTCCATTTCCACACCTCCATTAAACTCTTTGATAAAATGCTTATGGTGCCACAAATTATAGGGCCCAAAACGTTGTTCATCCACAAAATAACTTCCCTCTTTTATATGGGTGATTTCAGTCACCCATTTAGTGGTATACCCTGGAAAGGGTTTGACTTTATATTGTATAATTTGGCCTGGAAACATCTTTCTATCGGCACCGGAAAGAATATTAAAACCCATATGGTCCGGTGTAATTACCTTTAAATTGGCAGGGTCTGAAAGAAAGGTCCACGCCCTCTCAGTGCTAATAGGCAAGTATTGTTTTGAACGTAATTGATAGAGTTGCATATCTTAATTTTAACAAATATAAATTGATTTATGTTGAACAAAAATATTTTTAGGTTAAACAAAATATAAACTTTGACTTATATTCCGGTTCGTTGTTTTATCGATTAATCCTGTTCTTTTGTAGGGTAATATTATTGATATGTCCATTGAAACTAGGGATTTTGTAAATTACCTAAGTTAGTATGGAATTTTCATGAAAAGGTTACTTCAAAGTATTCTGTTATTTACTACTATAATGCTCACCGCTCAAGAAACGGTAGAGGTTGGACCTTTGGATATGGCCATAAATGAATCGTCCGGACTTATCTTTTTTAACGACCATTTAATTACCCATAACGATTCGGGCAATGAACCCATACTTTATGAAATTGATACTACCTCATTGGCGATTATAAGGCAAGTAACCATTACCAATGTTGAGAACAAGGATTGGGAAGCCTTGACCCAGGATGAAACACATATCTACATAGGGGATTTTGGAAATAATGTAGGAACCAGGACAGATTTGACTGTATATAAGATTGATAAAAATAGGTATTTGGAGACCGATAGCATGGAGGCGGAAATCATAGAATTCAACTATGAAGACCAATCGGATTTTAGTAACAATGGTAATTCTGATTGGGATGCCGAAGCTTTCATTGCGTTGGAATCTGAGTTGGTCATTTTTACAAAACAATGGCAAAGTCTGGGTTCAGTCGCTTATTCTATTCCAAAAACAACGGGAAATCACACAGCAACAAGAATAGGTGAAATAAGCAATGTTGGCTTGGTAACCGATGCGGCCTACAACAGCGTTACCAATGAATTGTACCTACTTGGATATTCTTCCATATTGACCCCCTTTTTATTAAAGTTTGAAAACTCAACTGCTTCAGGTATTCTTAATACGGATTATATGGAATATGATTTGGGCTTATCTTTCGTACAAGCGGAAGGACTGACACAGGTCTCGGAAAGTCAACTGTTTTTTACTTCTGAATATTTTTCAAGACAAACCCCAGCAATCATTAGTGAAGCAAGATTATTTAAATTGAATTTTCCCAAACCGGAAATTCCTATTGAGGAACCTGAAATCCCTGAAGAGCCTGAAATTCCTGAAGAACCTGACCAGAACGAGGAGCAAGAAAAGATCATTATTTATAAAGATATCGGGTTGGGTGAATTTATTTATGATATAAGAACACCAAATACCGTTTTTGGTAGTGCCATTTTTGATGCATCCGGAAGATTATTATGGATTTCAAAGGATAAACCTAGTACATCAGGATTCATTACGGAAAGCTTAAAAAGCCCCGGAATTTTTTATTTTTCCGCTTATTTAAACACTGGCATTCTATCCGTACCCTTCTCAGTCTATTAAATACACATTTCACTTATTTAGGACTTTCTTAACAAATGTGGTTTTGGTTTATAGCTAGTTTTGTTAAAACTAAATAAATCAATTAACTATGAACAAAGTAGTACTATTTCTTTTAGCCATTGTGGCTTCTTTATCGCTTGAGGCGCAGATAAATACGCCCGCTCCAAGTCCGTCTTCCAAGTTGATCCAAATGGTTGGGTTGACCGAAGTCGTTGTTGATTATTCCAGACCTTCCATGCGGGGAAGAACTGTATTTGGGGATTTGGTTCCTTATGGAAAATTATGGCGTACAGGAGCCAATGCCTATACCAAAATTTCTTTTGATACCGATGTTACCATTGCCGGTAGCTCCGTAGAAGCAGGAACCT
>JAUIGC010000222.1 GCA_030429835.1 Bacteroidia bacterium
ATTGCCTCCAATTTATGTCCTTGCAAGAACATCACCTCGGATACAATGATAATCGAGAGAACAACTAGGAGCATAATAAAATTGATAACTCCAATCCGCTTAATAAAACTTTTTAGCATACTTAAAAATGACAGTAATCAATTATGGTCGCCCCTTTAAACAGTGGAAATAACCTTGTTAAATTACTTTTCTTTAAAAGTACGAAAATATGCGACTCATTTGGTAGTTTACCTATGACTGCTTGCCCTTACCGCTATTCATAAGGCTGAGCATCACCAAAACAAGCGCTACCACCACTACTGCAAAAACTCCAATCATTACAATGCCATTGCTCCAATTCACTAAAGGTATCATGATTTTCATATCCATTTTATTTGATGTTACTAAATCCAAAATTTTACAATAAGAGCCCAATTCGCCTTAAAATTCGTGGATAAAATTAAATATGTGGAATAATAAATTATATGATTTCTATCATAAGAACTCACGGAAAAGGAAACTTCTATCTGGTTCTTTTGTTCTCATAGGCTACCTTGGCCCCAAGGGTCGATAATCGGTGGGCATTGTCAAAATAATCAACTGCCTCTTTGGTCTTTACAAACAAAAATTCTTTTTGGAGCTCATGGATGATATTAGTAGTGAAAATAATATCCCGCATAGGTCCAATAGCTCCCGCTATATAAAATTGAAGCCCCATTTCATGGATTTCGTGTATCAGTTTTGAAAGAACGTCCGCTGCCGTGGCATCAATATAGGTAATGGCTTCGGCATTGAGGATTACCGCCTTTAAATCTGGACCTTTACCCTTTATTTGCTTTAGCAACTCTCTTTTAAAGTAAGCGGAATTCCCAAAATAAAGTTGCGAGTCAAACCGAATGATCAAAAGATCCCTTCTTATGATGACCTCATCATCAAAGCGTTTTATATTCTTATAATAATCGGAACCCTTAACATTACCCAATTCAGCAATATGGGGCTTAGAGGTGCGATAGACCATTAAGAGAAGCGATAAGAGAACCCCAACTACAATGCCTTGGGTGATACCTATAAACAGGGTGATTAAAAAAGTAAACATTAATACCACAAGTTCATCCTTCCTATCCAACCAGAGATACTTAGCGTACGAAAAATCTATTAACCCAAAAACGGAGACCATAATAATACTGGCCAATACCGTATTGGGGAGGTATTGAAATACGGGTGTTAAAAACAACAAGGTAAGGACCACAAGAATCACACTAAAGAATCCTGCCAAATTTGTTTGGGCCCCTGACTCTTGATTTATGGCCGATCTCGAAAAACTAGCCGTTGAGGCATATCCTTGAAAAAAGGAGCCTATTATATTGGAGGCTCCCAAGGCAATCAATTCCTGATTGGGATCTATAGTTTCCTCACCACTTTTCTCCTCCATGGCCTTACCAATGGATATGGTTTCTAAATAGCCAACCAAGGCCAAGGCCATTCCCATGGGCCATAGATTTTTGAAATTTTCAAAGGTGATGTTGGGAAGTACAAAGGAGGGTAGGCCTTTGGGAACTTCACCGACCAATTTCATGCCATAGCCATCCAATCCAAAAAAATATACTGCAAAAATTCCCAATAGAACGACCAACAATACTGCCGGAAAACTTTTCTTCCACTTTTTAAAGCTAATAATAATTAATATCCCCAAGACTCCTAGTCCCAGATCAAAAGGGTTGGTTTGGTCTATATGCTGCCCGATCAGCATTATTATTTCATGAAAATGATTGCTATTGGGCATGTCTATTCCAAGTAAATGCTTTAGCTGACTCACTATAATGATGAGGGCTGCCGCCGAAGTAAAACCACTGATTACCGGCTTGGACAAAAAATTGACCAAAAAACCCATTCTAAACACCCCAAGTAACAATTGGGTAGCCCCGACAATAAAAATCAGTGCTACCACCATGGCGATATAATCCGAAATACTGGATATGGCGAAAGTTCCCAATGCTGCGGCAACGAGTAGGGAATCCATGGCCACAGGACCCATGGCCACTTTTCTAGAGGTTCCAAGTAACACATAGGCCAAAACGGGAATCAAGGCCGTATAAAGTCCATATACAGGTGGTAAGCCGGCAATCATAGCGTACGCCATAGCCTGTGGAACCAATACAATTCCCACTGTTAACCCTGCAATGAGGTCTTTTGAAAAATAGGCTTTCTTATAGGTAGACGCCCAATCCAAAAATGGTAGAAAACGCTTCACATTTCAAATGTAATCAATTAGAAGGCGTTTCTTAAACTCAGGTAAGTAGCTTATTAAACTCCAAGGCCTTTTCTACCCAGAAATCCAGATCTTCCTCGGCATCAAAACCCTCCGGATAAATGAACAGAAAACCACGCATAGGTCTTCCGGTAAAATCCATCTTGCGGCTTCCTTCCCTTTCCAAAAGCTCCTCATAATTCAGTTTGCCAATGCGAACCATGAGTCGGTCTTGTTGGGTGGATTTGTCCATATCAACACCAATACACATTTTACCGTTGACCATAAAAAGGTAGCCCCCCATCATTTTCTTCTCCTCAAGAACTCCCGCTTCTTTTAAGCGATACCTTACCCGGTCCACTACATATTCGCTGTAAGCCATATTGTTTATTTTTTAGACAATAACCATACTTTGAAAATTTCCGTTTTTGTCCCTTTTAGAACCTTGAAACCATTATCCAAATTGGACTGTTCCACAGCATAGGGATAAAAAGTTATGGGTTCTATACAGACCATATTAGAAACCTCGGTCCACAACATAAAGTGTTGAAAACCTTCTGTTTTTATAGTTAGATGTAATTGGTCCTTTAGTGTAATCGAAGTTTGATTAGGAACCTGAAGCGCCCTGCTACCTACGGCCTTAACTTCCGGAATGGTAATTTCCCGTTCTTGGGTGTAAATTATGGAATTCTCGGTGGTCAGATTGAAGGCCGGATGATAGCCCAACATATAGGGCATCCCTTCCCCGCCATTGATTTCAAAATCTATTTCCAGTCCGTTTTCATTTAAATGGAAGGATTTCAAGAACGTAAAATCGTAGGGCCAAGAGAGAAACTCTTCAGATGATTTTTCCGGGAATTTGGAATTTTTTATTCTAGTATCGGTTTGATATCGCTTCACAAAAACCGCCTTCGTTTCTGTAGCTTCCTTCAACACATATTCCATTTCCCTAAGCAAACCATGCTGGTCTTGAATAGCCATACCCTTTGGAGTCTTTACCCTAAAATCGGCCTCATTTGTTGGGCCAATGATCGGGAACATCTCGGTATCGGAACTACGCCAACCCGGACTCCCTTTTTGATGAATCAGTTCATGACCATCTACTTGATAGCTTACCAATTCCCCTTGATCTATTAGTACTTCTTGATTTTTTAAGGAAAGTTTCGTCATATTATTCATTTTATCAATCGAATCGAATTGCCTTGACCGGGGTAATTTTTGTAATGATATAAGAGGGAATCAAGAGCATCAAAAGACACAACAAAAGAACCCCAATATTCAGGACAACTATCGTCACTAAATTAATATGAACCGGTATGTATTCAATATAATATTCCTCTGGATTGGGAAATTTAAACAGACGAAACTTATCCTGAAGAAAAATAAAACCAAGACCAATCAAATTTCCCCAAAACAGCCCGATACCAATAAGGTATGCGGCATTGTACAAAAAAACCTTACGAATGCTCCAATTGGTAGAGCCCAAAGCTTTAAGGATACCAATCATGGGCGTACGTTCCAAAATAAGAACTAAAAGGGCGGTAATCATGTTGATACCACCTACAATGATCATGATACCAATGATTAGGGCTATATTAAAATCGAACAGGCCTATCCATTCGAATATTTTATAATACTTGTCCTTTAGGGTCTTGGTATCCAAGGTTGAGACTGTTTTACCAAAAATCTCATCGCTTTTAGCATCGATATCGTCAAAACTATCCAAAAAGACCTCAAAATTGCCCACCTCATCATCGGCCCATTTGTTCATTTGTTGTATATGGCGGATATCAATAAAAATATATCGATTATCTATCTCCTCAAAGCCGCTGTCATAAATCCCCACAACATTGAACTTTCGTTGGTTTGGCATTTTATTGGCATCATCATCCCGCAGAAAAAAGGTAAAAAAGGAATCTCCAACGCCTAGTTTTAAACGATTGGCGGTAATCTTGGAAATAAGCACATCAGAATTCAATTCACCGGAATAATCAGGGATGGAGCCTTCTACCAAAAACTCATGAATGGGCGTCCAGTAATAATCAGGACCCACACCTTTGGCTATTATACCTTCAAAAGTATCCTCGGTACGGATAATTCCGCCTTTTGTAGCCACTGCCTGAACGTGCAAAATACCATCAATATCCTTGAACCTTGGGTAGAAATCCTGTTTTGTGGATACCGGTACCACGGAAACTTCCGAACGATTGTTGTCATAATTGGAAATCTGAATATGGCCATTAAAAGCCGTCACTTTTTCCCTAATCTTATATTTTAGACCAACTCCTGTGGCAATGGCAATCAACATCATGATAACACCAATGGAAATGGCGGCAATGGCTATTTTTATTATTGGTGCGGAAATACTAATTTTATGCTCCTTGCCCGTAATAAGCCGTTTGGCGATAAAATATTCTAAGTTCAAATGATGTTGTTTTTAT
>JAUIGC010000223.1 GCA_030429835.1 Bacteroidia bacterium
AGTGCTATTCAGAAAACGGAAAAAAAACTTTCCAACTGTGGTTGCGAGTACGCTCAAGAACACTTGGATCAAAGTCTTGAAAGCTTAAAATTAGCCACAAGGCAAGAAGAACTCTTCAAGGCCAAGGATTTACTTTTACAATCTTTGGAAAGCATCATGAATGGATTGAAAGCATTATCCGAACATGACTATCACGAAGAACAAAAACGAGAAGCCCTTGCAAAAGCCGATTCTAAAAATTCGTACATCAGTAATGAAGGAGGCAACTCCGAGGATACCATCAATCCCATTTACAAAGAGATAGACCAATCCTTGGAAAAGTATAGAAATTCCCTGAATAAGGTAGTTGAAACGGTCAATTGCAAGGAAGCCAGTAATTTTGCAGAAAATATTATTGAGCAATGTGAAAACCAGTTGTTGGTAGAAAATCTAACCGAGGGCAAAAAATACTATTATCTTAGAACTAAAGAAATTACTGCCAATGCCCTAGAGAAACTTCGTGATTGCTATGGAAAAAAATAATCATTTACTGGCAAAAAGCTGAACATCCTCCTCGGAAACCTCATTCCCGCCCAAAATAATCAATCTTTCCACAACATTTCTTAACTCCCTAATATTTCCGGTCCAATCATACGCTTTTAAAAGTTGGACGGCCTTAACCGAAAATGTCTTTGCAGGCATACCCTGTTCATCCGTTATTTTCTTGGAAAAGTGCTCGATCAATAAGGGAATATCCTCCCTTCTCTCATTAAGGCTTGGCACTTTTATCAAAATTACCGCAAGCCTATGGTATAAATCCTCACGAAAATTTCCTTCCTCAATTTCCTTCTGAAGGTTTTTGTTGGTTGCCGCCAATACCCTTACATCAACCTTGATATCCTTATCCGTTCCAACCCTGGAAATTTTATTCTCCTGTAAGGCCCTAAGTACTTTTGCCTGTGCCGAAAGGCTCATATCCCCAATTTCATCCAAAAAAATGGTTCCTTTATTGGCCGCCTCAAATTTTCCCGCCCGATCCTTGACCGCAGAAGTAAACGCCCCTTTTACATGACCGAACAGTTCACTTTCTATCAATTCTGATGGAATAGCCGCGCAGTTGACCTCAATAAATGGAGCTGAGCTTCTAGCGCTTTTTTCATGTAGCCAGTGAGCCACCAATTCTTTCCCGGTTCCATTGGAGCCGGTTATAAGCACTCTGGCATCAGTAGGGGCCACTTTTTCTATAATATCCTTAATGGCAGAAATTTCGTTACTCTCTCCCACCATTTCATAATTCTTGCTTACTCTTTTCTTTAAAATCTTATTTTCGGCCACCAAATCCTTTTTGTCCAAGGCATTCCTAACAGTCGTCAATAATCTATTTAAATCAGGTGGTTTAGAAATATAGTCAAAAGCTCCAAGGCGCATGGTGTTCACAGCGGTATCCAAGTCCCCATGGCCGGAAATCATTATAAAAGGAATCTCAGGTTTTATTTTCCTAGCGGCCTCCAAAACTTCGACCCCATCCATTTTGGGCATTTTAATATCGCAGAGCACTAGGTCATAGTCATTGTTTTTTATAGTTTCCAATCCCTTTAGTCCGTCTTCCGCCTCTTCCACTTTATAGCTATCGCTTTCTTCGGATAAGATTTTCACCAAAACCCTTCTTATGGAAGCTTCATCTTCAATAACTAAAATTTTTGACATAACTTTTCTTTTAAATTCCTATTCTAAAGCCCGTTCTAAAATATAGACCGGTCTCATTGTTTAATGTAAATATATCCTTTCTGTCCTTGTCCCTGAGAGCCCCGTTTTGAAAGACCGAATGGCCTCCCACCAAATAAATGGACATATCTTTAGTAAGCTTATATTGATAACCAATAGTCAATAATAATGCCGTATAGGAAATATCGGTCGATAAAGTGTTTCCCGAAAGCAAAATATTATTCTGTATGTTAACATAATACCCATCCACGAATAATTCGGTCTGAAAAAAATGCCCTTTGGGCGTAAAATATTTCATGCCAGATTTTGGAACCCCCAAAATATAGGACCAATTGGGATGGAAGCGCTTTTCATAATAAAGAACCGGTAAAGGTATTTGTACAGGTGAGTTGGAGTTATAGGAAAGCCCCAAGACCAGTCGAAAAGGCTTTTCTATATCCTTTTTATCCTGATAGGCACCAACCGTATAATTAATATTAAAATCATCTTCCTGAATTTCCTTTACAAAGTTGGATGACCATCTTGGAGTAACCACTCCTATCAACCGCCATTCTTCATTAAGCTTATATACATAGGCAAAATTAATATCTACTACATGTAATTTTCTTAAATCCCCGGAGTTTGCGAACAAGGTATCGGGAGCCTCAAAATTATACCGATTATATTCGCTTCCCAATACGATATAGTCCCTTTTTCCTCTTACAGGTATTGGAAAATTAGCCAGTAACTTGATCCTGGAGGTTTCTATTCCAGCAGTATTCACGGGCATTAGCATATACTCCGCCCTAAAAACATCCGGGGTTTGTCCCCAATTTGCGAAGTGTACCACAAGTACAAAAATAAGGGCCCAACTATATTTGCCCTTCATTCCTAATTATCTTTTTGGACATTACTATGTTTAAACGGGGTTTGCTGAAAAATATGTACATCCCTCTGTGGAAAAGGTATCGTAATATTGTTTTTCCTAAAGGCAGCATCGATTTTATAGCGCAAATCACTTTTTAATCTTGGATCTGAAAAACTATCGCTTATATAAAAATTCAATGAAAATAATAAGGCCGAATCTCCAAAATCCTCAAATAACACAAAGGGCTTTGGACTTTTCAATACGCCTCTTTGCTCCTTGACTATGGCTTCCAAAACACTGGTGACCAATTCCACATTACTGCCATAGGCAACCCCTACCTTTACGTTCTCCCTAGTGGTCTTATGATTCTGTGTATAATTATATACAATGTCGCTAATAAAATGGTGATTTGGGATGATGATGATCTTATCATCCCTAGTTATGGCCCTCGTGGTCCGCAATTTTATTTCAAAGACCTTACCTACCTTACCGTCTACCTCAATAATATCACCAACCCTCAAGGATTTGTCAACAATAATAAAAATACCTCCAATGATATCCTGAAAAAGTTCCTGTAAAGCAAGTCCAAGCCCAACAAATAAAGCGGCGGAAGCGGTAATCAGTATAGTAATATCAATACCTGCCGCACTCATGGTAAAAAGAATTACCAAAATGTAGACTACATACTTTATGAACTTGAAGATGCTGATAAACTTCAATTTATCTTCAGCCTCCATTCTTCTGGTAAAAAACCTCCGCACCCACTGCAACACAAAACTTGTCACTATAAACGCAACAGTCAACAACAGTAAAACGCCAATGGTAACGTGGATGGATTTATCACCTGAATTATAATGGAATCCCAAATCCAGAAACTCCTTAACGGATCCCCATATATCCTCCTCTATAATTTCTTTTATTTTTTCCGTTTCCTCTTGGGCCATCATTAATATTTAAGCCATTTCAACAATTCTTTATAACTAGGTTTTTTTCCATACATAAGTATTCCTACCCTGTAAATTTTGGCTGCCAGCCAAACGATACCAATAAAGGTAATTATTAATATGAGAATTGAGGAAACCAATTGCCAAATGGGAACACCGCCCTCCCCTATTCCACCAGGTAGTCGCATCATCATAACAATGGGAGACGTTAACGGAAACAAAGAAAAACCAACGGCAATAGGTCCGTGCGGATTGCTAAATACCGAAAAGAAACCAACATAAATAGCCAACATCAATGGCAATATTATTGGAAATATAAATTGTTGTGTATCTGTTTCATTATCTACTGCAGCACCTATTGCCGCATATATTGAACTGTATATCAAATATCCCAGCACAAAGTAAATGATGAAAAATAAAATTAAAAGCAGCCAAGGTATATCCAAAATTTCCCGGGCATACAAAAGCAACGAAGAGTCTGCCGATGATAAAATGGTATTGGTCGAATTACCCATTCCAGGCCCCATACCTCCCTTGGAAATATCCGAAGGGTCTATATCAAAAATGGACATAGAAATCAATAGAAGAACACCGCCGGAGATGATCCAAATCCCAAACTGCGTAATACCTGCCAATGAGGTGCCTATAATTTTGCCAAGCATCAACTGAAATGGCTTTACCGAAGAAATGATGACCTCAATAATCCGACTAGTTTTTTCCTCAATAACACTGCGCATAACAAACCCCCCATAAATGATAATGAACATCATGATCAAGTACCCAAAACCTCCTCCAATTATTGCTTTTATCTCATTTATACCCTTTAGGTTATGCTCTCCGTCAAAGGTTGAAATATTCAACTCATATTCACTGTCCATTTCTGCATATTCACGTGCGGATATGCCAAATTCCCTGAGTCTTTCCTGTTTCAAACGCTCCTTAAAAATCCGTTCCAATCGTTCCAAGATATTGGTACTTGGAGCTTCCTTACTATAAAAAAACGAACGTTGGCTTACCGTCTCCAAATTAGATTCATTGGGTAAATAAACCAGTCCATAGTAGCCCATATTCATTGTGGAATCCTTGGCCTGTTCCAAGGAGATATCCCTGAACTTTACAAAGGATGTACTTTCTGAAGCTATAAACTCATTTGAGAAGAAA
>JAUIGC010000224.1 GCA_030429835.1 Bacteroidia bacterium
TATCCATCGCAGCTGTTTTGAATATCAAAAAAAGAATGTTGGACCAATTCCCGAAATTTAAGGCCAGTGTCCTATGGTTCAAAAAATACAGAATGGAGAACCTGAAATATGTCGTAATTCAGGAATATTCTGATGGAAACGACCTCTTGCTGTCACTGGTGCCGAAAGATAGAATGCAAAGGCTTATTACTAGTCTTCTGGACGAAAATGAATTTTTAAGCCCCTATGGAATACGTTCCCTTTCCAAAAGACATGAAAACCCCTATAAAATCCAGATTGAAGGTGTGGATTATTCCATTAATTATGAACCGGCAGAATCTACGGTCTCGCTCTTCGGAGGAAATTCCAATTGGAGAGGACCCGTTTGGATGCCCATGAACTATCTATTCATAAAGGCCTTGCGAGAATATCACGAATATTGTCTTGATGACCTCCAATTTGAATATCCGACCGGTGGCACCCAAAAATTGAATTTAAAACAAATTAGTAAAGAGCTAAGCAAAAGGCTCATAAAAATGTTTGAGTTGGATGAGCAAGGGAATAGACCTATCAATAAACTCTATGAAAAGTATTATCAAAGCCCCCTTTTTAAGGACCTCATCCTTTTCTATGAATATTTTCACGGGGAGGACGGCCGTGGTCTTGGAGCATCTCATCAGACAGGTTGGACAGCACTTATAGCAAATCTTATTGTTCAAACATCAAACAAGTAAGAGATTCCCTAATGTCATTCAAAATACCCCAGACCATATTTTTCCGATGGGAAAAGGACGCCATTTTCCAATCGGAAAAGATTTTTAAAAGGGTCATCAATAAGGTCCAAATGACCATCCAGATCGGCATACATCACATTGGGTCTTGAAAGGGCAAAATGTAATCCTGCGGAAATACCTAGGGAACACTCATCTATACACCCTACCATGGTCTCCAGTTTGGCAGCTTTTGCCACAGAACTAATATGCTTCGCAGTCAAGATTCCCCCAACTTTTTGAAGTTTGATATTTACCATGTCCACCCGCTCATTCTGTGCCAATCTAAAGGCATCGGTCAAGGTTTTAAGGCTTTCATCCGCCATAACGGGAATGTCCACTTGGCTGGTTACCTCTCCTAAACGCTCTTCAGCTTCCATCTTGGTAGGTTGCTCAAAAATTTGAATACCCATAGCCGCGGTAGCCTTCACAAAAGCAATAGAATCCACAACGGAGTATCCTTGGTTGCCGTCAAAACGCCATGTAATATTGGGATAGATTTCATGAAGTTTTTTCATTTTCTCTATATCCTCCTCAAGATTACTACCTCCCTTAATCTTTAAAATAGAAAATCCCTGATCGACATATTCCTTGGCATGCTTTAAGGTCTCTTCCAAACCTAAAATTCCAATGGTAATGCTCGTTGGAATACTTCTTTGATAACCCCCTAAAAACTTATAAAGGGGTACCCCTGCCTTTTTGGACAACAAATCAAATAACGCCAGGTCTACCATGGCCAAAGAGGAGGATTTCTTTTCTAATAGCAATTTTAATTCCGTCAGCAATAACGCATAGGTGAATGGATCCTTGCCGATTAAAAATGGGATAATTATCTCTCTTATCGCTCTTTCAACTTCCTCAGGAGATTCTCCGGTCACTGTCTTATCTGGAGCGGCACAGCCATAACCTACCAGATTCCCTTCGGTTTCAATTTTTAAGATAAAATTTGTGGTAGCATCGATTGTTTCGTAGGCAATAGTGTATGGTAGGGATAGTGCTAAATCCAACCGCTCGTAGCTTACCTGTGTTATCTTCATTTCATTTTTTCAGATAAAAGGTCAACAAGCTCCTCTGCCCCATACTCCAAAACATCGTATGCGGGCAATTTTGTTTCCAAGGTAATTTTTTTACACATGTCTGGAATCTCCTCCTTTTCCATATCCTCGTGATTAATGGTAATAGCAATAACCTCCTTCCCAGAAATAACCTCTATGGCATTGATCTGTTCTTGTAAGGAATGTAATCGATATCCAGGAAAACCATCGTACTCCAATCTTTTAGGCGCATGTTGCAGAATTACGTAATCTGGCCTGCCGGCCGCCAAAATTTCAAAACCTCCAGGATAGGCCGGATTCATTAAACTACCTTGCCCTTCTATGACAATGACATCTGGATTCTCATTTTTCCAGGCGCTGACTACGGCATGCTCTATTTCCCCCGAAACAAAATCGTTTATGCAGCTGTCCATAACCATACTGTATTTTGGGCCCTGCATCCAAGCGGTCTGTCCGGTACCTATCATTTCCGCTTTTTTACCCATTTTCCTGAAGGCATGAACCAAAATCCATGCGGTGGTCCTTTTTCCCAATGCGGAATCGGTACCCAAAACAGCCAATTTTAGACAGTTTACCTTTTCGATATCGCCGGTGAAAAAATGTAGTTTATCCCTATCCGGCGTTTTACGGATATCGCGAATCATAACCCCTTTTTCGTCCGCCACTTGTACCAAGTCCGGATCATTGGTCAAAAAATCGTGCAATCCGCTGTCCACGTTCATACCCAGCTCCAGCGCTTTTTTTATGGTACTTTTTGCTTCTTTGGGTAATCTACCTCCATCTGGGGCGAGTCCAATGACCAAATATTTTGGTCGTTCGGCCAAATGCTCAAGGGCGGATTCCAAATCCTTATAGACTACAATTTGGTTCGGGCGCCCATCCAAAACTTCACCGGCATCTTTTCCGGCATATTTCGAATCCAAAACACCTACTACTTCATAACGTTCCGTAAAGCGCACCAAGCCATGGGCAGTTTTACCGTTAGGTGTATTAAAGGCTCCTTCACAATATACGAGTGCCCTTCCATCGATTTTTTCTTTCATGGTCAAATTAATTTTTAGCAGTGAGTACGGCCACAAAACGGTCCGATTCAAAATTCATCTTTTCATCAAGTTCCAACAAGGCAATTAAACCTGCAGTTGCCGCAGGCAAAATTCTAAAGCCTTCCTTTTTGTTCAATATGGCCGTCATTTCACGTAATTTTTTATCACTGATGTTGAAAGCCTCTCCATTGGATTCCCGTAAAGCATATAACGCTTCTTCCCCGTCAAAGCTATGCCAGTTGATCAAGGGTTCGTTTAATTTGGTTTCCTTGATCAAATCCGGACTCAAATCCTTGCAATGGTCATAACCCATAAGAAAGGAGTGGACAATTGGATTTTTATTGGAAGAAGAGGCCGCTATCATTTTTGGAATCCTAGATGTTTTTCCTCTTTTATAAAGACTGACAAACCCCCTAAATATGCCGGCAATAAGCGTTCCATTGGAGACGGGGACAGCACAATATTTAGGTGCATCACCCAAATTCTCAAAAATTTCCAAAGCTATTTGGGAATAAGCACTTATCTGTAGGGGCGTATTGGAACCACCGGGATTGGCATCGTACCAATCATTTTTTTCGGCCAACTTGGAACTTTCCACAACTACATCTTCATAGCTACCCGGTAGCCGTATAATTTCCGCATTCAATTCTTTCATTTCCGTAATTCGGTCGGTGTGATAGGACTCCGGAATATATATTTTGCACTTTATACCGGCCAAATTTGCAGCTAGGGCCATCGCCACACCATAATTCCCACAGGTTGCCAGGGAAACTGTATCATATTCCCGCCTCAAGGCATCGTACAACTGGGCAAAAGCTATCCTATCCTTTTGGGTTCCGGTGGGATTATCCCCTTCATACTTGATATAAAGCTGCCTAAGATCAAACTCCCGTTCCAAGGTTTTGGCCCTACTAAGCCCTGTATCACCTACTTCCAAACTAATGATATCCTCATAGGACTCCAGGCGATCTACAAGGGAGTTCAACTGGTCGCAAACGAATACGCTCAATTTTCGTGCTTCTGAAGAAACTTTATTTTCCGAGGTTTTTACACCGTCCTTAAGATCCATCTATATATTGAATTGTTCCACGGAATATAAACCAAATTCACAGACGGTATAGACTCCATAAGGTGTTTTTTTAAAACTTTTAGAAAACGCTCCTCACTTGCTTATTGTACAGCGAAACTTGGTGAAGGTACAGTAAAAACTAATCCATTTCCATTATCAAATTGGCAATCAAGGCAGTCCAGCCCGTTTGGTGGGAAGTACCCAAACCTTTTCCATTATCACCATGAAAAAATTCATAGAATAAATGCTCGTCCCTAAAGTGTTCGTCATTGGCATAAACCCTACTTTCATCATCTGAATGATATTGAAATTTACCCTGTTCATTACGCTCAAAAAGCTTGAGTAAACGTTTGCTCAACTCATTGGCAATCTGCTTCAAATTGAGTTTTCTACCCGAACCAAAAGGAAATTCATATTGATAGGTATCCCCATAAAACAAATAGTACTTTCTCAGGGACTGTATGATCATATAGTTAAGCGGCAACCAAATAGGACCACGCCAATTGGAGTTACCACCAAACATATTGGACCGGCTTTCACCTGGCTCATACTGAATCTGATGATGTCCATGATGCTTAAAGACAAAGGGATGCTTCTCGTGATATTTTGATAGCGACCTTATACCATAATCCGATAGGAATTCGTCCTCGTCCAGCATACGTCTTAACAAACGTTCCAACCTAAAACCTCTCATGATGGAAAACAGATAATTACCATCTTCGTTGGTCT
>JAUIGC010000225.1 GCA_030429835.1 Bacteroidia bacterium
TTTTAACTTCTTCTTTCTTAAAAGTGGACAAAAACCCAAGTCTTCCCGTATTTACCCCTACAATGGGTATACCTAAGTCCCTAACAAAAGTGGTAGCCCTTAGAATGGTGCCGTCTCCGCCAAAACTTACGAACATATCGAAGGAAGCATCCAGACCATAATCGGGAGTGAAGGTAGGATAATTACCGAGACCGTTTTTCTCCTTATACAAAGCATAGAACTCTTCTTCTACAAAAACTTCTGCAGATGCCTTATGAAGTTCATTCAAAAGTTCCTGCACATATTCTATGGCATTGTCCTGGTATGTTTGGCCGTAAATGGCAACTTTCATCTGTTCAATTTTTATTTTTTAAATGGTCAGATGTAATTCGCCATTCAAAATCCGGGTGGGTATTTAGGATTACAATGGCTCATTTCTCACTAGACATTTAGGTACTTATCAAGATAGTCTGATCTATTCTTTAAATCCTCTATAAACTGGTCATCGCTATTTCCAAAAATAATTTGGTAATTATAACGCCTAAAAGTCTGTACGACCTTGTCAAAGTTCGATGTACTGATTTTAATGGTGACCTGTACCACATCATTTTGCATATCCGTAATAAAACCGCCTAAGAATCGGGCATTATTACTTTCTACAATCTGTGAAATCTCGCTGAAGGAATAATTCTTGATTCCCGTGGCGACAACCAATATGTTACCTGGATCTGTAAAGAACGGGGTGTCGATGAAGACAGCTACGATATCCGTCAAATCATAATATCCCTCTACCCTTTCTACTTCGTCCAAAATGGGCACAAGATTGGCCTCGTTTCGAGCAAACACCTCCAAGACGTCCAACCAACTTGTTTCCTTACGCACAAAAAATGTTTCCAGGTCATATCGGTATTCGTTCATTTTGGAATCGGCGGAAACCACATCCATATCATTTTCCGAAAAGACACCTAAAAACCTATCCTTCTCCATGATGGCAATATGGGAATATGTATTCTCCTTAAAAAATTCCATAATCTCCCCACAAGTGGTACTGATATCAAAAACAGGAAGATTGGAAATTATATGTTGTTGAATATTCATAGCCTAAATTATAACGCAAAATAACAATTAATAATATCAAAAGGCATGCCTAATTCGTATTTTTGGGGTCCTTTTAATATACAATCGACAATATGACGAAACTTAGTGTTAACGTGAACAAAATAGCCACACTTAGGAATGCCAGAGGCGGAAACGTACCTGATCTTTTAAAAGTGGCGGCCGACATTGAGAGATTCGGGGCACAGGGAATAACCGTTCATCCAAGACCGGACGAACGACATATTCGATACCAAGATACCCGAGACTTAAAGAAAATTGTTACGACCGAATTCAATATTGAAGGGAACCCTAACCCAAAATTCATTGAACTTGTGCTGGAAGTGCTGCCGGACCAGGTAACCTTAGTGCCGGATGCAGAAGATGCCATTACCTCCAACGCCGGGTGGGATACTATAAAACACAAAGATTTTTTAACGGAGGTAATCCGCAAGTTTAAGAATGCCGGCATACGTACCTCTATCTTTGTGGACCCAGACACCAAAATGGTTGAAGGTGCCAAGGCCACTGGAACAGATAGAATTGAACTCTACACCGAAAGTTACGCCACGGGCTATCCTTCCGATAAAAAATCGGCAATTAAGCCTTTTATCGATGCTGCCAAAAAGGCAAATGAGCTTAATATTGGCATCAACGCCGGTCATGACCTCAGCCTTGACAACATCCATTATTTTAGTCAAAATATTCCGGGACTATTGGAAGTATCCATTGGCCACGCCTTAATTTGCGAATCTATTTATTTAGGTTTGGACAATGTGGTGAACATGTATTTAAACAAACTGAAATGAATCCAATTTTATACTCCAACATTATAGGAAGCGGCAAACCATTATGCATTTTACACGGATTCCTTGGCATGTCCGATAATTGGAAAACATTGGGCAGCCGATATGCTGAAAATGGTTTTGAGGTTCACTTGATCGACCAAAGGAACCATGGAAGAAGTTTTTGGTCCGAAGAATTCAATTATGACCTTTTGGCCAAAGACCTTTTTGATTACCTTAATAACAAGAATATACAGAAAACGGCTCTCATAGGGCATTCTATGGGAGGTAAAACGGTTATGCAATTTGCTTGTACTTATCCCCAGCTAACCGAGAAATTACTAGTGGCGGATATCGCCCCAAGATTCTACCCGCCCCATCACCATGATATACTTAGTGCTCTTAACCATTTAGAACTGGACAAAATAGAAACGAGGGGGGATGCGGATGACCAACTAAAAAAATATTTAAAAAACTTTGGTGTGCGTCAGTTTTTACTGAAAAATCTCTACAGGACAAAGGATAGTAAGTTTGGATTAAGAATGAACTTGGCCGTCCTCAGCGAAAAAATGGAGGAAGTTGGGGAAAATATTTCCAGTTCTGAGCACTACGATGGCCCCACACTTTTCTTGAAAGGCAGCAAATCAGAATATGTTTCGGATCCCGATAGTGCTCAGATAAAAAGACATTTCCCTAATGCCAAAATAGAGGTTATTGATAATGCAGGCCACTGGCTCCATGCTGAAAATCCCGAGCAATTTTTTGAGAAGTCGTTTCAATTTTTAAAATGAAAACGTCGTATTAAAGAAAAAACCTTTAAACCGCAATGACAATATTTTAGTACCTTTAAAAGAAACTAAACCAACACTATATGAAACTTATTCTTCGCATTTTACTAAGCGCTTTGGCCGTTGTTCTATTGGCCAACTTTCTTCCACATGTATTTGTAGATTCCTATATGACCGCCATAATCGTGGCCATAGTACTAAGCCTTTTGAACTTTTTGGTGAAACCTATTTTGGTTATACTCACCTTACCTGTCACCATTTTGACCTTTGGCCTCTTCTTATTGATTATCAATGCCCTGATCATTCTATTGGCCGATAATTTGATAGACGGATTTAACGTTGACGGACTTTGGTGGGCACTCTTGTTCAGCCTTTTGCTCTCATTTTTACAGTCCATATTGTATTCCTTGCTTAAAGAAGACAAATAGCAGTTATTATTTGAAATTCAGACCTTTAAAAACTTGGTCAACATCAGAAAATAAAGTAATTTTGCCTCCCGTTTTATTAAAGTAATTAAGAAGATACTGAAGGAATGAACATTACAAAAGAGCAGATAGATGACTTAAACGCGGTTGTAAAGGTCGCTATCACCAAGGAAGACTATCAGGATAAGGTAGACACCATCCTTAAAGATTATAAAAAACAAGCCAATATACCAGGTTTTAGAAAGGGACAAGTTCCTATGGGGCTTATAAAAAAACAGTATGGAAAGGCGGTTTTGGTGGACGAAGTGAACAAATTGTTACAAGACAACCTTAACAAATATCTTACCGAGGAGAAGCTGGACGTCCTTGGAAATCCATTACCAAAACAAAAAGATGATTTTGACTGGGACCAAGAGGAACTGGATTTTGAATTCGAATTAGGGCTTGCACCGGAATTTGAAGTACCCTTAAAAACAAAAAAGGCTATTACACACTATAAAATCGTAGCCGACAAAAAGATGATCAATGAGCAAGTAGAGCGTATCCAGAAGCAATACGGCAAACTTGTAAGCAAGGATGAAGTTGGCAAAAAGGACGAAGTTTCCGGAAATTTTACGAACGAAGAGGAAGGAATAGACAACAAAGCTCTTTTGGAAATCGAGAAGCTTAAAAGTAAAAAAGCAATTGACGCATTGTTGGGTAAAAAAGTCGGGGAAGTTGTCACTTTAAAGACCAAAGGCCTTTTAAAGGATGACCATTTACTTTCCAGCATTTTGGGAATCGCCAGGGATAAAGCGGATAATCTGGATATTGAGGTTGATTTTACCATAACCGAAATTAACGAAAGAGAACCTGCGGAATTGAACCAAGAACTATTCGATAAGCTTTTTGGTGAAGATGCCGTTAAGTCAGAAAAGGAATTGAAGGAGCGTATTGCTGAAGATTCCGAAAAGCAGTTCGAGCAACAGGCAGACCAGAAGTTGCTGAACGATGTAACGGAATATTTCATTGAAAATACCAAGTTTGATCTACCATCCGGGTTTTTGACCAAATGGATTCAAATGACCGGAGACAAGGAATTGACCCCTGAAGAGGCCAGTGAAGAGTATGAAAAATCCGAAAAAGGATTGAGGTACCAATTGATAGAAGGTAAAATAATCAAGGATAACGATCTACAGGTTCAATTCGACGAATTGAAGGAATTTGCCAAAGGTTTCATTAAATCACAAATGGCCCAATTTGGACAGCTGGACCCAAAAGAGGAGGAATTGGACAATATAGCCGCAAGGGTTTTAGGAAACCAAGACGAGGTAAAGCGTTTATCCGAGCAGTTGATGAGCCAAAAATTATTGAACCTCTACAAGGAAAAAGCAAATCTTAAGACCAAAGAGGTAACTTATGAAAACTTTGTGAAAGAAGTTTACGGATAATATCCAAACAATAAATTAAGTATCTTTACGGTGCCGGAAATTTATTTTTCGGCACCTTTTTTTACTACTAAAAATCGATTAAGAGTTTATGGATTACGGAAAAGAGTTCAAAAAATACGCCATAAAAGATCAGGGTATCAG
>JAUIGC010000226.1 GCA_030429835.1 Bacteroidia bacterium
CATACTTGGAAAGATCAAGAAATCCTAGAATGTTTAATCTATGATTGACCGAAACCATGACAATATCTCCTTTTTTGGCCAAGGCTTCTCCATAGGTCATAGGGTCGTTACTGGCACCCACAAAGAAGCCACCTCCATGTAACCAAACCAAAACCGGACGTTTTTTACCGTCGTTTATTCCGCGGGTCCAGACATTAAGGCTAAACAGGTCGGTCTCGCTCTGCATCTCATCAGGATACCAGGGCACCACTTGTCTGGCCACGGGTCCAAAATCGGTACATTCGCGTACGTCTTCCCAGGCCTCTGGGTCCTTGGGAGGCATAAATCGTTCGGCCTTGGCATAGGGAATTCCTTTGTAGGCATAAACGCTATCATTTAAGGTGCCGGTTATTTTACCATGGGTGGTTTCAATTTCTAGGTTTACCTCTTTATTTGGTTCCGGGTCGGTTTTACAAGCGGTAAAACTTATTCCTGCAACAAAAAGTAGTACGATAAAAGCCCTTATTTTTGGTTTCATATGGGTTCAGTGTTTAAATTTTATTAGTGTTAAATTTACACTAAAAATTTATTCTACCACAAATATTGTTCTATTGCCTGTATTTTTTAGTTATTGTTTCTTCTTTTGAAAGGTAATGGGGGGGAACCTTCAAATTTTTGCATCAGATTGTCTTTTTATTGTAGGTGGTGTTAATACTTCCACTTTGCATCATTTTCCTCAACGTCCTGCACTCTGTATTCGGCAATCTTACGGATAAGCGCTTTAGGTAATGGTTTGGAATAGGTAAATTGAATGGAATCTTTTTTTACGGTATAACCTGCTAGTTCTTTTTCAAAGGGCTTTAACGCAGGTCCGGTGGGAATAAAACTTAAATGGTATTTGTGTGCGGAATAGGCATAGAGTATCGTTTTTGATTCAAATACCGGTTTCCCCCATTTTAATGTTTCGGTTGCCTTTGGCGAGACATCGCGTAAAAGAGAACGCAGTTCCTTAACCTTTTCCTGTGCGGCTTCAGGTGCATCTTTAATATATTCCTCTACAGTTTTCGGTTTCATAATCTGAAAGTTTAAAAGGTTGGTTTAATGTCGTATAGAAATTGGTGTAAAAATACTCGCAAGTACATGTTCAACCAACTTTGCGTAATACCAAAATTGGAAAAATTTCTTTGACTTTTGATTGTTATGGATTCCATTTTTGGGAACCGGACCGCAAATAATTATAAACTGTGTTAGCAAACGGTTTTTATTTTATTCGAACCCATCGTCCAATTAAAATTGGAAATTCAGATAACTCATAAAAAACGAGAACTGTCAAAACTGAAAGTAAGTTTTCGGTTCTCCATTTTTTGATTAAAGTCCAGAGGTAAATTCCAATCGGAAGCAACATTAAAAATCTCAATTGCCCGATAAAGCGGTATTGGGAATAAAATTGGTCGACCAGATTAAATAGAACGTCCTGATATGTCAATTAGCAGAGCCGTAGTGGCGTTCTTTGCAAGAATGTCCCTTATCCTACGGCCAATGTAATCTGGCATAGCGCGGCAATGATGTCTACTTGCTTTTGGTGTGGGAATTGCGCCAGCAATGCGACAAAAGTACGCCGCAGGAAACCGAGCGGAGCGACCCATGAATTCCTCTGAAAACAAAAGAAATGATATGAATAATTAAACATCATCTGTTTGGCTATGCCTAGTGCGGGATTAAAATGCACGTCACTTTCAGTAGACTGCTATGTTTATTAATATTCATTTACTTTTTTTTAAGCATCAAAACCCGCATTACGTATAGCCGTTGTTAGGCACGGAATTATAATATTTTTTCTTTTGTCAAGCTTATTAAATATGGCTTGTTATCTATTAGTAATTCAATTTCCATTGCTTCACCACCAATGTCTTTAAAATTATTTATAAAATCACAATAGCTTGAATATTCAAAATTTTGACCATTTATATTGAGAACCAATTGGCCTGGTTTTATTCCCTTTTTATTTGCAGTACTTGGTTGATACACATAATCGATTACGACTTTTCCATCTCTAAAATCCAATCCAAATCCGAACGATTCTATACTGTTTTGCATCAAGGTATCTTCCTCAATCTCATCTAAATACATTTCTCCTCCAGAAAGGTCCATCATTATCCTAAAATAATCAAAGAGTTTACTTCCTAACAAGTCACTCGAAAATCTATCACCTACTGAGGTAATAACATCTTTAAAAATCAATCCATTGAGCTTAATGCTATCAACCTTTATCATTCTGGTGTCTGAATAAATCACGCTATTGCCTGCGTTACTTCTATTGCCTAATCGGACTACTGATGGATATCCCTTAAGTACCGATGACTCTGGTTTGTCAATTAGTTTTAAAAAGCTATTAAAGCCAGTATCAAAACCAACTCTTTTAGTATCATTGCCAATTTTCAGGTCAACACTTGGCTTGAAAACATTATCTGTGTAAATCGGAACTTTAATGCCACTACTCACAACATCTAACTTATTTTTATTATCTGTAAAAGTAATAAGCTGTGTTTTGGAGTCAAATTGCCAAAATGCTTCTTTCATAATATTTGGACCGATGGTACCATCGAGACCTAAGCACTTGAACCACTCAGATTCAGTAAATCCAATGTTGGCAAAACCCACATCGGAAAAAGTAATACCACCTATTTCTAATTTATTTAATACGTAAGTATCGATTCTACTGATGGTACTATTCCCATCCTTCACGTCGATATAACTTGCTTTCTTAACACCATTTAATCTATTGGTTAGTTCATCAGAAAAAACAGTATATCCACCTGTGTCAAAAATGAATCGATAGTTTTCGCCTTGAATTGAGACCTCAAACACCGGTAGACTTGAGATATACTCGAAGGGAACTACTGCATAAAATGAAGAGCTGTTCATGTCGGCATTTGCCAATATTTTATTTGATTTCATCCTGTGAAATGTTGAACAACCACTCAGAATTACAGCAAATAATAAGTAGTATGCTATTTTTTTCATTTTTTGTGCCTAACGTAGGTGTATAAATCATTAATGATCCATACTTTTTTTATATACGGAATATAACCAATAATAATATACGGGCATAAAAAAGGACGGCCATCGCCGTCCTTTATATTTTAAAATTTTGTCTTTTATGCCCTGGCCGTTAAGCTTTTAAAGAATACAAAGCTAAAGCCTAGGAACAACATAAAGTGGAACGGAAAGAGTCCAAAATCGTTTAGTGGAACCGCACTGTACATGCCAAAAAGGAAATACAACATTAAGGCGAATTCCAAAATCATATTAGGAGACAGTTTCTTGGCCAAATATTTATTGCCCTTCCAACTCTCGGTCAAATTATTGATATTGAATTTTGGGGTACGTACAAATTCACTGCGTTTGCCCATATGGCCTTCAAGTACGGCCAGAGAATTGTGCAGGGAAAAGCCCAAGGCCACCGAGAAAAAGGTAAAAAACAATTTGATATAGTCTATGAATCCATCAAAACTACTACCCTGTACACTCTTATAGGTAAACCAATAACAGATAAAAAGAATAATGGTACTTACCACAAAGAGGTTCAACAATGAGAAAACCCAATCCAAGTGTCCAAAAGTGTTTTTGATATACAGCGCAGGTATGCTTAAAAGGGCTACCAAAAACACACAGAGGAACATACTACTGTTCAACAGGTGCATCACGCCATGGAACTTGGTCTTAAAAGGTATGTTCTTGGCAGTGATCACACTCCAAACGGTTTTTCTAAAGTTTTCCGCACCGCCCTTGTTCCAACGGAACTGTTGGGAACGCGCTGCACTGATTACGACGGGAAGCTCGGCAGGAGTCTCAACATCCTCCAAATATTTAAATTTCCAGTTCTTTAATTGGGCACGGTAGCTTAGGTCCAGATCCTCGGTCAAGGTGTCACCCTCCCAGTTACCGGCATCCAAGATGGTCTCTTTTCTCCAAATACCTGCGGTACCGTTAAAATTGATAAAGTGTCCTTTGGCATTTCTGCCTACTTGTTCTAATGTAAAGTGGGCGTCGAGGGCAAAAGCCTGTATTTTGGTCAAGGTGGAATAGTCGCGGTTCAAGTGTCCCCAGCGGGTCTGTACTACGCCAATTTCAGGGTCTTTAAAATAGATGACGGTTTTCTTTAACCAATCGGAAGACGGCATAAAGTCGGCATCAAAGATGGCAATGAACTCGCCCTTGGCAATCTTTAGTCCTTCCTTTAGGGCACCGGCCTTAAAGCCCGTTCTATCGGTCCTACGAATATGTTGTATGTCCAACCCTGTTTCCTGTAGTTCGGAAATTCGTTGCGCGGTAACGGCAACCGAGTCATCGGTAGAATCATCCAACACCTGGATTTCCAATTTACTTTTTGGATATTCTATTTTGGCGATGTTCTCCAAAAGGCGTTCCATGACATATTCCTCGTTATACACGGGTAGCTGAATGGTCACAAATGGAATTTCCCTGGGATCCAATAAATTGAATTTTGGAGCGGTCTGGTTCTTTCTTTTTTGTGAAAGGTAATTGACCAAAAGATTCAATTGAGCCAAACTGTAAAAGAAGATCAACAGCAGTGCAATACTATAGATCGCGATGATAATGTAAGAGATGGTAAGTGCCATATTATTTTAAACTGTATTTA
>JAUIGC010000227.1 GCA_030429835.1 Bacteroidia bacterium
AATATGAAGATCTTCCTGAGAACTTGGTAAACGCCTTGGTAGCCACCGAGGACGCACGTTTTCAAGAACATTCAGGAATTGATTTTAGGGGAACGGTAAGGGCATTTTTCTTTTTAGGCACTAGGGGAGGAGCCAGTACAATCAGTCAACAGTTGGCGAGACAGCTTTTTGTTGGGGTACGATCTAGAAGTAAGTTAGATGCCCTTAAACAAAAGGTAAAGGAATGGGTCTTGGCCACTAGATTGGAACGCAGCTACACCAAGGAAGAAATCATCAGTATGTATTTCAATATTTACGATTTTGGAAACAATGCAGATGGTATCCGCTCTGCGGCCCGGATTTATTTTGGCAAGGAACCCAAAGATTTAAAGATTGAGGAATCCGCTATGTTGGTGGGTATGTTTAAAAACTCGTCTTTATTTAATCCCCTTCGAAGGGAGGAAATGGTTAAAACGCGAAGAAATGTTGTACTGGCCCAGATGGCCAAGTATGACTATATAACCGAACAGGAGAAAGATTCACTGCAGGCGTTGAAAATGGATATCAATTACAATCCAGAGAACCATCGTGAAGGGCTGGCCACTTATTTTAGAATGTATTTGCAACGTTTCATGAAGAATTGGATCGATAAAAATCCAAAACCTGCCTTACCTGGAGAACGGGACAAATGGAATATCTATTTGGATGGCTTAAAAATATATACCACTATAGATTCCAAAATGCAAGCTAATGCGGAAGAGGCGGTATATCAACATATGGCCAATCTTCAAGCCGAGTTTTTCAATCAGAATACCAAAGATAGAAATCCCACCACTCCATTTTCTGACCTAACCCCGGAAGAAACAGAAGGCATTATGGAAAGGGCCATGAAAAATTCGGATCGATGGAGGGAGATGAAAGCGGCGGGGAAATCGGAAGAAGAAATTAGAAATTCATTTACCAAAAAGACGGAGATGACGGTCTTCGATTGGAAAAGTGATACTCGCGAGAAGGACACCATAATGACCCCTATGGACTCTATACGGTATTACAAGACTTTCTTGAGGGCCGCGATGATGTCCATGGAGCCACAAACAGGTCATGTAAAGGCTTGGGTAGGTGGCATCAATTACAAACATTTTCAATATGATAATGTCATCCAAGGTGCGAGACAGGTGGGGTCTACCTTTAAACCTTTTGTCTATGCGGCGGCCATTGATCAATTACGACTTTCTCCTTGTGAGACTTTACCAGATACCCAGTATTGTATTGAAGCCGGTAAACATGGCAATATGGAAGCATGGTGCCCAAGGAATTCAGACTTTAAATATACAGGGAAGGAAATGACCCTAAAACATGCCCTGGCCAATTCGGTAAATACAGTAACCGCACAATTAATCGATAAAGTAGGGCCAAAATCCGTGGTTGCTATAGCAAAGAACTTGGGCATGTCTGGAGATATTCCAGAAGTACCCTCCATTGCCTTGGGAACCTTGGACGCGAACATATATGATTTGGTCGGTGCCTATGGAGCTTTTGCTAACCAGGGGGTTTATGTGAAACCCGTGATGGTGACTAGGATTGAGGATAAAAATGGTACAGTGCTATATGAGTATGTTCCCGAAACCAAGGACGTTTTGAGCAAAGAGGTATCCTATGCTATGATAGATCTTATGAAAGGTGTGACCCAAGGGGGATCAGGGACGAGATTAAGACATTCCTACAATAAAAACAATACGGTATATAAGGAAATTATCACGGGGTATCCATATGAATTAACTAATCCTATTGCTGGAAAAACGGGTACTACTCAAAACAACAGTGATGGTTGGTTTATGGGAATAGTGCCCAACTTGGTTACAGGTGTTTGGGTAGGTGGTGAGGAAAGATCGATTCACTTTAAAAATATTGCATACGGGCAGGGAGCTTCCATGGCGTTGCCAATTTGGGGATTGTATATGAAAAAGAATTATGCGAACGAAGAATTGGGTGTTTCCAAGGAAGATTTTGAAGAACCTGAAAACATGTCCATTATAACAGATTGTGCCAAATTTGAGGAAGATAAACCGCAGGATACTGATATTGAGAACGACTTGGACGATTTGGATTTTTAACAAGAAATCGATTATTTAATTTTTAAAAAAGCCCCGGGAATGACCGGGGCTTTTTTTATTTTTTTCAATTTAAAAGCCTTATTTTAGTAATATAACATGTAAAGCATATTATGATCAGGAAAACGGTATCTAATGTTGAAGAGGCCCTTAAAGGGGTAAAGGATGGAATGACCTTTATGTTAGGGGGATTTGGCCTTTGTGGAATTCCGGAAATGGCCATTGCCGAATTGGTACGATTGGGTATAAAAAACATTACCTGTATCTCCAATAATGCGGGAGTAGACGACTTTGGCCTGGGACTTTTACTTCATAAGCATCAGATTAAAAAAATGATTTCGTCCTATGTGGGAGAAAATGATGAATTTGAACGGCAAATGTTAAGTGGGGAACTTGAGGTTGAGCTAACGCCACAGGGGACCTTGGCCGAGAAGTGTAGGGCGGCGCAAGGAGGCTTCCCAGCATTTTATACGCCTGCTGGGTATGGAACTGAGGTTGCAGAGGGGAAGGAGACCAGGGAGTTCAATGGCAAGATGTATGTTTTGGAGGAGGCTTTTAAAGCCGATTTTGCATTCGTCAAAGCTTGGAAAGGGGATGAAGCAGGGAATTTAATTTTCAAGGGGACGGCACGGAATTTTAACCCTTGCATGTGTGGAGCGGCCAAAATAACCGTAGCCGAGGTAGAGGAATTGCTACCTGCAGGATCTCTGGACCCCAATCAAATCCATGTTCCCGGAATTTTTGTCCAACGAATCTTTCAGGGAAAAGGGTATGAGAAACGAATTGAACAACGAACCGTAAGAAAAAGAGACTAAAAGATGTTGGATAAGAACGGAATCGCAAAACGAATTGCAAAAGAGGTAAAGGACGGCTATTATGTAAACCTAGGAATTGGAATTCCTACATTGGTGGCCAATTTTGTTAGGGATGATATCAGTGTTGAGTTCCAAAGTGAGAATGGAGTTTTGGGAATGGGTCCGTTTCCCTATGAGGGCGATGAAGATGCCGATGTCATCAATGCCGGAAAGCAAACCATAACCACCCTTCCAGGGGCTTCCTTTTTTGATTCTGCCACAAGTTTTTCCATGATTCGCGGACAACATGTGGACCTAACCATATTAGGAGCTATGGAAGTTGCGGAAAACGGTGATATAGCTAATTGGAAAATTCCGGGCAAAATGGTCAAGGGAATGGGTGGTGCCATGGATTTGGTTTCCTCAGCAGAACACATTATCGTTGCCATGATGCATACGAACAGGGCAGGAGAGTCCAAATTGCTTAAAGCATGTTCTCTTCCCCTTACTGGGGTCAAATGCGTAAAGAAGATAGTTACCAATATGGCCGTTTTGGAAGTGGGTCCAGATGGTTTTATTTTATTGGAAAGAGCCCCTGGCGTATCCGTGGAGGAAATAAAAGCTGCAACGGAAGGTCGTTTAATTGTTGACGGGGAAGTTCCGGAAATGAACTTGGATTAGGAATGGTAGGGATGCATTTCGTCGACAAATAAAATGATTTCATTTTATTCACAACAATCCCAAGTGGATTCACAACAAAAATTGAGTGCAATTATTTTTTGTTTTTATCTTTACTTCAATGATATAATAAACCCGAAGTACAAGCAAAACTTAACCTAAAATGGATACCCAAAATTATATCCCCAGAGAAGAAAAAGTACAAGTCTATCACAACGATTTTTTTAGTGGTTTTGTGCGATTGACCAAAAAGCTATTCATGCTGTAAGTCATAAAGTAAAAAAATAAAAGAGCAACTTTCCCCAGGTTGCTCTTTTTTTGTTTAATAATATTAGCCATAAAATTTTTGATGAATAAAAAAGTACATTTTCATTATCTAAATCTGCAATTCTAAGGCCTCAATCCTTTAACACTATATGGCCACACAATTACGTCCTTGAAAACTAGAATATGTCGTAATCAACCTTTGTTTATTAAAGTTAGCAGAGCCAAATAATCATAAATAACAATTTTAACTGATTACACCACAATGAAAATAGGTTTTGCCACAAAAATAAAAATGTAAGAAAAAGATTACATATTTTTGATTTGAAGTTAAAAAGTGAATCCCAAATCACTCTAAACTTAACCTATTTATGAAATCTTTGTATAGTCCCCTTTTGCTGCTGTTGTTTTTGGTTTCCTGTTCCAAGATCGAGGAAAATAATGACCCTGTAATTGGAATTTGGAAGAATGATGTTAAATCGGCCATGAATAATAATAAAATGGTAATAGATAAGGAGGAATGGATTTTCAATGACGTATACCTGGGAAGATTCCATGGTTACCGGAATGGTGAGGTCACTTATTTAACGGATTTTAAATGGACCATTGATGGAAATATTTATACCATTTCATATCCCGGGACTGACTTTCCTGAGGATAGGGTGCAAATGATAGAGGAAGATAGCATTACCTACCTTACCTATCTATCTGGGAAACCCTTTGCGATAAGACAAAATTGAATTAGTACAAATACAAAAAAACTTAACCTACTTATGTTTCAAATTTTAAATAATCCCAAACCTGTTCTT
>JAUIGC010000228.1 GCA_030429835.1 Bacteroidia bacterium
CTATTGCAGAAAGCTTTTGGGGGAGTATCATTTATAGACCATGAGCCACAATTTGATCAAAATGGAAACATGATTATAGGTATCGATGATGAAATCTATGTCATAAACCCAAAAGATGGAAGTAAACTTTGGCATTATGAGGCCAATAAGAAAATCAAGGCATTGGTATATTCATCCATAAGTAATAGCATTTATATTGGGATTAAAAAGTCCAATAAGCTAACCATCCTTGATCCCAAAACTGGAGAAGATATTACCCCGGGCAAACTAAAATTAAGAGGTTATATGATTGATCTTGTCAAGGATGACGATACGGACAATTTGATTTTAGTAGAGACTGAAGGGTTTAACATTATAGATCCCAACACCAATAATTTGCTTTGGAAAAAAAGCTTTAAAATGGACCCATTGACTGAGGTTATTCCTAATGGAAGCGATTTTATTGCCATAGGCAAAGGAGAGAAAGTGGGTCAAATGGCCAGAATAGATGCCAACGGGAAAAAAGTATGGAATGTTAAAATAAATGGTTACGCCTATTTCAATAGTCTTACCGACAAGGGTGTAATGTACATCTCCACAGAACGTTCCAATATTATTGATTATGAATCTGGAAAGGATGTTTGGAAGAAAGACGTAAAATTTCGTTCCATACCGGCAGTTGCCTACGATGAACATGAAGACAAAGTTGTTATTTATGAGAACGGTAATGGATATAAGTTCAATTTGGAAAGTGGGGATATTGACCTCTTTGCGACAGATGTTGCGTTGGAAAAAGTGTCCAGGAAGACACCATTACAAGCCGAATATGTGAACGGAAAAGGCTACTTTTTGTTCACTGACCAACATGTATCCTTGTTGGCAAAAGATGGCAAACTAATCTACACAAACTATTACCAACCTCCCTCCTCAACAGATGCACTGATTGCATTGGGCGATTTTGCCGGCAGTGCATTTTTAGGTGTTGATTTGGACATTGCAGGTTCCATTGAGAATATTAATATGCTTGCCGATCTGTCCAATGGGGTATACCGAACTACATTGGATCAGAATGGTGCAGGGCGACAAACATCTCTGCTGGCAGGACTTTACGTGGATAATGGTCATACAATGCAACCTGTGTTGGAAGTTACCAAAACACGCTATTTTAATTCAAAACAGACCCGTGACCATCATTTTTTAGTGACAAAGGTGAAAAGTGAAACGGCACCGACCAAGCATTCTATTTTTATGGTAAAAAAAGCTACTGGGAAAATTGAAAAGGAAATAGATCTAATGGATAAAACCCCAAACTATCTTGTTGATATAGTTGACGATAGAGTGTTTGTCAACCAGAACAACGAATTGGTGACATCCTATCAATTTTAAGGTCAAAGCATTTTTTAATGAATAGTTATTCTCTTCATGGGAAAAACCCAAGAGGAGAATGCTATTTGTAAGAGTTATTTCTTCCCAATCTTCATTTTTTTCCATGCCTTTTACTATTTCCAAAGAAAGTTGGCTCGCTCTATATTTTTTCTTTTTTGTTGCTATTGTATCCGCCCAAACCGTGGATTTGGAAACTCTGGGAAAAGGTAAGGCCTTTAAAGTTGGAGGAGGAATCTCGTCCAATGGCATTTTTTATCATTTCAATCAAGAATTGGGTAGGCAACCCTTTACTTATTTTCTTCAAGGAAACCTAACTATTGGGCTATATCAATTTAGTATGCCCATCAGTTATAGTTACTCCAATCAAGGAGAGCAGTTGAATTATAACCTTCCTTTTAGTCTAAATAGATTAAGCCTTCATCCGAAATACAAATGGATTCAAGGACATATTGGTGATGTGACCATGAGTTTTTCTCCATACACTTTAAATGGACATCAATTTACGGGGGCAGGGATAGATTTAACCCCAAATGGACTGTGGAAAGTAAGTGTTATGTCCGGCCGTTTGTTAAAGGCAATCGAGTATGATGATGAACAGTCCATACCAACTTTCCAAAGGATGGGGTACGGACTTAAAATAGGGTATGAGCAGGAATTTTACAGTATAGGGGTAATTGCGTTTTATGCCAAGGATAATATTCGTTCTATAGCCATTCCCCCTGTTGAACAAGAAGTCAGCCCAAAAGAAAATTTGGTTTTGAGCTTTGAAGGCTCCTACAGAATAAAAGAAAATTTGCAAGTGAATGCCACATATGCCACATCTGCCCTAACGCAGGATTTACGGGCAGAATCTCTATCCAATAATAAAGGAAGCTTGACGGGCTTTTTCTTAAATAAAAGAGCTTCCACACAATATTTTGATGCTTTGCGAACTGGTTTGGACTATAGTTTTGACAAATCTACCTTGGGTCTTGCCTATGAGCGTATTGCACCGGGATACGAAACTCTTGGCGCTTATTTTTTCAACAATGATTTTGAAAACATCACTTTAAATTCCAATACTGTTTTGTTTAATGATAAACTGAACCTTTCATTTAGCATGGGGTATCAGCGAGACGATCTGAACAATCAAAAAGAACGGGCAATGAATAGGGCAGTAGGATTCCTCAATGCAACATACAATGCTTCAGAGGTACTAACCCTATCTGGCTCATATTCCAATTTTACCACTTTTACCAATTCCAAGGTAAATCAATTCGATGTAATCAACGATGATAACCTGTTGGATAATGATTTAGAACTATTGGATTATAGGCAGCTGTCCCAAAATGCAAACTTCAACATCAACTATATTGTTTCAAAAAAGGAGCAATTTCAGCAAAACCTGAATGTGAATTATGCACTGGCAGATGTTTCCAATTCAGAGAATGGAGTAGTACGGTTGGGAAACGCCTCAACGTTCCACAATGGAAATGTATCCTATACCTTGGGGATGCCTAAAAACAATATAAACATTACCACTGCTCTTAATGGAACCTTAAATAGGATTGGCATTGAAAATGCCACTACTTGGGGACCCACCGTAAATCTGAACAACAGATTTTTAGAAAATACCTTAAATACAAACTTTGGCATTTCCTATAATACCGGTAAATCAAGTACAGTACAAAACCAAATTACCAACCTTAGGTTGAATTTAAACTATGTGCTAAAGGAGAAACACAACTTCCATTTAAACTTAATCCAATTATTTAAAAGACTGTCGACCGGCAATTCCAATGAACTGACCATAACAATTGGACACAACTATAGCTTTTGAAAAAAAAGCCCTTGTTTCCAAGAGCTTTTAATTTTCTAAAACGTTTTGCGATTAATCGGCTGCTTTATCTACCACAAGTCTATCGGGACGATTGGCTATTTCCCAAGCCGTGTGGAAAATAAGTCGGGAACGGTTTTCCAACAGATCATAGTTTATTTTATCGGGTGTGTCACCAGGTCGGTGATAGTCGGCATGCGTACCGTTAAAATAAAATATAATAGGAATGTTGTTCTTCGCAAAGTTGTAATGGTCACTTCTATAGTAAAAACGATTGGGGTCGTTTTCATCATTATAAGTGTAATCAAACTCAATGTTGGTGTATTTCTTGTTTACCTCTTCCGATAAGTTGTGGAGTTCCGTACTCAATTTGTCTGAACCTATTAAATACAAATAGTTTCTGTCTCCCGCATATTTTGGGTCTATCCGCCCGATCATATCTATATTAAGGTTGGCCACGGTTTGATCCAAAGGAAGTATGGGATCCATATCCGTGTAATATCTTGAACCCAAAAGCCCTTTTTCCTCTCCGGTTACGTGCAGGAAAACAATGGAACGCTTAGGACCTTGACCTGCATCTGCCGCAGTTTTGAAGGCTTCCGCGATTTCCAAAAGAGCTACGGTTCCAGAACCGTCATCGTCAGCGCCATTATTGATTTCCCCGTTGGCACTTACTCCAATGTGATCTAAATGAGAAGAAATAACAATATATTCGTTCGGCTTTTCGGTTCCTCTTAAAAGGGCTGCCACATTTTCTGAATCTACTTTTTCATTTCCACTTTCCACATTCAGTTTTAGGGATATGACCAGATTTTCAGGTGTGGCATTGGCTTCGATATCTTTTTTTATAGTAGTGGCAGATTTCTCGTTGAGCATGATCAGGAAAACATCATCGGTGCCTCCAGCCAGTTCCATTTTTCCGCTATTGTTGGCCTTCATAAAGTCAAAATAACCCTTGTACCGTGGAAAGTTTTGTGCATCATAATACAAAATTCCCTTGGCACCTTTGTCCACGGCCAAACTGGATTTTTTTTCCATGGCCTCGGACATATTCCCCCAAACCGATTTTTCATCAGTGCCCGAAACAACATAAGTGCCATCTGCGTTCATGGGCTCACCAGCCTTGATCAGTACAATCTTCCCGTTCACGTCCAAACCAGTATAATCCGAGTAAGTGGCTTCTTCAACACCATAACCTACATAGACCACATCTTGGTAATTACCTTGGGCCATAGTGAAGGTCAATACATCTTCCCCGATGGGGAAAGTAGTATTGTTGATGGTGATACTCCCTTCTGGAACACCTGCCACTTCAAGGGGCACTTTTTGAAAATAATCACCATCTGCCTTGGCTGCGGGTATACCCATGCTTTCATATTGGGCCTTTAAATACGCAACAGCTTTCTTTTGGCCAGGTTCTCCTGTTTCCC
>JAUIGC010000024.1 GCA_030429835.1 Bacteroidia bacterium
TCCTGCTCCGCACAATGGGGCAAAAGAATAAAGGGTAACGGGGACGAAGTTACTATCAATAGATCCACTGGCGACTATGACGCCATTGGGGTATCCGGTTGGTTCGATGTTATCCTAGTAGATGGAAAAGAAGGAAAACTAACGCTAACGGGTGAATCCAACTTGTTGGAATATATAATTACGGAAGTAAAAAATGGAAAATTGGAAATCAAGACAGAAAGGGGCGTTAACCTAAAACCATCCTCTTGGAACAATGGTATTACTATAACCGTTCCCGTAGAAAGTGTAGATGCCATAGCATTGTCCGGTTCAGGGGATATTGTGGGCAAGACCACAATAAAAACGGATAAATTGGATACGGCCATGTCCGGTTCCGGGGACATTACCTTGGATGTGGACAGCGACTCCGTTAGTGCAAGTATGTCTGGATCCGGGGATATTACATTGAGCGGCAGCACGAAAGATTTTGATGCTACCATATCGGGTAGCGGAGATATAAAGGCGTTCGATTTGGAAGCAGACAATGTAGATGCCACCGTTTCCGGTTCAGCAGACATTAAAGTTACGGCCAACAAAATGCTAAAAGCAAGAGTATCCGGTTCTGGGGATATTACCTACAAGGGCAATCCTGAAAAAGTGGACACCAAAAGCTCCGGTTCCGGTGACATTTCAAAATATTAAAATCAGAAAAACGAACAATCAACTACTGGAAGGCCCCTTATTAAAGGGGCTTTTTTAATGGCCTTACCCTAGTCAGCAGCAACATTCCCACTAGAAAGAAGATTCCCAGAAAAATTATGGCACTTCTCATGCTTCCGGTGAACTGGGCAATGAATCCATACAGAAATGTTCCAATGATTATTCCTATTTTTTCGGCAACATCATAGAAACTGAAAAACGAAGTGGTATCCTTGGTTTCGGGTATGAATTTGGAATACGTGGAACGCGATAAGGCTTGGATACCACCCATGACCAATCCTACACATCCGGCAGCGATATAAAAATCGGTCGGCGTAATCAAAAAATAGGCATAGATACAAATGACCACCCATAATGCATTTATCACTATGAGTGTTTTGATATTCCCGAAATTTTTGGAGGCCCAAGCTGTAACCGAAGCCCCAAAAATGGCTACGATTTGAATGACTAGGATACTAATGATTAAACCTGTAGTTCGTTCTGAATCCGATCCCCATCCTATTTCTTCCTCGCCAAAATAAGTAGCAATGAGCATTACCGTCTGTACCGCCATACTATAAACAAAGAATGCCCCTAAATACCTTTTTAACCGGGTTTGGTCTCCTAACTGGTGCCAAACCATTTTTAGTTCATTAAATCCGTTCAAAATAACATTTGTACGCACACCCTCCCTTTTGTTTCCCTTTGGGAGATAGTAAAAACTATATTGAGCAAAGACTATCCACCAAATTCCGACGGACACGAATGAATATTTCATCGCCTTTATTTCAGCTACCCCATTAACATCCGTAGTAATACCAAATAGCTCAGGTTTCATTACCATGGCCAAATTCACCAATAACAGCAATACACTACCAATATACCCTAAAGAGAAACCTTTTGCGCTTACGGCATCTTGTTGCTCCGGATATGCCACATCTGGCAGATATGAGTTGTTGATGGCAAAACTTACCCAGAAACCCACAAGACCAAAAAAATAACAGAGCAGCCCAAAATATATATTTTCAAGTGAAAACCAGTTTAAACCGATACAGGACAATCCTCCCAAGTAGCAAAAGAACTGCATGAAGACTTTTTTGTTACCCAGATAATCAGCTATTCCGGAGATTAATGGAGTGATAATGGCAATAAATACGAAAGCTAGGGATGTGGTATAACTAATAAGTGGGGCCCTTGCTATTTCTCCACCGAACACCGATACTTTTTCAATTTCCGCCACCCTGAAAAGCGCCCCATAGAATATGGGGAAAACCGCGGACGAGATTACCAAGCTATAAACCGAATTGGCCCAATCATAGAACGCCCAAGCGTTCAATAGCTTTTTACTTCCCTTTAAAACCAATGTTCTTGCCATCCAAAAAAATAAAAGCCGTTCGTTTGAACGGCTTCAATATACAATAAATTGTGATGATCTATTTAAAACTTGTTACCCCGAATTTGGCAGCTTCGGCCGCTGCTTCAGGTGCCCAAGCCGTTAAGTTATTGATCCTAGTGTCATTGGACGGGTGTGTACTCATAAATTCAGGCGGACTTTGACCGCCGCTTTGGGCCTTCATTCTTTTCCAAAGTTCAGCCGCTTCGTAAGGGTCATACCCTGCTATGGCCATTATCTGCAATCCAATACGATCGGCTTCCGTCTCATGACTACGGCTAAAAGGTAACATAACCCCTAACTGGGAACCAATACCATAGGCTTGGTTAAACATATTTCTTTTTTCCGGGTCTTGAATGGCTATATTTCCAGCTACGGCACCAATTTGCTGTAAAGTTCCCGCGCTCATCCTTTGGGCTCCATGATCGGCCAAGGCATGGGCCACCTCATGCCCCATTACAACGGCAACACCTGTCTCCCCTTGACAAATAGGTAATATTCCTGTATAAAAAACAATTTTACCTCCGGGCATACACCAAGCGTTTACGGTTTCATCCTTGACTAGATTATATTCCCATTTATAATCGTTCAAATAACCGGGATATCCATTGGCAGCCAACCAACGCTCCGCTGCGGAAGAAATCCGTTGTCCCACCCTTGTAATCATATTCGCGTCGGCGGTACCCTTAACAACGTTATTTTCCCCCAGAAACTGGTCATATTGGGCAAAGGCCATTGGAAATATTTGACTATTTGGATAAAAATTCAATGTTTTTTGCCCGGTAAACGGGTTCACCTTACAAGCTGAAACCGCCAAAAAAAGGGTCAATATTAAAACTATTCTTCTCATGGTTCTAGTGTTTTTCAAATCATCGAAAATTACAAAATTTTTATTTTGAGGTTATGTGCAAAAGCGTAAAGTTTTTGTCAATTAGCATTGAATTTTCCTTAATCGAATCCATGGATTTTAAATCAATTTCCTCATTATCGACCTGAACTTTTCCAATTTTAAACGGTAATCCATAAATGTTGAATTTTAGTTTTTCATAACTGGTTATAAAGCTACCATCCTTGAACTGCTGTATGGTCAAGGACTTCTCCTTTCCTGTCAATTTAAAATTTCGAAGCGAATACCTACCCTTTTTATAGTCGAATCCATCCTGTGCATCCTCATATACCTCAGATGTCTCTATCCCTAACTTAAAGTAGGTATCCAATACGAGCTCCTTTATCACCATTTGCCCTACATACTGTTGTACAGGATATTCGGGTATGACCGCTCCTGCTTTTACATAAATGGGTATTTTATCCAACTCAGCGGTTACCCAACGCTCCTTGCCACCACTCAGGGATTCCTGAGTCCAAAAATCATACCACTCCCCTTTTGGGAAATACATCCTCCTACCTTGGGCATTTGGTTCCTGTATGGGACATACTAATATTTGATTACCAAAAATGAACTCGTCCGTTCTAAAATGCGTTTGGGTATCCTCTTGATCATAGTAAACAAGTGGTTTCAACATAGGAACATGATCTTTGCTGTATTTATAGAACATGGTATATAGGTAGGGCAATAACTGATAACGTATTTCCACAAATTTTCTAACGATATCCGTAATATCCGACCCGAAGGACCAAGGTTCCTGGTCTCCGTGGTCCCCACTGGAATGAACCCGACAGAACGGATGGAAAACACCTAGTTGTATCCATCTCGCAAAGAGTTCGCCGTTGGGCTGCTCAGCAAACCCCCCTATATCCGACCCTACAAAAGAGTAGCCGCTCATACACATTCGTTGTACTTGAACATTGGCAATCCACAGATGCTCCCAAGTGGCAACATTATCTCCGGTCCAAGTGGAAGAATATCTTTGGGTTCCGGCAAATGCGGCTCTAGTAATTACAAAAGGCCTTTTAGGGTACACATATTTTTTAACCCCTTCATATGTAGCCCTAACCATTTGCATACCGTAGACATTATGGGCCTTTCTGTGGGTACAGGGATGTCCATCGTAATCATGACGGGTATCCAAAGGAGCCGTCTTGCTGGGAACTTCCATCACTGCTGGCTCGTTCATATCGTTCCAAACCGCATGTACCCCAATGTCCGACATAAATTCCTTGTAGAGCTCCGCCCACCATTCGCGTACCTCGGGATTTGTAAAATCCGGAAAATTACATTCTCCAGGCCAAACTTTTCCATGCATCAATGGTCCATCACCACGTTTACAAAAATAGTCGTTCTCCAGGGCCTCATTATAGATCCAATAATCCCTATCGATCTTTATTCCCGGGTCAATCATTACCACGGTCTTGAATCCATCTTTTTCCAATTCGGAAATCATTCTTTTTGGCTCGGGAAAATGGTTCTTGTCCCATGTAAAACATCGAAAACCATCCATATAGTCGATATCCAGATAAATGGCATCGCACGGTATTTTGTTCTCCCTGAACAAACCTGTAATTTCTTTTACGTTACTCTCTGGATAGTAGCTCCATTTGGATTGGTGAAAGCCCAATGCCCAAAGGGGTGGAAGCTCTGGGGTACCTGTTAAGTTGGAATAGGCACCCACAACGGTAGACATATCCGGACCATAGAAAAAATAATAGTTCATTTCTCCGCCATCTGCCCAGAAACTGGTAACATTTCTACGCTCATGGGCAAAATCAAAATGGGTCTTAAAACTATTGTCAAAGAATATCCCATAGGCCTTTCCCTTATTTAGCCCGATAAAAAAAGGAATCGCTTTATAAAGTGGATCTTGGTCTTTACCATAGGCATAGGAATCCGTCACCCAATTTTCAACACGCTTTCCTTTTAAATTACTGTGTGTGGATTTATCACCCATACCGTAGAAACTTTCTCCGATTTGGGTTATTTTACTCATTTTTACCGTATTGCCCCCATACTCATAATTTTCCTCCCAATGGAAGCCTGCCTCGTCCTCGTTTATGATATTACCTTCCAGATCGGAAATCTGGGTGCGTAGGGTCATTTTATCCACTAAAAGTTGTAATCTAGCTGTTTTCACTAGATATTCCGTTTCATTCTCTGTTACCTCCAGAATACTATAACCCAAGGACGCCTCCTCGTCTATGGCATAGGAAAAATCAGGTTCAAAGACATAATTTGTGGCATATCTGAAGCGCAATACACTTCCACGTAGCACTGTAACTTGAAGGATTACTCCGTTTTCGGTGGTAAAATAAAGTTTATCGTTGTCCTGTTTAAATTCAACTATATGATTGGGATACAAATTACCTTTATATTCCAATTCTGTATTTGTAATCATAATATCTGAATTTTGATAGTGGCAAAAGAAGAACAATAAAGGATAACTATAAAACATTATCCTAAAAATACTCTTTAACAAAAGAGCATTTTTTTTGCTATTTGATAATAACCACCCCTAAAGGTGGAATAGTTATCTCAATGGATTTTTTATGCCCATGCCATGGTTTGGTAGAACTCTTAATACTTTTATTTAATAGGCCCGTTCCCCCGTACTTAGTATCATCACTGTTAAGTACTTCTTTTAACTTTCCTTTTTTGGGTATTCCAATTCTATAATTATCCCTAACCACTGGGGTAAAGTTGCATGCAATTATAAGATCATTCTCCGCATCGTGTCCCTTTCTGATATAGGTTAAAACAGAGTTTTCGTGATCTCCATAATCAATCCATTGGAACCCTTCTGGGCTAAATTGTTTTTCATACAGAGCAGGAGAATTCTTGTAAAGCGCATTCAAATCCTTTACAAATTGTTGGACTCCAGAATGCACCTTATACTGTAAAAGGTGCCAGTTTAAGCCATTTAGAAAGTCCCATTCCGAGGTTTGTCCAAATTCCCCGCCCATGAACATTAATTTGGTGCCCGGGTGGGTAAACATATAACCAAATAACAACCTCAAGTTCGCAAATCTTTGCCATTCATCCCCAGGCATCCGGTATACCAAGGATTGCTTGCCATATACCACCTCATCATGGGAAAATGGTAACATGAAATTCTCGGTAAACGCATAGGTCATGCTAAATGTCAAATCATTCTGGTGATGTTTTCTGTAAATAGGCTCTTTCTTAAAATATTCCAAAGTATCGTGCATCCATCCCATCATCCATTTCATGCCAAACCCTAAACCTCCATATTCCACAGGTCTAGAAACCCCGGAAAATGCGGTGGACTCCTCCGCAATGGTCTGCACTGCTCCATTAAAACTGGCACTCACCTCTTGGTTCAGTTCCCTAATAAAGGACATGGCCTCTAAGTTCTCGTTATTCCCATACATATTAGGCTCCCATTCTCCATCCTCCCTAGAATAATCCAAATATAACATGGAAGCCACCGCATCTACCCTTAATCCATCCGCATGAAATTGTTCCAGCCAAAAAAGTGCATTACTGATTAAAAATGCTCTCACTTCATTTCTGCCATAGTTGAATATCAAACTTTTCCAGTCGGGGTGATAACCTTTTCTTCGATCAGGGTGTTCGTACAAATGTGAGCCATCAAAAAAGCCAAGACCGTGCGCATCCTCTGGGAAATGGGACGGCACCCAATCCAGAATTACCCCTATATCGTTCTGATGAAAGGTATCCACCAACAATTTAAATTCTTCAGGTGTACCAAAACGGGAAGTTGGAGCAAAATATCCTGTTAGTTGATATCCCCAAGAGGGATCATAAGGATATTCCATTATGGGCATAAATTCAACATGGGTATACCCCATTTCCTTAACATAGGAAACTAGTTCATCGGCCAATTGCCTATAACTTAAAACTTGATTGGCCTGGTCTCTTTTCCATGACCCAATATGTACTTCATAAACCGAATAGGGCCTATCCAAACCGTTCTTATCCTTCCTATAGCCCATCCAATCCCCATCCTTCCACTTATACTCGCCGGACCAGACTATAGAGGCAGTTTTGGGAGGGTGCTCGCACAAACGGGCAAATGGATCGGCTTTTTCCGTCCAAATATCATTGTTATGGGATTGAATTTTATACTTGTATTTTTCTCCTTTGCCTATTTCTGGTATAAAACCTTCCCATATCCCGCTAGAGTCCCAACGAACGTTCAATCGATGTTCATCTGCGTTCCAACCATTAAAATCGCCAATGACGGATACGGACTTAGCCGATGGTGCCCAAACTGCAAAATAGGTACCTTTTTTTCCGTTCACCTCAATGATATGGGAACCCAACTTATTGTAAAGACGATAATGTTTACCGCCTTTAAAAAGATCGATATCAAAATCCGTGAATAATGAATGAGAAATAACTTTAGACATAATTAATATTTGGTAGCCGTAAATCTAAGCAACTTTAGGGGAACAAACCCTCAAAATCAATTTCAGATTTTTAAGATATATTTCCTAAAATACTAAAATTGGAACGCTTTTTGAATAACTTGGTTAAAATAATGGTGATAAACCTGTAAAATCTTATATCATGAAAAAAACATCTATTCTTTTAAGTTTTATAATGGCAATCTTTTTTATATCCTGCGAAGGACCGCAAGGACCTCCAGGTTTTGACGGTTTGGACGGTCGTGACGGTATAGATGGTGAGGACGGTATTAACATATTGGGTAAAGTTGTCGATATTCAAGGATCCTTTAATGCAGGGAATAATTATGCCATATTTTACGAATTTCCCCAAAACATTGAGGTTTTTGAAACCGATGTCGTTTTGGTTTATCTGTTATGGGACCAAACAGAAGACGGTAATGGTGACCCGGTAGATATTTGGAGGTTAATGCCACAAACCAGAATCATAGACCAAGGATTATTACAATACAATTATGATTATACCTTTTTTGATGTAAGCATCTTCATGGAGGCAGATTTTGATATGAGTACCTTACTACCTGCGGATACAGACGACCAAGTATTTAGAATTGCCATATTGCCAGCAGAGGCGGCACAAACTGGTAAATTGGATGTGACCAATATAAATTCGGTAATGAGCAGACTTGGAGTTACCGATAAAGATGTACAAAAAGTGATTTTAAAATAGAATTGTCTCCTTTAAAATGTACAAACCCCGATTAATCGGGGTTTTTTATTTAAATCCATTTAGAAAACCTTAACTAAAAGTTCTACGTAACTAAATTAAATTTGAAAGGTTTTCAAACATTTAACGACACATTAAAAAAACACTCATGAAAATTTCTGCTCTACTTATAGCTCTTACCCTTTTTACCAGTTGCAAAGGGGTGTCCCAAGAAAAAGATATGGCTTCCGGCCAAACTAATGATAATGCCAAAGAATTCGAAGTTCAAAAAACAGAGGCGGAATGGAAAGCGGAACTGACCGATGCCGAATTTTATGTCCTTAGAAAAGCGGCCACTGAAAATCCATTTACAAGTGACCTTTTGGATAATAAGAAAAAAGGAACCTACGTCTGTGCCGCCTGTGGAACCCCTCTTTTTAAAAGTGAGACAAAATTTGATTCTGGTACCGGTTGGCCCAGTTTCTATCAGGAAATTGAAGGAAATGTTGGCTACGACGTGGATTATAAAATTGGGTACAAAAGAACAGAAGAACACTGTGCCACCTGTGGCGGCCACTTAGGCCATGTCTTTGAAGATGGCCCTGCACCTACGGGTCTAAGACATTGCATTAATGGGGTAGCCCTAGATTTCGTCGAAGATAAATAGTTTGAAATAGCTAATCATTTTCTGATTTATATTGTATTCGATATTGCTTTCACAATATTATTCTCACAATACCACCTAATTTTATAAAACTTATCTGCCCCGGATAAATTTCCGATTTGGTTTTGTATTTTTGCCCCTCGAATTTGAACCACAAAAAGAATTAAATATGAGCACTTTCGATGTTATTGTTTTGGGTAGTGGACCTGGGGGCTATGTTACCGCTATTAGAGCTTCCCAGTTAGGTTTTAAAACCGCCATAATTGAAAAGGAAAGTTTAGGTGGTGTGTGCCTTAATTGGGGGTGTATCCCAACCAAAGCATTGTTAAAGTCTGCGCAGGTATTTGAGTATTTGCAGCATGCTGGGGATTACGGGCTAATGGCCGAAGGTGTGGACAAGGATTTTAGCGCCGTTGTTGAAAGAAGCAGAAATGTGGCCGACGGTATGAGCAAGGGTGTTCAATTCTTGATGAAAAAAAACAAGATTGAGGTCATAAAGGGCTTCGGAACCTTAAAATCCGGAAAGAAAATTTCCGTAAAAGGGGAAGACGGCAAGGAAACGGAGTATAGTGGAGAGCATATTATTATTGCGACCGGTGCCCGAAGCAGGGAATTACCAAGTCTACCCCAGGACGGTAAAAAAATCATTGGTTACAGGGAAGCAATGACACTTCCGGAGCAACCTAAAAAAATGATTGTAGTAGGCAGTGGTGCCATAGGTATTGAATTTGCCTATTTCTATAATTCTATGGGTACTGAGGTAACCGTAGTGGAATATTTGCCCAACATCGTTCCCGTAGAAGATGAGGATGTATCCAAGCAATTGGAGCGCAGCTTTAAAAAGGCGGGGGTTAAAATTATGACGTCCGCAGAGGTAACCTCAGTAGATACATCCGGTGAGGGTGTAAAGGCCACTGTAAAAACTGCTAAAGGAGAACAGGTTTTGGAAGCTGATATTGTTTTATCCGCAGTTGGTATAAAGACCAATATTGAAAATATAGGTCTTGAGGATGTTGGTATTGCTACCGATAGGGACAAGATTTTGGTAAACGATTACTATCAAACAAATATTCCTGGATACTATGCTATTGGGGACGTGACTCCTGGTCAAGCATTGGCCCATGTGGCATCTGCGGAAGGTATACTTTGCGTAGAAAAAATAGCTGGCATGCATGTTGAGCCCTTGGATTATGGAAATATTCCGGGATGTACTTATTGTTCTCCCGAGATTGCTTCAGTTGGACTTACTGAGAAACAAGCAAAAGAAAAAGGATTGGACATTAAAGTTGGTAAATTTCCCTTTTCCGCTAGTGGAAAAGCAAAGGCATCCGGTGCTTCAGATGGTTTTGTGAAAGTAATTTTTGATGCGAAATATGGTGAATGGCTAGGTTGCCATATGATTGGTGCAGGTGTTACTGATATGATTGCGGAGGCCGTTGTAGCAAGAAAACTTGAAACTACCGGTCATGAAGTACTTAAAGCGGTACACCCACATCCAACGATGAGCGAGGCAGTAATGGAAGCCGTTGCAGATGCTTACGACGAAGTAATTCACCTATAAAATATTTAATAAATCAACTGGGCAAAGCGGTCATTAACCTGCTTTGCCCTTACTTTATAACGATTCATGCTAAAAGCCTTTAGAGTAACCGCAATTTTAGAAGGGATATCTTATTTGGCATTATTTGGGGTTACCATGCCGCTGAAATATTGGGCGGAAATTCCGGAACCCAACAAATGGGTGGGTTATGCACACGGGTTTTTATTCATCGCTTTTATTCTCTTGGCTATCGTAGTATGCTACCAGAAAAAATGGGGTTTTAAGCGTTTGGCCATTTTTGGAGTAGCGTCCCTTCTTCCTTTTGCCACCTTTTACATAGAAGAAAAATACTTAAGGTAGATTTCCTTCCTGCATTATCAATTTGTAGATTTTACCATCAAAACTGCAGATGTAGATTTCGTTGTCCTGATCGGTTCCAAAAGAGGATATATTCAAACCCGTTTCAAACAGCAAATTGTTGGCTACGGTTGAGCCCGATACATTGTCCAAGGCCCATATCCTACCGGAGATAAAGTCCCCATAAATATAATAACCGTTGAGTTCTGGAATTAAGTTGCCTCTATAAACGTATCCCCCAGTAACGGATTTATCATTATCACTATGGCCATACTCGAAAACCGGAGCTATGGTCCCACTGTCATCACAATCTTGGGCATTATAACACGAAGTGCCTTCCAAAATGTTCCAACCATAATTGCCCCCCAATTCTATTAAATTTATTTCCTCTTTTTCACCTTGACCTACATCCCCGGTCCACAAATTCCCGTTTTGGGAATCAAAAGAAAACCTCCAGGGGTTTCTAAGTCCATAGGCATAGATTTCCGGTCTAGTATTATCCATTTCCACAAATGGGTTGTCACTGGGTATAGCATAATTCAAACCAGTTTCGGTATTATTTACATCCACTCGCAATATCGCTCCTAATAAGTTCTCAAGATTTTGGGCATTGCCGTCAGGATCACCACCTGATCCACCATCGCCCATAGCAATATATAGGTAGCCGTCCGGACCAAAGGCCAATTGTCCTCCATTATGATTCGTGTACGGCTGTGGAACACGCAATAAAACCAATTCACTATTTGGGTCGGCAACATTACTATCGCCATCCATTGTTTTAAAACGGGAGATTACACTAAGGTCATTCGTTGGAGTATAACAAACAAAAAAATAACCATTTTCATCAAAATCTGGGTGAAATGCCAGACCCAATAATCCCAGTTCATCGGAACTTGCAACGTTTCCACTAATATCCAGGAAAGTATTGGATTCTGAGACGTCACTATTGTTTTCAAAAACCTTAATGGCCCCACCCTGCTCTACTACAAAAATCCGGTTGGTACCATCTTTGGGACTTTGCAAGTCCAAGGGTCGGGAAAAGGTTAGGTTGGGAAAGGCGTTTATGACCTCAATACTATCGTCCGTAATTGGTTTTAGATTTATATCATCAGAATTACTACAGGACGAAAAAAAGAATATTAAAACAAGGAATAAAATTGAAATGGGTTTGTTCATAGCATAAAATTTTATTTATCTACGAAAAACAGGGGGCTCTTGGATCTATCCGAATAATTTCCTTTTATAAAAAACTGCGGATAGCCAAGTCGTAACTCTGTAATCCAAAACCAAGGATTACCCCTTTTGCCCCAGGAGAAATGTAGGACACATGCCGATAATCCTCTCGGCCAAATGTATTGGAAATATGAACTTCAACAACTGGGGTATTTATCGCCTTCACGGCGTCTCCCAAACCAACCGATGTATGGGTATATGCCGCGGCATTTAGTACTATGCCATCATATTCAAAACCCACCTCCTGTAGTTTGGTAATTAGTTCACCTTCGATATTGGATTGAAAATATTCCAGTTCTACATCTTTAAATCGAAATTGAAGTTCAGAAAAGTAGTCCCCAAAGGTTTTGTGACCGTATACTTCCGGCTCCCTTTTTCCCAAAAGGTTTAGATTGGGCCCATTGATTATGATGATTTTCATGAACTAAAAGTACTAATTATTTGCACAAAAAAAGTGGTATTCATGGATACCACCTTAACATTATTATTTGGAATCTTTCTAGAACAGAAACAAATATCCCAATAGAACACTACCAAAAGTTACGTCATCATTAACGGCCATATAGGAAATATTCAATTCTGAAGAACCTCCGCTTAAATCGATACCTATGGACGGCCTATAATACAATCCACCTTTATTTCCTTCATTAATACCGATTGCAAAGCCTACATCCCCACCAAATTTAAACCCCGAGGTAGGATAGATTCGTACCGAGGCCCCTACAGGGATAAACTGAATATTATCAAATTCCGTTTCTACCGAAACACTCCCGGAAGAAATGGTCTGTTTTTCTCCAAAGGCATTCATAAAGCCCGTAGTAAGACCCAAATCTATTTCCTTGGAAATACCCCAATGGTGATAGATATCCAAACCTAAATTTAAACTATAAGCCTCGGAATAGTCGCCTACTACAATACCTCCGACCAATCCGGCCCGGAAATTTGTACGGTCTACATATTGAGAAGTACCATAGAACCCTATTCCAACTATAAATAAAAATGTCACTAAACTTTTCATGGTTGTTGTTTATTACACAGTAAACATAATGTGATTTTAACAACTGGCTAATTTTAAGTTGTAACCTATTGATTATTGGTTGTAAAAGACAAGATACTTAAGGTTATAAGAAGGTTGACCTATGAATAAATTGGTTTGCTTCACTTTTTACGAAATAAAAAAGGCGAAAGAAATTCTTTCGCCTTTTTTAGTCCTATTAAGTTCTTATAGAAAGTAGATGGCCGAAACGGAGAATACCCTGTTTTTGGAATTCACATCTTCAATTACGTTTATAAAACCCGTAGAATATCTAGCCTGAAAATAAAAATTTTCATCTAATCTATAGCCCGCTCCAATACCCAAACCTAGGTCAACGCCATTGGTGGCATCGAAACTTGCCCCGGTACCGGAAATATTACGGTCTACATTATTAGACAACAATAAGCCTATATAAGGTCCAGCCTCAACATAAAGTTCATCCCAAACATTGTACTTGGCCATTACCGGAACATTCAAATACCAAAAATTCAAATCATCCTGAAAAAACCCTCCACTACCTTGATATGAAATTAAAGCCTCTGGCTGAATAATAAGTTCTTCGCTGAAGGGTATTTCCAAAACTCCCCCAACATGAAAACCTGCTTTTGCATCATAACTTAAATTAGCATCTCCACCCAAGGACGACACGTTAAATCCTGCTTTAGCTCCAAAGCGCATATCGTCCTGAGCTGTTATTGAGTAGCATCCCATAATTATTAAGGACACCATCAGTACTACTTTTTTCATTTTTATAATGTTTAAGATTGATTTTTCAAAGATAAGAATCTTTCATATTCCCTATTAATTCAAAAAAATCAAATATTCTACTTAGAAAACGAACAGCTTGATAGTAGGATAAAATGTATCTTTAAATATGAAATGGGAACATGCCTTAAGGGACTATGAACATTATTTAAAATTAGAACGTGGGTTGGCCAAAAATTCCATAAACAATTACAAATGGGATGTTGAAAAATTGATAAACTACCTTTCCAGCCATCAAATAGAAGATTCACCCGTAAATATTTCCAAGGAAATAGTTCAACAATTTATTTATGAAGTGGCCAAAGTGGTAAGCCCCCGTTCACAAGCTAGAATAATATCGGGACTAAAAAGTTTTTTTAATTATCTTGTTTTTGAGGATTATAGAGCCGATAATCCGTTGGACTTAATTGAAGCTCCAAAAATTGGGCGTAAACTACCCGATACGCTTTCCGAGGAAGAAATAAACAAACTCATCGAAAATATAGACTTAAGCAAACCGGAAGGTGAACGTAACAGGGCTATGTTGGAAACTTTATATGGTTGTGGACTCCGCGTTTCAGAACTTATCAGCTTAAAACTATCCGACCTCTTTTTCGATGAAGATTTTATTAAAGTAACCGGAAAGGGCGACAAACAAAGGTTCGTTCCTATCAGTGAGGTAAATAAAAAGTACATAAACATCTACAGAAAGGAAATACGAGTACACCTAAACATCCAAAAAGGCTTTGAGGACACTCTTTTTCTAAACAGAAGGGGTAGACAATTAACAAGGGCCATGGTGTTTACCATTGTTAAAGATCTTGGTGACAAAATAGGCCTAAGGAAAAATATTAGTCCGCATACGTTCCGCCATTCCTTTGCAACCCATCTATTGGAAAATGGTGCCGATCTTAGGGCCATTCAACAAATGCTGGGACATGAGAGCATTACCACAACAGAGGTCTATATGCATGTTGATAGAACCCATTTGGCAGATGTACTTAATAGATTCCATCCAAGGAAATAGATCAAAACTTCATTCTTCCTTTTAGGGTATATATTTGGGGCATGGGTACTAAAGGTTCCCCATAGGCTCCTGTGGGAACATTGTTTATTTGGAAATTACTTTGGGCCTCCATGGTAAAGTTCTTATTGACTTCATACCCGAAACCAGAGATTATACCAATCCTTGGAGGGGCCTGTTTCTGGGATTCTAAAACTGGATATTTATTAAAGCTAAATTCCGATTCTATACCAGAAAACAAATACCAATTTTCATTTAGATAATTTTTAATGTGAATATCAGTTCTAAATCGGTCTGATAGAACATAGGTATCATAAAAAGCATCGAGCTCCGCCCTAATGGTATTTGTAATTGGATATTTCAAATGAAAGGAACTGTGCCGTTCCCCTCCAAAGAAAGTAGGATACCAAAAAGATTCCAGTTGTAGGCCTTCATTTGGTCTAGGTTCCCCTCCCAATCCAATATTTTGGGAAAATGCAGTAGCGTATAGAAAGAATAGTATGCATGTATAACGTAGCTCCATAAGCCTATACCTTTCTTATAAAGAAAAGATAAAATAATATTCAATGGACTTTGCTTATGAAAAAATTAACGAAGGATATTGCTATATCAATCCCTAAACTGGTCGTAATTTCTTTTAAACGGACGGATAATTAGTCTCGCCTCACGATCAAATCGGATATAATTGTAGACCCAATTTACAAAAACCACTACCCTATTTCTGAAACCTATCAAAAAGAAAAGGTGTACAAACATCCATACAAACCAGGCAAACACACCTTGAAAACGTATATTTTTTAAATCGCAAACGGCTTTATTCCTTCCAACTGTGGCCATACTCCCTTTATCCTTATAAATAAAAGGTTCAAGGGGTTTTTCATTAATCAACCTTATTAAGTTGTCACCTAATTTCCGCCCCTGTTGCATGGCCGGCTGTGCCATCATGGGGTGACCTCTGGGCGCATCTTCACTTTGCATACAGGCAATATCGCCAATGGCAAAAATCTCTGGATAACCAATCACTTGGTTGAATTCGTTTACGGACAATCTATTGCCCCCTGCAATTATCTCTTTGGCATCCAATCCTTTAATGGTGGCCCCCTTAACACCGGCTGCCCAAATAAGTGTAGCAGTCTCAAAAGTCAAATCGGTCTGGGTTCGAACCGTTTTGCCATCATAGCCTGTTACCCTTACATTTTTCCAGACCTGCACACCTAAATCCTCTAAAAATTTTTCAGCTTTTTCAGACGCTTGTTCGCTCATGGCATCCAAAAGTCTGTCCTTTCCCTGTACAATATTTATTTGTGCCCTTCGCGTATCCAGATCAGGATAATCTTTAGGCAATATACCTTTTTTAATTTCGGCCAAAGCCCCTGCCAACTCTACTCCAGTAGGTCCTCCCCCAACAATTACAAAGTTCATCAGGGCATCTCGCTCGTGATATTCATCGGTCAACAATGCCTGCTCAAAATTCTCCAGAATAAGACTTCTAAGGTTCAGGGATTGCGGAATAGATTTCATGGCCATGGCATGTTTTTCCAGTTCCGTATTTCCAAAAAAATTAGTCTCTGACCCGGTGGCTATCACCAAATAATCATACGAAAGTTCACCAATGGAAGTTTGGAGCTGCTTCTTTTCTGGCATAATTTCAGTTACCTCCGCAAGTCTAAAAAAGAAATTTTCATACCCGATAAGCACCTTGCGTAATGGATATGCTATGGAATCAGGTTCCAATCCGCCAGTAGATACCTGATAGAGCAGAGGTTGAAACGTATGATAATTGTTTTTATCCAAAAGTACCACCTGTACTTCTTGCTTTTTAAGTTTTTGAGCTAAGGAAATTCCACCGAAACCCCCACCAATGATTACAATTCTGGGATTATTGGACTTAGGTATATTCATAAATATAAAAGTAAGCCGTAAAATTAAACAAACAGACTTCTTTCGGAAAAGAATATACCGTTTTTAGTAACTTTAAGGGCTAACTCAAAAAACCACTCTAGAATGAGAAAAGTTACTTTATCGCTCATGTGCATTTGTACTTTCGCACTAACCTTGAGCGCCCAAAAAACCAAAAAGGAGGTATTAAAATCCTTGGACCAAAAAAGTGAATCCTATGGTGAAATCTCCCAAGAAATTTGGAATTATGCGGAGATGGGCTATCAAGAGGAAAAAAGTTCCGCCCTATTGCAAAAAACATTAGAGGACGCCGGATTTACAATTAAAAAAGGAGTTGCAGGTATTCCCACAGCCTTTATCGCGGAATATGGTAGCGGAAGCCCCGTGGTCGCAATTATGGGGGAATATGATGCGCTACCCGGACTCTCGCAAGAAGCGGTAGCGGAGAAAAAATCGGCCGGAGGAGCAGCTGGTCATGCCTGTGGACATCATTTGTTCGGTACAGCGTCTACGGCCGCGGCCATTGCCACAAAAGAATGGATGGACGCCAATAAAAAACAGGGTACAATTAGGTTCTACGGTACACCTGCCGAGGAAGGTGGCTCAGGAAAAGTGTATATGGTAAGGGAAGGTGTTTTTGATGATGTCGATATCGCCTTGCACTGGCATCCTGGTGCACAAAATGCTGCAAATGCCGGAGCAGCCCTTGCAAACAAATCGGCTAAATTTAGATTCCATGGTTTTTCTGCTCATGCGGCCGCCGCACCAGAACAAGGTCGGTCCGCATTGGACGGTGTAGAGGCTATGGATATGATGGTAAACATGATGCGGGAACATGTACCATCAGATGCACGAATTCATTACGTTATAACTTCCGGAGGTAAAGCGCCTAACGTGGTCCCCGATTTTGCAGAAGTATATTATTATGCACGCCATGCAAAAAGGGATGTTGTGATAGATATTTTTGATAGAATCGTAAAGGCTGCCGAAGGGGCTGCTATGGGTACGGGAACTACGGTAGATTATGAAATGATAGGGGGTACACACGAACTGCTGCCCAACCTAACCTTGCAGAAAGTGATGTATGACAATCTTACCGAAGTGGGCGGTTTTGACTACACATCCGAAGAGAAAGAATTTGCCGATAAAATTGCAAAGTCCCTAGGGAAGGAAAAAGCGGATCTCAGTATCGCAAAGAACATCCAGCCCTACAAAACAGAAGGTACACCAGGAGGTTCCACAGATGTTGGAGATGTTAGTTTTACGGTACCAACCGTGGGTATGAGCGCTGCCACTTGGGTACCTGGCACGCCTGCACACAGCTGGCAAGCCGTAGCTGCCGGTGGTACTTCCATTGGCAAAAAAGGTATGATGGTTGCTGCAAAGGCGCTGACCTTAACCGCCATCGATATTTTTTCTGATAAAAAATTGGTGGAAAACGCTAAAAAGGAGTTCAATGAGAAACGAGGTGCCGATTTTGAATATATTCCACTTCTTGGAGATAGGGAGCCAGCTTTGGACTATCGAAACTAATAGTACTAAACTAAAAAAAGTGCACGAACCATTTACGTGCACTTTTTTATTTCATTTATTTAATTCTTTTGTAACAAAAGAGAATCAAGTACTACTAATACCATAACAACAACCAACCATTAGTGGATAAAGAACTGGAACATAGTTTTGTGACAGAGCTACAGGACAATCAAAATATTGTCCATAAAGTATGTACGTTATATACAAATGATAAGGAGTCTCACAACGACCTGTTTCAGGAAATTACTATTCAATTATGGAAGGCCTACCCAAAGTTTAGGGGAGAAGCCAAGTTCAGTACTTGGATGTACAGGGTAGCACTAAATACTGCGATTACCCTTTATAGAAAATCCAAAAGAAGAATAGACACGCAAAATTATGAGTCGGTTATTTTTAAAATAAAGGCTGATGAATATGATGAAACGGAAGAGCAACAATTAAAATTAATGTACAAAGCCGTGAGGCAATTGGGTGATATTGACAAGGCGTTGGTATTTATGTACCTCGAAGACAAAAACTATACGGAAATCGCAGAAACACTAGGTATTACAGAGGTAAACGCCCGTGTAAAAATGAACCGTATAAAAACAAAATTAAAAACCATTTTGAACCCCTAGTTTATGACGGATGAGTTGGACTTATTAAAAAGGGATTGGCAGAAAAAGGAAGTGGACCTGCCTAAGCTTTCCTATTCGGATATTCATAAAATGATTTGGAAGAAATCTTCTTCTATAGTTAAGTGGATTTTGACCATAAGTATTTTAGAATTCCTTCTTCCGCAATTACTTTATCTGGTCCCTTCGATGCAGGACGGGATGGCCTTTTACGAAAACATAGGTGTTTCTAACTATCTATTGATAGCTTCGATTATCACCTATATCATAGCCATCTATTTTATCGTTCAGTTTTATAAAAGGTATAAGGAAATTTCCGTTCTGGAAGATGCCAGAAGTCTCATGAAAAAAATTATCAAGACCAGAAGAACCGTTAAACACTGGATAATTTTTTCCCTTTGCAGTATGATGGTCAGCATTTTTATCATGGTTATCGGCGTTTTTCTGAGTGATAACATTGCCGAAGCGTTTCCTCATTTAAGGGAAGGATTACAAAAGATTTCCCCCGAAAAGTTGAGGATGACACTAATGCTAAGTATTGGTGGTTTTGGAACCTTTCTGGTGATTTTTATGGGTGGTGTCTACTTTCTCCTTTATGGTCTACTTCTAAGGAAATTGCACAAAAACTACAGGGAATTAAAACAATTGGAATTTTAAGTCAACTGGTTTTCCAACGTCTTTGTTGGTTTTCTTCTTCGTAAGCCAATAGTTCCTCTTTGGAAATCACCTTCAAGAAAGAAGGATGCTGCTCAATGGCGTATTCCAGTTTTTCTATAATGGACTCGGTAGATTCATTATCATAATCGATTTCCAAAGGTTCTTTTATGACCATGGATTGTAAAATCCCTTTCTTTTTGACCCGTAGTCCCTTTTTATCAAAAGATCTTCTAAATCCATCGATTACGACTGGAACCACAACAGGTTTATACTTTTTAATAATGTGGGCGGTACCTTTTCTGAGTGGTTTCCAAGGAGTGGTGGTACCTTGGGGAAAGGTAATGACCCAACCGTCCTTCAATGCCATACCAATATTGGATATATCGCTCATTTTTACCTGTCTGTTCACTTCCTTGCCCTCAGACCTCCAAGTTCTTTCTACGCTAATAGAACCAGCATAGGCCAAAATCTTGGTCAACAAGCTTTTTTTCATGGTTTCTGCCGCCGCTATATAGTACATATTCAGTTTGGGCTGCCATATATAGCCCACATTCTTTATGGAATCCTCACGTCCGCTTAAACTAGCGTTAAAAACATGGAACATGGCTACCACGTCTGCAAAATAAGTTTGGTGGTTGCTTACGAAAAGTACATTGGTATTTGGCAGACTTCGGATAACCTCGGAGCCGTCTATTTCCAACTTATTAAATCGTTTATAGCGTTGATGGGACATTATACCTAATATCCTTATCAGCCATTTTTTTAAAAAAAGGTAATGCCCAAAAGGGTTTTTCTTAAACAATCCCATAGTTGCTAAAATAGTAAATACTGTTTACAACACTTGTTTTAAAAGATCTTTAATCTCGCTCAACATCATTGCCGTTGCACCCCAAATGATATAATCATTTAATTTAAAGGCCGGTACGTTGATTTCCTGAGCATACGAAGTGCTCAATTTTTTGGTAGTTAAATTAATATCCTCCAGAAAATCGACCAAAGGAATCTCCAAAATACGGGCTACTTCTGATTCCTGAAGCTTAAAGGGCTTAGGGTTTCTATACAAACCGATAAAAGGCTGGACCTCAAAATTACTCGGAGGAATGTACACCTCTGAAATAGTCCGTACAACTTCAACATCCTTGGGGTTCACGCCAACTTCCTCATAGGTTTCCCTTAACGCGGTAATTTTTAAGTTTCCATCTTCCTTTTCGGCCTTTCCACCTGGGAATGCCACTTGATTGGAATGTACACCTTCGTACGTTTTGCGTAAAATACACAAAAGCTGGGTCCTATTGTCCAACCCAGGATAAAACAAGGCCATCACAGCCGCCTTTCTTGGATTCTTCTTTATAATTTTACCTTCCTTCCATTCCCTTATACGGACCTCAGGAGCCATTTTGTAATGGGAAATTTCGCCCGGAAGCGGTAAATCCTTTATTTTTGAAATCCGTTGCTCAAAAAAGTTGAAATCCATGCGTTTAAAGACTTTCTACTATTTTTTTATATTCCTTACGGTTCCATTTATAGGTTGTAAAGATAAGCCCCAAAAGGCTGAAACCCCATCCAAAACTGAAATAAAAGAAACCGCATCTGACTCAGTCGCAATCCAGGAAAAAGAGAAAAAGGAAGAGGAAGAGTTTGAACTCACCGAGGAGAATGCCATCGATTTTTTCTTCGACTATCAAAAAGACCTCAAAGTCAATAAGGTAAAAATGACAACAAGGTTCGGTAGCTTTGTCATAGAACTCTATGATGATGTTCCCTATCACAAGGCCAATTTCATTTATCTGACCAGAAAGGGATATTTTGACAATACCCAATTCCATAGGGTGGTCAAGGATTTTATCATTCAGGGGGGTAGTTCGGACGACAAAAGAACGGCCGACAAAAGGTGGGACATTGGCAGGTATCTACTCCCTCCAGACACCAAAAAAGGTTATAGCCATCACAGGGGAACCGTCTCTATGCCCAGTAGCGAAATGGACAATCCCCACAAACTGGCTTCCCCTTATGAATTCTTTATTGTGGTCACTGATCCTGGCTCCTATCATCTGGACGGGGATTTTACTCCCTTTGGGAAAGTTATCGAGGGGATGGACGTTGTGGACGAAATCAATGCCCAACCCGTTGGCAAAGGCGACTGGCCACAGCAAAATATCTATATTACCAAGGCAGAGGTTATTGAATAGTACCTTATTTGGAATATATATTGGGCAAAGCTATTTTAAATTTTACCGCCAAAAGTCGCATAACTATTATGCAAAGAATACTTGTAATATAGGCAATTGTTGGGTTGATGGGAAACTGTAGCATTAAAAAATAGATTCCGCCCCCAAGTATACATACTGTCGCGTAAATTTCCCTTCTAAAGATTACCGGAATTTCATTACAAAGAATATCCCTAATTACCCCTCCAAAGCAGGCGGTCATGGTTCCCAAGGCAATGCACATAATCGGCAACAAACCGGTATCCAATCCCTTTTGTATTCCAATCATCGTATATAGGCCTATGCCAATGGTGTCAAACAGAAAAAGTGATTTCCTAAAGTTCTTTAATCTATCAACAAAAAGAATGGAAATAACGACGGTTATTACAATAATAACTACATAGTTCGGTTGTGTCATCCAACCCACAGGAGTACTTCCAATAAGGACATCACGCAATGTTCCTCCGCCTACCGCAGTTACAAAGGCAATAATGAAAACACCAAATACATCCAGTCGTTTATCCATGGCCACCAATACACCAGATATGGCAAAGGCGATAGTCCCTAAAATGTCAATAAGATTGTATAGCATGTACTATAGTTGTTGCGTATAATAACTGTAATCCTTGATGACGATATCCACGAATTCAATGGGCTGCATATCACTGGTGATTTCGGTAACCTCTTTAATTCGGTTGTTCAAGGAAAGAATCACCCGATGATTTCCGTTTCGCCTGGCACTATCGAACAAATTTTTAATGGTTTGCATTTCTCCATCCTTAAAAACGGTCACTTGGGGAAATTTGGGGGCGTAATCCGATGGAAGTTCACGAAGTAGCGTATCCCTCAAAAAAACCTTTCTTTTCTCGCTAATTACCGTCGTACCAGCAGCTATATCCCCTACTCGTTGTCCCTTTCCCCGGATCAATATCGTAAACACGGCGATACCACCCGATGTTAAGGTAATATCCAGCATTCTTAAAATCCATCGAATAAAATAACTGGAAAAACTTGGTTTGGTGCCATCCAATTTTACGACCCTGATCTGCAAAAAGTTCTTTCCTATGGTTTTACCGTCCATAAAAGTTTCCAGGAGTAGATAATACAAAAAAGCAGGCAACCCAAGTAACATATAAATGGCCCATTGATCTCCCGGTTCCACATCCAAAGCCAATAAAAGCCAAATCATAAGTACGTAATAAATAACGATTATCAGTGTATCTATAATGTAGGCCAACATACGGTCACCAAGGTGCGCCGTATTTTGGGCGATGCTTATATTTTGAGCAGTTTCTATTTGAAATTGTTCCATTCTTTTGTTTCTTTGGTGTAAACCAGTAGTTAATGCGCGAAGCCGCCTTTGTAAAGCAAAATAAGGACAAATGGTCAACTTTTGAAAGCGCCTTGGCCAACAAAACGAATCTGGACCCCAATGTATTGTCCGATTTATATATTGAAATTACAGACCATCTAAGCTACGCCAAAACCTTTTATCCAGCGAGCAACACGGAGTTTTATCTTAACTCCTTGGCATCACAGGCACATCAGAAAATTTATAGGACCAAAAAGGAATCAAAAAACAGAATTATTTCCTTTTGGAAGACTGAGTTCCCATTGATGTTCAAACATCACCACAGAGAGCTATTAATTGCTTTTTTGGTTTTCGTTTTCTTTTCATTTGTGGGGGCCTATTCAGCTGCCAATGAGGGTGATTTTGTACGTTCCATCCTAGGAGACGGCTATGTGAACATGACCCTCGAAAACATCGAAAAAGGGGACCCCATGGCTGTTTACAAACAAATGGGCGAGTTCAATATGTTTTTAGGAATTACCATTAACAATTTAAGGGTTGCATTAATGGCCTTTGTTTACGGGATTATGCTCGGCGTTGGGACCTTAGTCGTAATGCTCCAGAATGGAATCATGCTAGGAAGTTTTCAATATTTCTTCTATGAACAAGGACTTTTATGGGAATCTGTTCGTACCATCTGGATTCATGGTACCATTGAGATTTCGGTAATCATCATCGCTGGCTGCGCTGGACTGGTCTTGGCCAACGGCATGTTATTTCCAGGGACCTATACCCGTTTGGAATCTTTTAAGAGAGGGGTCAAAAATGGCCTTAAAATAATGGTAAGCACCATACCCTTTTTTGTAGTGGCCGGATTTTTGGAAGGATTTGTAACTAGGCATACGGAAATGCCCGATTGGCTTGCCATCATTATTATTTTGGGCTCGCTGGCACTAATTCTTTTTTACTACGTTATATATCCATACCAAATCCATAAAAAAATAGAAACTGAATGAATCCAAATTATATCGAGTTTAAAAAACAGCGGGAGCTGGGTGAAATTCTTACGGACACTTTTGCCTTTATTCGTAAGGAGTTCAAACCCTTTTTTAGTACTTTCTTTAAGATAGTTGGTCCTTTTTTGGCGGTTATGATCGTAGCTCTTGTGGCCTACTTATATTTTATTGGAAATAGTTTCAATTTTTTAGTACAAACCGATAATGGGGCTGCTAGCTTTGCAACCATTTTCGTTGTCGGGCTTGCCTATGTTTTATCCGCAGTTGCGGTCTATACGATGTCGCAATCCACGGTACTGCATTACATAAAATCCTATAATGCTGGAAAAGGACAAACCGATTTTGACACTATCAAACAGGAAGTTTACGCCAGTTTTTGGAGTTTCATAGGTCTAGGTATCATCGTTGGACTCTCGGTAGGGGTCGGCTTTCTATTCTGTTTGATTCCCGGTATTTATCTATACGTTCCTTTAGTACTGTCCTTCAGTATTATGGTCTTTGACAAAATAGGTCCCTCAGATGCATATACCAATAGTTTTAGTTTGGTGAAGGACGAGTGGTGGATCACTTTTGCCACCTTATTGGTCATAGGGATAATCCTTTATATTGCAGCTTTGGCGTTTTCCGTTCCAACGGTTATCTATCAATGGCTGAAAATGGGTATTTTTTCTGGGGAAATGGATGCGGAAAATGTATTTGAAATGACTTCTGACCCTATTTATATTTTGTTCAATGTTATAAGTACGGTAGCCCAGTTTTTATTGAACCTTATCAGCATCATAGCTACTGCATTGATTTATTTCAATTTGAACGAAAAAAAGAATTTTACGGGTACCCTTGAACGCATTGAGAACCTTGGCAAAACAACTGAAGATTAAGATGCCACATCGGTTTGTATGGTTATTATTCCTGTTGCTGAACAATCTCATTTTGGGTCAGAAGGATTCTGTAGCGGTACAATATGACACCGACCCCATTGCCCTGAAAGAAATTACAGAAGCGGATTTGGAAACCTACAAGAACGACCCCAAATTCGACTATGAAATCGTTAAAAAAGATGCCCCGGATTGGTGGATTTCCTTTAAGAATTGGATAGCCGGGGTATTTATGAAAATCTTTGAATGGATTTTCGGAGTTGAAAAAGCGACCGGGGCCTTTAATTCTTTTCTACAAATTTTGCCTTATTTATTGTTAGGGATTCTCTTTTTTATATTGATCAAGTTCTTCCTCAACGTCAACGCCCGGTCCATGTACCAGAACAAAAAGAACCAAGCGCTGGTCAACCTTTCTGAGGAGGAACACATCATCAAAAATGAAAATATTGAAACCCTTATCAACAATGCACTTTCCGAGGGTAATTATCGATTGGCCATCCGTTATTATTATCTCTTGATACTTCAGCAAATGACGGATAAGGAAATCATCACCTGGGAATTACAAAAAACCAATGAGGATTACTTAATGGAAATCCAAGAGACCAAACTCAAAGATACCTTTAGACTTATCACCCGATTCTACAACTATATTTGGTACGGCGATTTTCCTTTGGACAAATCCAAATATGAAAAGCTGGCCCCTTCTTTTGTTACCTTGAAAAAAATGATAGCCAATGCGTAAAAAAGGAGTTTCATATATCGTTACGGCCGTTATTTTGATTGCAGGACTTTTGCTATTACAATACAATAAACCCAAGACTATTAATTGGTTCGAGTCCTATGTAAATACCCACAAAATACCCTATGGCACCATTGTCGCCAATGAACTCATGACCAATACACTATTCAAGGGAAAGGTGCAGCAGGTATACCAACCTCCCTATGAATTTCTTTCGGGCAGTGATAGTATCAAGGGACTTTATGTCTTTGTGAACAATGGGATTTCATTTGAAAAGTCGGAACTCAATAAACTATTGGAATGGACGGCCAAAGGGAACAAGGTCTTCATAGCATCGGAGAATTTTGAAGAAAACCTGAGCGATACCTTAAATTTTGAAACCGGATACCAGTACGGTGGCTTTGAAATTGCACAGAAACAGGAGCATCGATTAGTAAATCCTTCTTTAAAAAGTTCTCATC
>JAUIGC010000229.1 GCA_030429835.1 Bacteroidia bacterium
TTGGGCTATCATCCGGCCTTCAATCTGACCACCGAGAATTCCATAATTTACACCCAAGAACGGGAAATTACCATTCCGGAAGTTAAGGCCGTAGGTAGCCGGGCGCTTCAGGTTCCGAATCAAACTTCGATTACACTAAAGGACCAATTACATCTAACTATAAAAACAGAAGGTTTTCAACACTTTATGTTGTGGACCGAGGTTTCCAATATGGTCTGTATAGAACCCATAACTTTTTATCCCTATGCTGTAGAACAGTCCAATTTGGATAATGGTTTCAAGGTTCTAAAAGGGACAAAAACGGAAATTTTCAAAGTATGGTTATTGCCTAAAAAGTAAACAATATGGCTTACAGCGAATATGTAGTGGATCGGGTAAGGTATCGCTTAAAAGGAGCGGGAGTTCTTGAGGAGAAGAAAATGATGGGGGGCTATCTTTTTATGGTGAACGGTAAAATGTGTATTGGTGTTGATATGGACAAGTCTACCCAACAAGACCGACTCATGGTTCGCGTTGGCAAACTGAATTACGAGGAATTATTGGAGAAGGAGGGAAGCCGCAAGATGGATTTTACAGGAAGACCCATGCGTGGTTTTCTGTTCATTTATCCTGAGGGTTTTGATGCCGAGGAAGATCTGGATTTCTGGGTAGAAAAGGCCTTGGAATTTAATAAGCTACTGACCTGAGTTTAAGAAACGCCTTCTAATTGATTACATTTGAAATGTGAAGCGTTTTCTACCCTTTTTGGATTGGGCGTCTACCTATAAGAAAGCCTATTTTTCAAAAGACCTCATAGCGGGGTTAACTGTGGGAATTGTATTGGTTCCACAGGCTATGGCATACGCCATGATTGCCGGCTTACCTCCGGTATATGGGCTTTACACTGCTTTGATTCCCGTTTTGGCCTATGTGTTGCTTGGAACTTCTAGAAAGGTGGCCATGGGTCCCGTGGCTATGGATTCTTTATTGGTGGCAGCAGCACTGGGAACTTTCGCCATATCCAGTATTTCGGATTATATCGCCATGGTGGTAGTACTGATTTTTATTGTCGGGGCTACCCAATTGTTACTAGGGGTGTTTAGAATGGGTTTCTTGGTCAATTTTTTGTCCAAGCCGGTAATCAGTGGTTTTACTTCGGCGGCAGCCCTTATCATTATAGTGAGTCAGCTAAAGCATTTACTTGGAATAGACATGCCCAATAGCAATCATTTTCATGAAATAATAATGCTGATCTGGCAACATATTGGTCAGACCAATCCTTTTGATTTGGGACTGGGTGTCTTGGGGATATTAATTATTATTGGCTTTAAAAAGTGGAAGAAAAGTTTTCCGGCAGTATTGTTGGTCGTTTTATTGGGGATTTTTGCGGTATATTTTTTTGGATTGCAGATGTATGGTATGAAACTGGTCGGTGAAGTTCCCAAAGGCCTACCCACCTTTGAGCTTCCCAATATTACCTTTGAAAACTTTAAAAATCTATGGCCCATGGGAATGGCCTTGGCCTTGGTTGGCTATTTAGAAACCATATCTATTGGAAAAGCCATGGAGGAGAAAAGTGGAGAGGAAACTATAGATCCGAATCAGGAATTGATTGCCTTAGGGGCATCCAATATAATAGGCTCCTTTTTTCAAGGATATGCATCAACGGCCAGTTTCTCGAGATCAGCCATAAATCAAGAATCGGGAGCCCAAACAAATTTGGCTGGAATTTTTAGTGTGGTTCTAGTGATTCTCACCTTATTGTTTTTAACACCCGTATTTCAATACCTCCCCAATACGGTATTGGCCAGTATCATTATGGTTTCCGTTTTTGGGTTAATGAATATTTCCTATGCCAAGTATCTCTGGTTGGATAGAAAGGATGAATTTGCGGTTTTGCTGTTCACTTTTTTGATTACCCTGTTTATAGGGATTACCCAAGGCATTGTAGTTGGGGTTCTCTTATCCCTTTTGTTGATGGTCTATCGCACCTCCAAGCCACATTTTGCGGAATTGGGCAACGTTAAGGGGTCGGATTATTATAAGAACATAAAACGTTTTGATGATGAGGTTATAATTAGGAGGGACCTGCTGATCATTCGGTTTGACTCGCAACTTTATTTTGGGAATTCTGCCTACTTCAAAAGAGAGTTGCTAAAGCAAATAAAGGGTAAAGGTCCAGATCTAAAGGCGGTAATCCTTAATGCCGAAGCTATTACCTATATCGATGCTACCGCAGCGGACGTTCTTTCAAAACTGATTCATGAAATCCATGAAATGGGGCTGCAATTTTATATTGCAGGAGCTATTGGACCTATGCGCGATATCATTTTCACTACCAATATCATCAAAGAACTCCAAAAGGAATTTTTGTTTGTCAGGACCCAAGAGGCAGTCGACTATTTTGATAATGCCCATCGATTATCCCCTTTAGGAACCAGGGTGGCCCATGAGAATAGAAGAACTAGATAAAAGTCCCTTTTTTAAAATTGGGACATATGATAGAAATCATAAAATGTATTATTCCACCGATTTATTTTTATCCATGCATTTTTAAGGGCAATTAGGTCCCTGTGCTAGAATTTTTAGGTTAAATAACAATAAATCAAAAAGGATATGAAAATCATAATACCTTTAGTGAATTGGAGCAATGGCATTGTAATGATAGGAGTTTTTGCAGTAGTGGTCATAGCTCTTGTTTTGGTGATGCTCAGCCTTATGAATAGCGGTAAGGGCAAGCAGTCCTAGGTGAACTACTAAATGAGTCGCATATTTTCGTACTTTTAAAGAAAAGTAATTTAACAAGGTTATTTCCAATGTTTTAAAGACCACTCTTGTTAATTACTGTTATTTTTAGGTATGCTAAAAAGTTTTATTAAGCGGATTGGAGTTATCAATTTTATTATGCTCCTAGTTGTTCTCTCGATTATCATTGTATCCGAGGTGATGTTTTTGCAAGGACATAAATTGGAGGCAATCTTCATTGCATTTTGGGCTCCCACCATTCTGGGTTTTATGAACTATTTAAAATATAGGGGATAGTGGAGCTGGTTCTTGGTTATTCCATTATCGTTGGACTTATCTTCGTGGTCTGGTTGTATTTTGTCATTCGGATGTATCACAAAATGAAGGACTAATCATATTCATAAGCCTTCTCTTCCCTAAAGGATATAATGCTTTTTGGATTTTTACTCATGAAGGATTCTACGATTCTTTGGGTTTCCAAGGTGTTTTTCTGTTTGTTTAAGTAGGTTTCAAAATCATCTTGGACAACGAATGGTACGTCTGTGGGGATAAAGCCATATCCCATGTAAAGACTTTCCCTAACCAGTACGAAGCCGTTCTCCTCGGGTTTTCTACCTTTCAGTTTAATCAGGTAATCGGATTTTGTCTCCTTTAGTGAATGTATAGCCTGGGCGACCCTTTCATTATAGTTCTCCAAATGCACAATATCAGAACAAATTCCGATGCAATTTTTTATCCTAAAATGTGAGCAAGTGGCCACATTGTCCTGTAGGTGGCAATATTTTGGACATAGCTCAAAATCTTCACATAAAGCTTCCAGAAAAGCCCTGCATTCCGTAGTGCTATACAAAATCATCAGGGGATTGGGGGCCAAGTTCAACCTATTGTATGCCAAATGCATAATCCCGTTCCGGTCCTCGTAACTAAAAATGGCATATTGTTGCACCTTACGTTTTTGCGCCCGATTGAATTTTGGATAATGCCTCTTTATTTCGGCAGATTCCAATAAAAGGGCTATCAATTCACTACCTGTTTCCTCAAAGTCCAGGTATGCCGTTTCGGAACATAAGGAGATTTCCTTCGTGGATTTATCATAGAAATGACCTAAAACCCTTTTTTTAATATTAATGGCCTTTCCCACATAAATAATATGTCCTTTTTGGTCCTTAAAATAATAAATGCCCGGCGTAGAGGGTAATTTTTCGAATTCCGTTTTGGGTAAGGAGGGGGGCAAGGTCGCTTCCTGTGATTTGGCATTAAGAAAGGCCTTAAAAACTTTATCGGCACCCTGGGTTCTCAATAATTTGTGGAACAATAGCATGGTGGCATGGGCATCACCGCGTGCACGATGTCTATCGGATAGGGGGATTCCAATGGCCGAACACAATTTTCCAAGGCTATAGGAATGGTAACCGGGAATTAATTTTCGGGATAACCGTACCGTACACAGCTTCTTTCTTGAAAATTCCATTCCAATACCCTGAAGTTCATTTTTAATGACGTTATAATCAAAGTTTACACTGTGTGCCACAAAAATGCTGTCTCGGGTAATTTCCAATATTTTGGAGGCTATCTCCTCGAGCCTCGGAGCATTCCTCACCATATCGCTATCTATGCCTGTTAGGGCGGTAATGAAATAAGGTATTTCACATTCAGGGTTTACCAGGGAGGTGAATTCATCTACTACCTCATGTCCATCATACTTAAAGATGGATATTTCGGTGATGCGATTTCCCTTTATTCCGTTTCCGGTGGTTTCTATGTCTACGATGCAATACAAAATATGGAATGAA
>JAUIGC010000230.1 GCA_030429835.1 Bacteroidia bacterium
GTTTGGAACATACTTACCATTTTCAGCTTTGTATCGCTTCACCGCATCCAATCCCAAATCAGCAATAAACAAACCATCCTCGGTAAATTCGGCAGAATGAACATGTGAAGTCTTAACCGTGTCGAGACTTTTATGATCAATGATTTGTGGATTTCCTTTTAAATTTCCCGAAGTATCCAAACCAAAAATAGTTGCACTACCCCCGGTATAACTGGAAATGGCCAATTCTTTACCGTCATCCGAAACGGCAATATGACAGGGATGCGCCCCAACCGTTGCCATATCGCCCTTTTGGGTTAGCTTTCCATCTATGAGGTCATAGGCCAAAACGCCTCCAGAAGAATTCTCAAAACTATCCGTTTCCAAAACAGCATACAAGGTTTTATTGTCTGGGGAAAACTTTATATACGAAGGATTTTCAATCGTTGCCGCCAATTTTTTATCCGAAAGTGCTCCTGTATTGGTGTTAAATTTTAATCGATAAATACCGTTACTTTCCCCATCGGTATATGTTCCTACATATAGGTTGTACATGTCATTTTCTGTATTAGTTTTACATCCTATCAATATTATGCCCAAACCTATTGCGACAAATAGCCAATATTTCATTCCTATATAAGTTTTGCATAAATGTAGTCACTTCTTATGAATTGGGGCAAGAGGTGTTTTCTAAGAATCCGAATCATGTTCGCTATTCTTGTGCTTACGGTATTCCTTTGAAGACTTTTTTAAATCGATAATGACAATAATCAATACAACTAACAATATAATAGAAATCAGAGTCAACAAAACATATATCATGAAAAGGGGAATTTGTCTTGTATGACACAAAAAGTCACTTTAAGTCACCTTTTTGAAATCTTTATTTGGAATATAATAATGTTAGGAAAAGGGAAGATATTCCTATACCAATGTCCTCTTTATTTCCCTTCTTAAGAAATAACCCGTGACTATCGTCGCCAACACATCGGCAATGGGAAAGGAAATCCAAACGCCTATTTCGCCATATATTCTGGGCAATATTAGAATTAAAGGGATAAAGAAAAAGCCTTGTCTGGAAAGAGTGAGCAACAGTGCAGGAATTGCCTTTCCTATAGCCTGAAAATAAGCCGCACCTATTAATTGCAAGGCAATAATAGGGGTTGCGGCAAAAACCCATCGCATGGCATTAGGGGCATTTTCCAACACAAAAGAATTGGTTTCCAAATCATGTGCGGACATTCCTGGTTTATCACTAAGGAAAAGAGAGGTAATGGCCTCAGGAAAAATCATTAGACCAATGAAAACTACAGTAGCCAAAAGAGAAGCATACGTGATTGCCGTATTTATTGTTTTTCTTACCCTTTGATATTTTTCAGCTCCATAATTGAATCCGGCGATGGGCAAAAAGGCTTGGGTTACCCCAAAAACCGGAAACAGGGCAAACATCAACATTCTACCAATGATTGCATATACCGCCACCATGGCCTCACCTCCAAGGGTAAAAAGAATATTGTTCATGATCAAATAGATGATACTGACCACGGCCTGCCTGGCCAATGTTACAAAACCAAGGGAACCTATTTCCCTTACAACGGGAAAATCCAATCCTAAATGCTTCCATTGGATTTTCATTTCGGAATGTTTGGAAAAGAAAAAATAACCTACATATAAAAAACATAATACATAGCCAATTGTAGTGGCCCAAGCGGCACCGGCCATTCCCCAATCAAAAACATAGATAAAAAGATAGTCCATGAAAAGGTTTCCTACAGAGGGTATGATCATGGCTATCATGGCGAATTTTGGTTTGCCCTCCGCCCTTATAACGGTATTCCCCATCATACAAAGTGCCAAAAAAGGTACTCCGTAAAGTACAATGGTGTAATAAATCTTTGCGGGGTCATAGATAGTCCCTTTACCCCCAAAAGCCGGTATGATGGATTCGATAAAGGTGAGCCCGACCACAACCATAGTTATGGTTATAATTAACGTAAGGGTGATTTGGTTGCCAAAGACTGTAAACGCCTTTTCCTTATTATTAGCGCCAAGGGCCCTGGAGATAATACTGGAGCCCCCTACACCAATGGACATTCCCAAGGCCCCAATAAAAAACGAAACGGGAAGTACTACATTAATGGCCGCTATAGCTATAGAACCGATCCAGTTTCCCACAAAAATGGAATCGACCAATACGTTCAAGGACATCACAAGAATTCCAATACTGGCGGGTACCGCTTGCCCTACCAATAATTTTCCTATGGGCTGTTTACCCAATTCTTCCGATGTGAATTTGGCCATGGGCCTAGAGTTTATTTTTCTACTAAGGTCTTAGACCAAAGATGAAGCTTCTTCCTTTTTGCTTTGAATAGCACCACTTATACTATCCCATAATTCAATTCTTCGTTGAAGGGCTTTTTTGGAGATATCCAATACCTCTTCCCATTTCAATTCATCATCCCCGCAAAGCTCCGTAACCATTTTTAAGGCCAGTGGACCGTGCTCGTCACCGTCCAATTCAATATGTCTACGTAGATAATAATCGAGTTTGGGATACAAAGGGGCCTTTCCGTTATTGTCTATGATTCTTAGAAACATATCTGGAATCAACTCCTCCCTACCGAATGTAAAAGCAGCTGCAATCTCATGTGGTTTACCACCTTCAATTACATTAAACGTAAATAGCATAAAGTCCTTTACAGCGGTTGGAAGTCCTGACTCTTGAATACTTTCCTGAACATTACCATTTTTCTTAACAGATTGAACAAATTCCTGAATGGTTCTCACATCCGCATTTACTTCTTGCATGGCTGCCAAATACATTTCGTAATGGCTCATATAATTGCCCGCTTCGTCTTTATCGGTTTCCTCTTCCAGCACAATTTCATTGATGAAACGTGCTGTCTTTGTATTTTTAGAAGGAATCCAAGGTGTAAATACACACGTAAGATGCATTTGTAAGGATTTTAAAAGCGACATAAAGTCCCATACGGCATACACATGACCTTCCATAAAAACACGAACGTCCTCAATAGTGGACAATTCGTTGTACAATGAGTGATTTCTTAGCGCAGACCTTTGAGGAAATATGGCCTTTTCAATCTTTTCAATTTTCTCTTTGTTCATAGCTTTATTAATTCTTTTCAATCATGGGGCAAAACTCCCTCCTTTTCCCATTCCTCTATCCATTGTGCCATCAAGGAAACCCATGAATCGCTATCATTTAAACAAGGAATGTGTTTGTAAGTTTCACCTCCGGCTTCCATAAATTGATGCTGGCCTTCCATAGCGATTTCCTCCAATGTTTCCAAGCAATCGGCTACAAATGCGGGGGTTACCACAGCCAATTTTTTCTTCCCCTCCTTAGGAAATCGTTCAAACTCAAAATCGGTATAAGGCTTTAACCAAGGGTCATTAGGTAAACGGGATTGAAAGGATAGGCTAACTTTTTCTTCTGGAAGGTTTAAATAAGATTTAACCAACTCGGTCATTTTATAACACTGGTGGCGATAACAGGTATGGTGCGCTACGGAATTTGTATGGCAACAGGAACCATCAATTTTACAATGAAATTTCGTTGGGTCGGATTTTCGGATATGCCTTTCCGGTATTCCATGATAGGAGAAAAGAAGGTGGTCGTATTCAAAGTCCTTTAAACCTTCCTTAATAGATTCCGAAAGCACCTGGATGTAGTCTGTATTCTTGTAAAATGCCGGTAACGTGATAATTTCCATTTTTTGAAAGAATTCATCCTTGACCTCCATGGTCTTTACCACTACGGTCTCAAAGGATGACATGGCATAATGGGGATATAACGGCACTAAAAATACCTTATCCACACCTTTTGTTTCCAGTTCCTGAAGCGCGTTCTTGATAGTCATGCTGCCATAGCGCATCCCCAAAGCTACGGGTAGTTGGGTCTGTTCGCGAAGTTTCTCTGTAAATCGTTCCGAAATGACTATCAATGGGGAACCTTCCTCCCACCATATTTTGGAATAGGCCTCTGCCGATTTTTTCGGTCTGGTTTGCAAAATGATTCCTCTCACCAGAATATTTCTCAACCATTTTGGTACGTCTATTACACGTTCATCCATTAGAAACTCATCCAAATATGGTTTAACATCCTTTGCGGTCGGACTATCAGGGGATCCCAAATTAACCAGTAAAACTCCTTTCATTTTCTAATATTGAATTTTGAATTGCAAAAATAACACTTGCCATTCGATGATATTTTAATTTAGGGCATTAGTTTTCTATACTACCATAAAGTCCGTCGATTTATTCAACTTAAATTTTATGGGCCAGCAAATTTTAGTATGTTGTATACAAACTTAGCATGGATGGACACAGTTTTTAAAGATATTCCTAGAGAATCGTTGATTTATTTAGGTATTGCTTTCGCGGTTTTCATTGTAATCTATTGGATTACACTTTTTGTATTACGAAGACTAGGGAAAGACCCAAGGTATCTTTTGCCAGAGGGTGTCATGAAAC
>JAUIGC010000025.1 GCA_030429835.1 Bacteroidia bacterium
CCATTTTTACAAAACCTGGAGAAAAAGAATGGGAAGTGTTCTTTTATACCGACATAGAAGGTGGGGGAACTCCAAGTAATTGGGACGATAGCAAGGTGGTTGCCAAGGCCGTTGTACCGGTTTATCCTATTGAGATGCCCATTGAAACGTTCACCATCACTATTGATGATTTAACCTCAACGGGTGCCAATTTAGGTATCATGTGGGAAAAAGTATATGTAGGGATTCCTTTTGGTGTACCCACGGATGCCGCAGTGATGAAGAGCATTGATAAGATGATGTCCGGTCCCGGTGCGGGAGATTACTATGCGGCAGCTACATATTATTTTAGTGAAGGAAAGGATATTGGCAAGGCAAAGGAATGGATGGACAAAGCTATGTCCATGACCGATGATCCTGCCTATTGGCAGTTAAGGCAACAATCTTTGATTCTGGCAAAATCAGGAGATAAGAAAGGGGCTATAGAAGCGGCTAAAAAATCACTCGCCAAAGCTACAGAAGCTGGTAATGACGATTATGTAAAGTTGAACAAGGATTCCCTAAAAGAGTGGGGGGCTAAATAATAAGCGCATTTGAGCATTTAAATAATACACCACAAACCTAATATTTGGTTTGTGGTTTTTTTTAATTTTTGATGACGTGAACACCGTCACCAATCTCAAGCTGGTAGATTTCACATTCTATAGTGGTTTCTTCCTCGTACTTGTTTTTTATTGTATCTAAACAACTTTCCAAATTATCCGTCTTAATCAAATTGATGGTGCAGCCTCCAAATCCACCACCCATCATCCTTGATCCCTTAACACCTTCAAGATGTTCGCCTGTTTTGACTAAATAATCGAGTTCGGGGGTTGTAATTTCATAGTCCTTGGACATGGCCCAATGGCCTTGTAAAAGTATACGCCCAACAAGATCGGCATCTCCCATTTCTAAGGCATCCATCATTTTAAGGACACGTTCGTTTTCCTCCAAAACATATTTTGCCCTTTTGTAATCGTTCGGATTCACTTCAAATTTTATTTTTTCGAGATGTTCTTGGGTGACATCCCTTAATGAGGATAGGGGTTCAATCCTATCATTTACAATGGATACGACTTTTTCACAGGAAGTCCTTCTCTTGTTGTATTCGGAATCCACGGCTAGGTTATGTTGAATTTTAGAGTCTATCAATACCCAACTGTATCCTTTCAGATTTATGGGAACATATTTGTGGGTCAAATCCCTACAATCCAAAAACAATGCATGTGACTGCTTCCCGAACAAAACGGCGTATTGGTCCATAAGACCACAATTTAAACCTATAAGATGCTCCGCTTCCTGTGCTATAAGGGCATTTTCTTTCTTGGAAATAGATAGGTCAAGCAGTTGCGACACTCCATGAATAAAACCACAACAAAGTGCGGCGGATGAAGAAAGGCCGGCTCCTATGGGAATATCACCACCAAAGACACAATCGAACCCATGAAGTTCGTAGCCTTTTTTTAGTAGTATTTGAATAATGGCCTTAAAATAGCTGCCCCATCCAGCTTTAAAAGGTTCGTTTCCACCTTGAATATAGAAAGTGATTTTCTCGGGGTCCGAAAGAAAAGTTTCAACGTTTATGTTTTTATGGTCGTTTTTTTGAAAGGCAAAATAAATGGACTTTTCAATGGAAGCGGGTAAAACAAAACCCATATTATAGTCCGTATGTTCACCTATCAAATTGACTCTTCCAGGGGCCTTTATCAATAGGGGTGAATTGTTATAATGGGTAATAAAGTAAGTTTTAACAGCGCCAATGACCATATTATCCATATTCAAAACTGCAATTAATTTTGGGATAGTGGTCTATTCAGCATTCTATCGAAGGCTTCAAAAATTATTGCGGTAATGATGACCAGAGCAGCACCATAAAAATTTAACCATAAGTAACCAAGCTTCTCTTCTCCGGCAGGATAAATATGAATAAGATTGTAATATATGATACAAATTATTATCTGTGTAAGAATAGCTGCAAAGAACACCGCATTCCCTTTAACAAATTTGAAGAAAAAGGCAAGCAAGAAAATCCCCAGAACGTTACCATAAAAAATACTTCCAATGATGTTGACAAGTTGTATTAAGTTGTCAAATAGATTTGCAATACAGGCAATTAGAATGGCAATTATTCCCCAAGCAAGGGTAAAACCTTTGGATGCAAGGACATAGTGTTTTTCTGTGAACGTCTTTTTCTTATTTCTTTTATATAGGTCTAATGCGGTAATGGTACCCAATGCATTCAGTTCCGATGCTGTTGACGACATTGCCGCGGAAAGGATAACCGCCAGCAATAGACCGATAAGCCCTTTAGGTAAATTATTGAGAATAAAATGGATAAAGACATAATCCTTATCATTGGTTTCTATGGATTCGTCTGCCTGCGAAATCAAGGCCTTTGCCGCAACACGGTTAGTACTATCCTTTTGGTTGATACTCATTATCTGTTGCTTGGCCATCTGAACAGCAGTATATTCCTTTATGTCCAACGCAGCGGAAAACTGATTTTGGGCAATACGCTTTTCAGCTTCTAAAGCCACTTGTCCTTCCTGTAAAATTTTATAGTCTTCCGCATATTCGGAATCCATGACCGCCGATGTGGCCGCTGGATTAAAGTTTAAGGGTGACGGATTATACTGGTAAAATACGAATACCATTACTCCCACCAAAAGGATGAAAAATTGCATCGGTATCTTAAAAATGGCATTGAAGACCAATCCTAACTGACTTTCCCTAATAGACCGTCCGGATAAATAACGTTGCACTTGACTTTGATCGGTCCCAAAATAGGCGAGAGCAAGAAACAAACCACCGGTGATACCGCTCCAAAAGGTATACCTACTTTTAGTGTTCATACTAAAATCCAAAATATCCAATTTATTACTGGCCCCGGCAATTTTAAGTGCTTTGGAAAAGGTAATATCAGACGGCAGGAATCCCAATATAAAAAAGAAAGCTACAAACATTCCCGTCATAATAATGAACATTTGTTGCTTTTGTGTTACGCTAACGGCTTTGGTACCTCCAGAAACAGTATAAATGATTACCAGGGTGCCGATGATAATATTTAGTGTACCCAAATCCCAGCCTAACACGGCGGATAAAATTATGGATGGAGCAAATATGGTAATTCCTGCGGCAAGACCCCTTTGCATTAAAAAAAGAATGGCCGCCAAGGAGCGGGTTTTAAGGTCGAACCGGTTCTCAAGGAATTCATAAGCAGTATAAACCTTCATGCGGTGATACATGGGAACGAAGACCAGACAAATAATAATCATTGCCAAGGGTAGTCCAAAATAGAACTGTACAAACCCCATTCCATCATGGAATGCTTGGCCCGGTGTAGATAAAAATGTAATGGCACTTGCTTGGGTCGCCATAACGGAAAGGCCTATGGTCCACCACTGCGCCTCGCTGCCGCCTTTGACATAGTCATTAACATTGGTACTTCCCTTGGTTTTCCAGACACCATAGGAAACTATAAACAGTAGGGTGCCACTAAGAATTGTCCAGTCTAGTGCTCCCATGTTAGTTGAAAGATGTCATTATGAGATAAAAAACAAGGATATAGATAAAATTGAGTATAAGGACTAGGGAGTATTCCCGTTTCCAACTTTTATGTTCATCTTTTTCCTGACTCATCCTTTTACTTGTTCCTTTTTGGTTAAATTATCCTTTCCAATGGAAAGCATATTTGAAAATAACTTATAGGCACCTGGAACTCCCGCTGGCAATTCCCTAAAAAAGCTCAAACCTGTGTAAATATAGTGACCTTCTCCATAAGGTGCTACAAGTAAGCTACCTTTTGTTGCACTTTCCCCTTCATCCTGCATTTCCAGTATTGGGATAAACTCGGAACTCCATTTATCAGGAAAGTAAAGGCCCCGTTCCTGTACCCATCCCTGGAAGTCATCAGGAGTAATTTTATTGGGATAATTTACTAAATCATTGTCTTTCGCTATAATTTTGACTTCGGAATTTTCATTGGTTACACGATCCCTGGAAATTTGAAGTTCATAAGGTGCAATATTTTCGAACTGATCAGCCCATCTTCCTGCCGTATTGTACTGAACAATAACCGTACCACCTTGCTTTGCATAATCCAAGATGTATTTTTGTTTAAAACTTAATTCGTTTACAACATTATAAGCCCTAATTCCAAGAACCACGGCGTCGTATTTATCGAGAGAGTTTTCAGTGATATCCAAGGGGTTGATGGTATGGACAGTATATCCAATTTGCTCTAAACTCGTGGGCACGTCATCCCCAGCGCCCATTATATAACCAATATTTTGACCAGCTTTATGAATATTTAACCGTACCACTTTGGCTTCCGAAGGCATCAATACCGTTTGAGTAGGAACATGATCATAGGCAATAGTCACCATTTCTTTGGAAATGTCCTCACCATCTATATGCACCACGGAAGTTAAGGATGTTTCATTTTCTGAAGATGGTGGGGTTAAGGTAAATATAAGCGTTTGTTCGTCACCTTTCTTTTCGATGCTAAATGATTGGGAAGGACTATCCAAAATCCAGTTTTGTCCCACTTTTAAGGATACACTGCCAGCAACATTGTCTTTATGGGATTTTATGGTTACAGGTATTTGCTTTGGAGTATCATCAGAAAAAATAATCACTTTGTCCTGCAATTTGGAAGTTACCTTTGGGACGATTTCAAAAGGCTGATAAATTTCACCCTTGTCCGGCCTGCCATATTTGTAGGACACGTCCTTAGTGACAGGTATTATGGTCCCGTCAAAGTTCAAATTAAAGGTGGCCTTAAACGCCCGTGGTGTTTCGGGCTTACCTATCAATTCCTTATTGGTTACACTATAGGTGCCCAATGTTCCCTTCTCCATCAACCAATATGGGCTAGTGTATTCAGTTGATTTTGGAATAGTGATTTTTATTTCTTTTCGAAATAACTCGTTATCTTTTAGATTAATGGGCTCGCTCAATTCCGTTTCTCCATTTATCAATACAGATTCCAGATTGATATTTTTATTGCTTCTATTTATAGCTTCCAGATTAATTACAATGGATTCTCCCGGATTGGAATACCCTTGTGTGGTAAAGGCTTCCAAATGCAGTCCGGCCACTTCCTCAATTATAGCTTTGAGCTCCTTGGATTTTAATTCTTTCCAATGTTTATCACCAATACGTTGTAAAAGTTGGTATGCCTTTACCAAATCTGCCAAATGTACCGATGGGTCCTTGAAATTAAACTCCGCCTCAACCTTATTTAGAATTGTCCCGATTTCATCACCTCCCTCAACCCGTGTCCAAGAGGTATTGATACCTTCAAAAAGGTTCTCTTTGTTTTTGGGCATATCACCTTTTAACAACTCTAAATACTCCTCTTCTGAACCTCGTGAACTAAGTCTACCAAAACCTTGACAAAGGTGTTGGCTACTAGCGAGGGACGCAATTTCATTATTGGACATTCCTAACATAGGGTAGTAAGTTCCTATATCTACGTTCAAAAGTTTGGATTTATCAGCTTTTTCAAACTTTTCCTGACTTCCGTAGAACCACCATGAGGTATTAAAAAATAATCGTTTGGGCTGCCATGTTTCCGTATTTTCCAATCGATCGGAAAAAGCGGTGGGGTCGTTGGCCAAATCAAAGGCTTCCACACTTAGCATGGCCGAAGAAGTATGATGACCATGCGTAGTTCCTGGACTTCTATGGTCAAATCGATTCACGATTACATCCGGTTTGAATTTTCGTATAGCAGTGACTACGTCTCCCAAAATCATGTCCTTATCCCAAATTTCCAAAGTCTCCTTTGGGTTTTTAGAGTATCCAAAATCAACGGCCCTCGTGAACATCTGCTCACCTCCGTCAACTCTTCTAGCCGCCAATAATTCCTGAGTTCTTAAAACACCCAACAATTCCCTTAATTCTGGACCTATTAAGTTTTGACCGCCATCGCCCCTGGTCATGGAGAGGTATCCGGTTCGGGAGTGTACATTATTAGACAGATATGATATTAACCGTGTATTCTCATCATCTGGGTGGGCCGCAATATACAATGCGGTACCGAGAAAATTAAGTTTCTGTATCTCGTGGTATATATCTGCCGGACTATGATTTTTTGGGGTTTGGGCTGATAAATGGGTTCCTAGTAGAATGCACAAAAAGAAAAAAATGGCAATACGGCGCATGAGATTGGTTTTTGGTCTAGCTCAAAGATAACAAGATTGAATCCCCAAGACTGGTTTTTACGACTTCTTTAACAGACTAGATGTTTTCCTTATCGGCATCAATTTCATCATCTTTATAGGTGGAAATAATTACAACACCTTTTTGTAAAACCATATTATTGGGATAGGTAATAATTTCTCCTTTGGAACTTCTTAAATGAAGATGAAATGCCTTTATATCCTCTATTACGAATACATCCCTTTCCGGATTATCGGAATCTAGGATGTCCTTGTCCAAAATTCTGATGGTATTTCCAATTTTGAAGGGAAAAGAAAAGAATATAATTACCCCAGCGGTAATATTACTTAAAATGGACCATTGGGCAAATAGGGCCACGCCAATTACAGCAAAAACCGACGACAACAAAACCCCCAAATCCCTATAATTGACTCCCCATATGAATGTGAGGGTTATAATAGAAATAATGGTAAGAACAATGTTGATGTATTTTATAATTAAATTGGTTCTTACGGGGTTAAAATCACCCAACTTGCCAACCTTTCTAACAATGGAGGTAAAAATAATTTTAAGAGAAACGATTAAAATAAAAAGTATAAGACTAAACAAGAGGCTACTCTTGTGATCCGCAATAAATTCTTCCATAAATTATAAGCCTAAACTATCCCGCAAATATAAATCCTTATTACCATTTTGTTGCCAATATGGGGTGTTTATGGATTTTATTTTTGTGGCTTTTGAGGTAAGTAATTGTGCATTTGAACCAAAGCCGCTTGGAAATGTTTCAGTCCAGCTATCTATAGTATAGGGAAACGATGCACTGAAGTTGATGGTCAAGGTTCTCTCCAATTCAGGATAATTGATTTCATATATGTAATCCTCTTGGTTCTTTTTTAGTTCAGCATTGGCGCTATATGCCTTAAGTTCCTTATGTCTTAACCTTGTAAACTCCAAGGATGGAATTATCATAAATGAACCTTGTGGTAAGTCCTCCGGACTTATTCTTATTTTATTCCAAAGTTCGTTCTCCAAAATGGCCTTTTCCAATACAAGGTCCTGATCGGCCTCCGATTCAAAATAGGAATGGGACTGGACTTCAAAATTATCCCTATTGTTCAATTGAGCGTACACATGGCCGCACCATTCCTGTGCAGAGAAGGAAACTTTTAGGGCATGCTGATTATCATAAACTGGATAAAAAGTACTGGTCATGATGGAGTAGGGGTAGATTCCTGTCAGGTATTTCTTAGTGCCATTTAGCTTTAGGACCGGGATGTTATCTGGGTTGCTATTGTCCGCCTTTACCTGTTTATCCTTTAGGAAAGGTTCGGTAACATAAATCATTACGGCCTTTCCGTTGCGTATTTCACCATATCTGGCCTGTTCCAATTTATATGAGGTGATTTCCGCGGTTCCGGAATACCAATAGTCCTTAAATTCTTGAGACAATTTTTTTTTGGATATTTCGGTTTTTGGCGTATCGACTTTGGTTTTCTCCTTTTTTTCAGGGTCATTCTTTGGCTTACAGGATTCCAAGCCGGTAAATACCATTGCCAAAAAAATTAATACAACTTCTAAGGCCAACCACTTTTTGAACATAACAGGACTTTTTTTAAAGTTAATCAAAAACTAGTTGTCGACCATATTTTTAAGCGTTTCATATACCATTTGGGTAGGTAATCCTACTACATTGGTATATGAACCTTGTATTTGTTCAATGCCGATAAGTCCTATCCATTCCTGGATTCCGTATGCTCCCGCTTTATCAAATGGCAGGTAATTTTTTATATAATGATTGATTTCCGCATCGGTCAAATCTTTAATCTTGACCTTGGTGATACTGTTTTTAACCGATTGCTTTTCCGTTGTAGTAAAACAGACCGAGGTAATTACTTCATGCCAATCTCCAGAAAGTTGCGATATCATTTCAAAAGCTTCATTGGCATCCGAAGCTTTTGCCAAAGAAGTATCATTGTGCCATACAACCGTATCCGAAGTAATCAAAATTTCCATGGGCTTAAGTTGTCCCTTGAACGCCGATGCCTTTAGTTTGCATAGATAATCCGATATTTCCGCACCTTTGAGGTTTGTAGGATAGGTTTCTTCTACTGGTTTTAGTCGAATTTCAAAGTTCAAGCCCATTTCCTCAAAAAACTGTTTTCTTCTTGGGGAGCCGGAGGCCAAAATCAATGTATGGTTTTTTAAGAGCGTTGCCAACATCATTAATCGTTTGCTGCACTAAAATTGTCCATCCAATCTCCACGCACCTTCAAAACTTGTTCTATAACGTCCCTGGCACATCCCGAGCCTCCATTGATATGGGAGATGTAGTCACAAATGGCCCTAACCTCGGGTACTGCGTTATGTGGGCAAGAGGCCACCCCAACTTCCTTCAAGGCAGGTATGTCCGGGATATCATCTCCCATATAGAGTACATTTACAGGGTCAATTCCGTAGATGTCCAAGTATTCTTCCAAAGCCTCTACTTTATGGTGCGAGCCCATGTAAAAATCGGTTATGCCCAAACCCTGTAATCGTTTTTTTACTCCTTCATTGGTGCCACCGGTAATGATGCAAATATTATATCCTTTTGTTATGGCAACTTTTAAGGCATAACCATCCTTAACACTCATTTTTCGCAACATTTCCCCTTCTGTAGTTACCAGGACGGATCCGTCGGTCAACACTCCGTCAACATCAAAAATAAAAGTGGTAATATTCTTTAGGTATTCTTTATAGCTTTTCTTCATATTTCGTTCTCCGCTTTTATGGCGTTGCTTAATAATTTATATATCGCTCTTTGTTTTTCGTTTTTCAATAGTTGCAGATGCGCATGTAGTGTTTCAAGATCATTTCTTTTGGCCGGTCCGGTCTGGGCTTCCAAAGGGGACAGGTGTTCTAATTTAAGTGCAGTTTCCGTAATAAGGGGTTGTAATATTGAAAAATCCAATTGATTTTCTTCACATATTGCCTCACCAATGGTATACATATAATTGGTGAAATTATTGACAAAAACCGCGGCAATATGCAGTATTTTTCTTTTTTCTGAATCAATTTCCTGCACATTGGAACTGATTTTACCACCTAGGCTTTTCAAAAGCTGAAGGTCCTTATCTTCCTTTGCCTCAAGACATAACGGAATATATTCAAAATCAATAGTTTTACCGGCCGTAAATGTCTGCAAAGGATAAAAGACACCTCTTCGTTCATGTTTCTGTAAAGTATTCATGGGAACGCTACCGGACGTATGGACCACTAAACCGGATACATTAATTCTATCGGATACTTCTTTAATGGTATCATCCTTCACTGCAATGATATAGATATCCGCTTCTGGTAAGTGATTGTAATCGGTCGAAATCTTAGTTCTTTCCATAAAATAAGATAAGGAATCATTAGACCTCCCAACGACCTGCACCATGTTAATCTCAGCATTCCGAAGCAGTGCTTCAAAAAGATTTTGGGCTACATTGCCCGTACCCAGTATAACGACGGAAATCATTTGACGAAAATACAAAGAATTAGCCGTTGGGGACATCCATAAAATTAACATTTCTATTCTGGTATTATCAAAATTAATACTTCATATAAAGTCTAAAAGGCCGTATTTTTGCAAGCTGAAAACCATTGTCTTTCTACATGACAGATTTGTTAAAGAAAATTTTCTTTTCTACCCGTTTAATGTCAGTCTTATTTATTGTATTCGCCGTGGCCATGGCATTTGGCACCTTCATTGAAAGTTGGTACAGCACAGAAACAGCCCGGATATGGATATACAATACCACATGGTTCGAAGTAATTATGGTCTTTTTTGTCATCAATTTTATCGGAAATATTTCCCGATATAGATTGCTTAGAAAGGAAAAATGGCCGGTTTTGATCTTACATCTTTCTTGGATACTCATTATCGTTGGTGCTTTTGTTACTAGATACATAAGTTTTGAGGGTATGATGCCCATAAGGGAAGGTGAAACAGAGAATGTATTTTATTCGGACAAAACCTATCTGACTGCTTTTGTTGAAGGAGATATTAATGGGGAGCCGCGAAGGAAAACATTGGAGGACGATTTAATCGTGACACCCGAAGCAATAAAGTCCAACCTGCCTTGGACCGGGGATTTCAACGGTCAGGAATTCACCATTTCTTATGTGGATTTTATCGATGGGGCTAAGGAAGGACTCATACCGGGACCATCCGGTAATACTTATCTCAAAATAGTGGAAGCGGGAGATGGTCAGCGCCATGAGCATTTCTTGGAAAACGGAAAGGTAATGAGTATCCACGGGGTTCTTTTTTCGTTGAACAATGAAACCGAAGGAGCCATTAATATATTTACCAATGGGGGGCAGTATCAAATTGTATCGGCTTTTGATGGCAGTTTTATGAGAATGGCAGACCAATTTCAGGGTATGCTGGCCAAGGATAGTTTACAGCCTTTGCAGTTACGTTCGCTATACAACACGGCTAACATGCAATTTGTAATACCGGATTCCTTGGTACAGGGGAATTATGGTATTGTTGAAATCCCCGAATCCGAAAAAATGGAATTTGATTTGGACGCCCTAGTACTTTCCGTATCAAGCAATGGAGAAACTAAAGAAGTTAAGGTCTTAGGTAGTAAGGGACAGACCCAGTTTACTGATAAGATTAATGTTGGCGGGCTTGACTTTGCCTTGCGATATGGTTCCAAGGTATATGAACTTCCTTTTGCCATTCAGTTGAACGATTTTATTGCTGAAAAATACCCTGGTACGGAAAATGCCTACGCCTCCTTCATGAGCAAGGTAACCATTAAGGACGAACGGCCTTTTGATTATGATATATATATGAACCATATCCTGGACCACAAAGGGTATCGCTTTTTCCAAGCTAGTTTTGATCCGGACGAGAAAGGGACAAGACTTTCCGTTAATCATGATTTTTGGGGCACTTGGATTACCTACATTGGATACTTCTTGCTTTATATTGGGCTTATGGGGATTATGTTCTTTGGTAAGACACGTTTTAAGGATTTGGCGGAATCCTTGGATAAGCTTAAGGAAAAAAAGAAAAAGCTGCTGACCACCATCGTCCTTTTAATCGGATTGTCCACTTCTTTAAATGCACAAGAACATACCGTTGACGATGGTCATGACCATACCCAAACACCTACCCAACAACAAATAGATTCGCTTATAAAATCCTCCATAGTGGCCAAGGAACATGCGGATAAATTTGGGAAATTGGTCATACAGGATGAGGGTGGAAGAATGAAGCCCATCAATACCTTTTCTTCAGAATTATTGAGAAAACTGAGTTTTAAGGATACCTATCTGGGATTTAGCTCAGATCAGATTTTTCTTTCCATGATCATGAATCCTGCAGTTTGGTACAATGCGGAGTTTATTGCTTTGGATAAGAAGGCACAAAATGACAGTATCCGAAAGATAATAGGGGTTCCAAAGGGACAGGAATATGTTAAAGCTACCGACTTTTTCGATACAAAGGGCAATTATAAGTTAGAGCCCTTTTTACGGGAAGCAACCGCCACGAACAATCCGAATAAATTCGAGCAGGATTTTAAGGATGCCAATATTCGATTGAGTTTATTGAACCAAGCTTTGGGACAGGATATAGTGAAGATATTCCCTCTTCTGAATGATGAAAACAATAAATGGATTTCCGCCGTAGAATATCGAGGAGGGCAGATACAGGTTCAGGATTCCTTATATGCCAATTTTGTTAAGAATGCCATGCCTTATTACTTAATGACGTTAAGCAAGGCTCAACAAACTGGGGATTATTCCGAAGCCGACCGACTTTTAGCAGCATTTAAGCAAAATCAGGTAAATAATGGTAGTGAAGTTTTACCATCGGACAAGAAAATAAATACCGAGGTAATTTATAACAAGCTTAATATTTTCAATAGGCTTTATAGGTATTATTCTTTGGTGGGTCTGTTGTTATTCTTTGTTTTAGTATTTCAAATTTTTAAGGAAAGGGAAATATGGAAGGCAATGGTTTATCTATTAAAGGGAACCATAATCATTCTATTTTTGTGGCATACAGCTGGGTTGATTCTTCGGTGGTATATTTCTGGACATGCACCCTGGAGTAATGCTTATGAGAGTATTTTATACGTGGCATGGGCTACTATGGGTATGGGAATGTTGTTCATCAGAAAAAATACAATGACCCTGGCCGCTGCATCTTTTGTTACGGCCATGCTGTTATGGATTGCCCATCAAAGCTGGGTGGACCCAGCGGTAGGTAATTTGGTTCCTGTATTGGATAGTTATTGGTTAATGATTCATGTTGCCGTAATCGTTGGTAGTTATGGACCACTCACCGTAGGAATGATTTTGGGTGTTGTTTCCTTGGTATTGATTCTTTTGACCAATAAAAAGAACAAAAAGCGAATGGATTTAAACTTGAAGGAGCTTACCATAATCAATGAACTATCGTTGACCGTTGGTTTAATTATGCTAACTATTGGTAATTTTTTGGGTGGCCAATGGGCAAACGAAAGTTGGGGTCGTTATTGGGGCTGGGACCCTAAGGAAACTTGGGCTTTGATATCCATTATGGTCTATGCCTTTGTGATTCATACAAGATTGGTGCCTGGTCTTAGAGGTAGATGGACTTTTAATTTTCTTAGCATTGTGGCGTTTGGTAGTATCATGATGACTTATTTTGGCGTAAATTTTTACTTGGTAGGACTTCACAGTTATGCCAGTGGGGCACAGGTAATTACACCCATGTTCATTTGGTATACCGTCGCAGGGGTACTTGCCTTGGGAGGTTTAAGCTATTGGAGGTACAAGGTGAATTACTCAAAATAAACTTTAGTCGGCCAGTAACAATCGCATGATTTCCTCTGCTGCCACTTTTCCTTTTTCCTTGAGAAAGTTGCGTGGGGTGTTGTCCCCCAGTTCAAAAACAATGGCAGGCATACCATGGTTAACATAGAAATAATTTCTAGAAACCATAGTAGGTTTTATTTTGCCCGAAGGAGCGATATTCGTTCTTTTTTGGGGAAGTCGGTTTGAAATACTTTTGATCCAGTCGTACACTATTTTACCTTTTTCACCAATCACAGTGCTGTCGATGGGGTAGTAGATGTCGTCCCAAGTGGAATGAAAATCGGCACCGAAAACAAATTCATATCCCGCATCACTTTTTTTATTTAAAAAATCCCGGACACTTCTTGTTTCTGGTTGATTGAAGTTTTCCCAATCACGGTTAAGGTCTATACCTCCCATATTATGACGCCAATGACCGTTGTCAACACCATCTGGGTTCATAAGGGGTACTGCAAAAACATCAAATTTATTACGGAACTCTTTGGCTTGCGGGCTATCTCCCGTAATGGTTTCAATAAAGGATTTCATGACCAAAAACCCGGTTACCTCAGGAGGGTGTTGCCTTGAAATAATCATCAGGGCCTTTTTGGTAGAGGGGTTTTCCTTGATTTCCATCAGCTGGATGGCCCTGTTTTCATGTGATTTACCTATTTCGTAGTTTGAAACAAAAGGTTTAATGGACAATGAATCCACCCAATTTTGTACTCTTTTTGAGGTATAAAGTTCCTGGGCAGAAATCCAAGTGGGATTATTGTCAATATTCAGGGTAATTTCTGCAAATTCGGGTGCCGCTTTTATACCGAACTCACCTTCACCAGGATTGATAATCTTATATGCAGTGCTATCCAGAGGTTTAAAATGGACACCGTCTAAACTTAGTTTTGGGTAATATCTACTGCGTGAATCTTGATAAGAGAGTTTTATGGTGATTTCCCTAGGGTTTTCGGTCCAAACCTTGAAGGAATACCATGGGCTAACGTTAATTGGGGTGTTTTCAGCAGTTATCCAAACGGTATAATGATCGTTTCCATCGAACGCAACACCGTTTAAACGGGCACCATCGAAATCATTAGAAAAATAAGTTTTATTCTCTAGAGACCATATACCTTTCCATTGTTTCTGTACGGGTCTATCTACCGTAGGTACCACGGGACTGGCACCTTGACCCTGGTATCCGGTTTCTTTTTTCTCGGTAATTAGGGTTGCCGAGTTTTTACAGGATATCGATATAATGCTTAGTAGAAAGAGGCAAATCAAAGAATATTTCATAGAGTTTTATTTTGTTTGGAAGTTCCTTTTTGGAAAAATAGATGATTTTATCAATCGGTAAAATATATTTTCAATTATAATTTTTTGCATCTTTGCCCCATTATGGAACTCTAGGAATTTATACCCGCTGTTTAAAGCCTTTTTAGGTCGTATTCTTCAAAACGACCTTGGCTCATAGTTTCTTTTTTTATCAATTATAAATTTCTTTTCAATGAGTTCAAATAAATACTCAATAAAAAAAATAGCTTCCTATTTTTGGATCGCCGTAACCGGTAAGGAATCCGAATTTACCCAAGGTAGCATTCGCAGGGCAATTTTTATGCTTTCCATACCCATGATTTTGGAAATGCTTATGGAATCTATTTTTGCATTGGTAGATATCGCCTACGTTTCAAAAGTTAGCGTCAATGCAGTAGCTACCATTGGTCTTACCGAGTCTGTAATAACACTTATCTATGCGTTGGCCATTGGTTTAAGCATGGCGGCCACGGCCATAGTTGCCAGAAGGGTAGGAGCCAAAGATATTTCTGGTGCCAAGGAAGCCGCTGTTCAGGCAATAGGCCTTGGAGTTTTTATCTCCGTTCTAACGGGCATTCTGGGTTTTATATTTGCCAAGGACATTCTTGCATTAATGGGTGCGGAACCTGACCTAATCAGGGAGGGCTATGGGTACACGAAATGGTTGTTGGGCGGCAATGTAGTAATCATGTTACTATTTCTGATAAATGCTATTTTTAGGGGGGCCGGTGATGCCTCCATTGCCATGTGGACCCTTGTACTTTCAAATGGATTGAATATAATCTTGGATCCCTTTTTTATTTTTGGATGGGGGCCAATACCTGAGTTTGGTGTTACTGGTGCTGCCATTGCCACCAATATTGGAAGGGGAACGGCTGTATTATTTCAGTTGGGCATCTTGTTTTTTGGTTGGGGCAAAATAAAACTTGCCTTAAAAGACCTTGTTTTTAATTTTAAGGTTATGATCAATTTGATCAAGGTTTCTCTAGGGGGGATTGCCCAGTTTTTAATAGGTACCTCTAGTTGGGTATTCTTAATGCGAATGATGTCGGAGTTTGGTAGCGAAGTTTTGGCAGGATATACTATTGCCATTAGAGTGATGCTCTTTACTTTAATGCCGTCCTGGGGGATGAGCAATGCCGCTGCAACCTTGGTTGGGCAGAATTTGGGAGCCAAGCAGCCGGAGCGGGCAGAAACATCTGTATGGAAAACGGGAAGGTATAACGTATACTTTATGGCAGCTGTCTCTTTGATTTATCTACTGTTTTCAACTGAAATAGTAGGCTGGTTCAATACAACTCCCTTGGTCGTTGAAAATGGTGCACTTTGTCTGAGGATAATTGCGGCAGGTTATATTTTCTATGCCTATGGCATGGTGGTTACGCAAGCATTTAATGGTGCAGGTGATACAGGAACACCCACAAAAATAAATCTATTGGCCTTTTGGGTCTTTCAGTTGCCATTTGCCTATGTTGCGGCATTCTATTTTAACTGGGGAGCCGTGGGCGTGTTTTTGGCAATTACCTTGGCCGAAGTTTTGTTGGCCATAATTTCCATTATTCTTTTTAAAAAGGGAAATTGGAAAAGAATAGAAATATAGGTCGTTTTCGTACCTTTAAAGCTTTGATTTAAATTATGAGTATGAACGCAAAAGGAAAGGGTTTAAACACGGTATGTACACATATAGGGGAATTAGAAGACACTGTTCACAAAGGTGCCGTATCACCTTTGTATATGAGCACATCCTATGCTTTTGATGATGTGGATGTTAAACGGTATCCCCGTTATTTTAACACACCCAATCAGGAAGGGCTCTGTAAAAAAATTGCGGCTTTGGAACATGCAGAGTCCGCATTGATTTTTGGTAGTGGTATGGCAGCGGTCAGTACGGCCTTGTTCGCGTTTCTTAGGGCCGGGGACCATGTGGTTCTGCAGCAAACGCTATATGGGGGAACCTACAATTTGGTAACGGAGGAATTTGATAAATATGGAATCTCCTATTCCTTTACGGAGGGTTGGCAACCAAAGGATTTTGAAGAAAAAATTCGGGATAACACCAAGGTCATTTATATTGAAACACCATCAAACCCTCTTTTGACCATAACTGATATTGAAGGAGTAGCCTCTATTGCTAAAAAGAAAGGTATAATTTCCATGATCGATAACACCTTTGCCAGTCCGGTGAACCAAAACCCTATCGATTTTGGCATCGATATAGTCATCCACAGCGCAACAAAATATATGGGTGGACATTCGGATATCTGTGCAGGGGCTGTTGCCGCGAGTAAAGAACATTTAAACCGGATTTTCCATTTAGCCAAAAACTTTGGCGGTAGCCTGAGCGAATATACGGTTTGGTTATTGGAACGAAGCATAAAAACCATGGGACTTAGGGTAAAGGCACAGAATGAAAATGCTATGGAAATGGCCAAATTTCTGGAATCACATACTGATATAGATGCTGTTTATTATCCAGGTTTAACATCACATATAGATCATGAGTTGGCCAAAAGGCAAATGAAGGGTTTCGGGGGCATGCTTTCCTTTGAATTAAAGCCCTATTTGGATGCTTCACTTTTCCAAAAATCCTTGAAGCTTATAAAATCCTCTATGAGCTTGGCGGGGGTAGAGAGTACAGTTTTATCTCCATCCCAAACATCACATTCGTTGATGAGTCCTGAAGTTAGGGCGCAACAGGGCATTAAAGATGGTCTGATACGTTTTTCGGTAGGGATTGAGGAGCCGGAAGATCTTATTGAGGATATTCAGAACGCTTTGGCTGTTGTAAAGAATACATCGAAAACCTCAGTTTAAATTATTTTATCCATCCAAAAACCTAAAAACGATTAAATGAAATTAGATATACTGGTGTTTGGTGCACATCCTGATGATGCGGAATTGGGTGCCGCTGGGACTATAGCAAAAGAAGTGGCTAATGGAAAGAAGGTTGGCATCATAGATTTGACCCGTGGGGAGCTTGGGACAAGGGGGTCCGCAGAAATTCGTGATAAGGAAGCTGAGGAATCCAAAAGAATATTGGGAGTAGCCATTAGGGAAAATATGGAATTCAGGGATGGGTTTTTTGTAAACGATGAAAAACATCAGTTGGAGATAATCAGGATGATTAGAAAATATCAACCTGAAATTGTTCTTTGTAATGCCATAGATGACAGACATATAGATCATGCCAAAGGAAGCGAATTGGTAAGTGATTCCTGCTTTTTAAGCGGACTTGTCAAAATAGAAACACAATTTGAAGGCATGCCACAGGAAAAATGGAGGCCAAAATCAGTATATCACTATATTCAATGGAAAAACCTTACCCCAGATTTTGTTGTTGATATCAGTAATTTTATGGAAAGGAAAACGGAGGCCATATTGGCCTACTCCTCACAATTCCATGATCCAAACAGTAAGGAACCAGAAACTCCAATAAGTAGCAAGACTTTCATTGAAAGTGTTCGCTATAGGGCGCAAGATTTAGGTAGGTTAGTTGGTGTTGATTATGCGGAGGGCTTTACGGTAGAAAGAATGCTTGCGGTAGAGTCATTAGATTCTTTGATTTAAGCCGTTTTTTTATACTCCTTGTGTGCCTTGGGAATGGTAAAATAGAAGCTAGAGCCTTTGTTAATGGCACTATCTACCCATATAATCCCATTGTTTTTTTCTACCATTTCCTTGCACAAGGACAGGCCAAGACCAGTTCCCTTTTCGTCATTTGTACCATATGTGGAATGTGTTCCAGATTGGTCGAATATTTTTCCAAGGGTTTCCTCGCTCATCCCAACTCCATTGTCCCGAACATAAATTTCCCACTGTTTTGTTCTTTCCACTGCACCAATGGTAACGATTCCGTTCTCTGGTGTAAATTTTAGTGCATTGCTCATCAGGTTTCTGATAACAATATCGATTTGATTACTATCACACCATGTTGTTGTATTGGGCTCTATTCTGTTAATCAGTTTGATAGATTTGGCATTTGCCACCTCTGAAAGCAATGAAATGTTTTCATTGACAATATTTTCAATGGAAGTAAGCCCCGGTTTAGTTACAGATCCGTTCATTTGGGTTTGCCCCCAAGATAGTAAGTTGTTCAAAGTAAAGGATATATGGTCAATATCCGATTTCAATTTTGGTACAAAACCGATGAATTCATCTTTTGACATTTCCCCTTCCTTAAATAATTTGATCAACCCTTGGAATGCACCAATAGGGCCTCTCAGGTCATGACCAATAATGGAAAAAAGTTTGTTTTTGGTATGGTTAACTTCATGTAGATATTTTTCCTTCCTTTCTAAATCCTCTTGCTTCAAGATAAGCTCCCTATTCAACTTTTTTTGAATTTTGGCATTTCGCTTTATCAGAATAGTTATGACCAAAAATATAAACAGGATAATCAAAGAGGCATATACATAGTTCTTTTGTTTGGAAAGCGCCTTTTCGTTTTCTTGTATCAAATATTCTTTCTGCTTTTCATAAGCTATTTTTGTCTTAAGCATGTTGAGTCCCTTCATGCTTTCTTTTCTTGTAATCTTAGTGGAAACATCCTTGAAAATTTCATGATATTCCAATGCGGATTTAAAATCACCGTTGTTCTTGTGTATTTGATAAAGAAGCTTTGAGCCTTCCTCTATACCTGAGGCAGCGTCAATGTTTTTGGAAAGGTCATAGGCACGTTGGGCATAAATTCTGGATATACTATCCTTCCCTAAATTAAGTTGGGCCTCGGCTATGCCTGTCAAAAGGGTTATTTTTTCCCTTATGTCATCTAATTTTTCATGCAGATACTCACTTTGGGAGTACCAATAAAGAGCCCATTTGTTCTTCTGTTGTTTTAGATAAACCTTTCCCTTAACCTGATAGGCATAAGCCAGCCAATCTATAATTTTGTTTTCCTCAAAAGTCTTTATTGCGGTGTTGATATTGAACATGGCCAGTTCCAGTTTGCCAATATCGGCATATGTAGATGCCATATTACTCATCGTTTCTGCAATGATTATGGGATCACCAATTTTTTCATTGATTTTTTTTACTTTTTCATAATAGAACATTCCTTCTTCATAATCCTTCTGTGTAATGTAAAGATTGGCTATGTTCTCATTCACGATTGATAGCATATTTTGGTCGTTCAAGTATTCTGCTATCTCAATACACTTTAAATATTCCCTAAGGGCGAGGTCAAAATCGCCTTTATAATCATATTGTCCGCCTATGGTGTTTAGTATGGTAAGCCTCAATTGATCATCATGGGAATCCACACTGATTTCCAATGCCTTTTTTAAACTGGTAATGGATTGATCGTACTTGCCTTTGTCGGAATAAAAAGTACCCAATCCCAAATATGACTTTGCCATTCCTTTTGCGTAATCAATTTTGGTGCTCAATTTCAGACCTTCATTGGACAAAATTTTTAGGCTATCCAAATTATAATAACGTTGCTCGAGTCCTAACTCAAGTATTAAATCGATATAATCGGTATTCTCTTTGGTTGAATTTTGAAGTTTGCCAACTTCTATTTGTAGCGAGTCCCTTAAGGATAACTGGGCAAAATTACCATTGGCATAAAAGAGAAATACGAAAAGCATTCCTGTTTTAACAGAACCATTCAAAAAGGGTATGTTAAGAAGTTTAAATTTAATTATCACCGGTTAGAGCTCATTAAAAAATTAAATTTAGGATGGTTCTATTTAAAATTTCAATAATTGTTGTGAACTTCCATTTTTTGTGTGTTTTATCTGTAAATTATGCATTTGGTCGATGATATAATTCTAAAATATTATTTTTATTACCTATATAAATAATACTGTAAATTTAAAATATTAAGAAAAGTAATTCTCTTATAAATTAAATTGTTGGGGTTTTAAGGACATTTTGACAAACTAATGAAGAACGAAGTCCCTACATCTATTTCACTCTCCAACTGGATGTTTCCATTGTTTTTTTCAACCATTTCTTTGCAAAGCATCAACCCCAATCCTGTTCCTTTTTCAGATTGTGTTCCAAAAGTGGATAAATGCTCTTTGTTATCCCAAATTTTATTGATATTTTCTTTGGACATACCCACTCCATTGTCAATTACTTTAATTATTGTATGATTGTCGGTAATTTCTCCTTTGATATGTATAGTTCCGTTTTCGTGAGTGAACTTGATGGCATTGCTTATGAGGTTCCTAAAAATAATTCTAAAGTGATTCAAATCGGCCATTACGCACAAACTTTTATCTAATGAACTCAAAAGATTAATATTCTTATTTTTTATATTTTCCTCGAATAAACCAATAATTTCTTCTAATTCCTTCTTTACAATTATTTTAACGGGGTTCACGGAGGCTCCTTGCATTTGAGTTTGACCCCAATTCAAAAGGTTGTCCAATGTAAAATGTATATGTTCCAAATCTTTGTGCAATTTGGGACCGAACCTTTTAAATTGACTTTCCCCATTTATGTCCTTTAAGGATACTTCAAGCAATCCTTTCAAAGAGATGATGGGACCTCTTAAGTCATGACCTACAATGGAAAATAATTTATCCTTGGTCTCATTGGTTTCGTTGAGTATTCGCTCATTTTCTAACAAATTCCTTGTTTTATCAGCCAAAACTGCATTGAGTTCCTTTCTTTTCTTGTTGGATCTATAGATTATGATAATTATTGAAACTGCAATCACAAGTATACACATGGACCAACTGATATAATTTCTTTGTTGGTTTATCGTGGTCAGGTTCTTCTGGTCAAGTTTCTTTCTTTCCTCCTCAAATGCCAGTTTGGCTTTGAGCATGGCTATATTGGTTCTGTTTTGTTCCTTGGAAATAGAATCTGAATAAGCCTCAGCTCTCTCCAGATATACTAAGGAGGTATTTATATCATTTTCTGATTTAGCTATTTGGTACAAAAGTCTTGAACATTTTTCCAGTCCTGTTTTTAAATTGAATGAAGAATATAGATTAAGGCTTTTATTAGCATACTCCTTGGCCAGTGTAAATTCTTTCAATTCCATATGTACCATAGCCAATCCAAAATATAGATCTGCAGTACCTTTTTTGTCTCCATTTTCAAGGTACTCCGTAGACGCCTTTTTATAGAATTCCAATGCATTATCATATTGTTCGCTTAGACGGTATACTTCACCTAAAGTAAGGTAGTTAAAAGCTTTAATCGTTGAATAGTCGGTTTTTTGAGCGAGAATGGATCCTTGGTTCAAATAGTCCAAAGCAATATCCAAAGCTTTCTTTTTCATATTTAGGTAGCCTAAATTAGAAAGTATGAGACCGTGGATATGATTTGGGGTGTCTTCATCAATGAATTCTCTAGCCTTGTCATAATATGCCATGGATTCTTCATAATCCCCAATTAATAGGAACATGGTCCCCAAATTGCTGTTGATTCGTATTATCTCCGTTTTATTTTGGGTATCTTCTGCAAGATATTTGGCCATTAAAAAGTTTTCATAAGCCTTTGGATGTTCTGCTTTTATAAAGTGGGCCTGGGCGATATCATTATAAATTTTGATGGCTATACTTGGATACAATTTCAGGTTAGGATTTTTGATGGCCTTTAAGTTGTATTCCAAGGATTTAGCGGTATTGCCCTGATATAGTTCGTGGCTAGCTAAATTGTATGTGGAATAGAATATCCCTTTTTCGTAATCGATTTCGCTGCTAAGTTCCAAAGCTTTTAAGGCCAAAATGCGAATGGAATCCGATTTTTTATACCGCAGTTCCTCTGCCTTCCTATTAAGTTCCAATATATGAACGGTGTCCCGCATTACCTGATCGGACCGTACAGAATTATTGGGGTATTTAGTTAAAATGGCCTGGAAGCTTAAAATTGAAAGTAGTGTATATGCAAAAAGGAAAAATATTTTCATTCCGTGGTTAAAGTAACAGAATAAAAGGATTTGTGATTCTTAAGTCAATGAATCTATATCTTTTGTATTCTTTAAATAAGATTGTTTAACAAACTAAGATAACACAATCAAAACATTCTTATGCGATTAATTGCTAATTTATAAATGCATTTTAGTATTCTTGAAATATTAAGATTTATGAAAATCCGATTTATTAAAAAGAAAAAAAATTCATCGAAGAAATAAGGTTTTGGGACCATATGATAAAGTGACAATTTATAAAATTGTATTTTATTTAAAGATTATTTTCTTTTGATTAGTAGAAGAAAAAAAATTACCTTTGCTGCCGCTTATAAATGGTGGTTGTAGCTCAGTTGGTTAGAGCGCTGGATTGTGGTTCCAGAGGTCGCCGGTTCGAACCCGGTCTTCCACCCCAAAAAAACTTAAAAGTCCCGGACAATTTGTCCGGGACTTTTTTTATTGTTAAGGTCAATCTTAAAGAGGTACAGTTATTCTCTGAATAATTTGGTTTTCAACTCAATCTGCAGCCTTATCAACAATTACTGGATTTTGTCTGTTTGCCAATTCCCATGCCGTATAAAAAATGAGTTTTGCCCTATTCTCTAAAAGGTCATAATTAATTTTATCGGGCGTATCACTGGGGCGATGATAATCGTCGTGTGTACCGTTGAAATAGAAAATGATGGGTATATTATTTTTGGCAAAATTGTAATGATCACTTCTATAATAAAATCGATTCGGGTCATTTTCATCATTATAGGTATAATCAAGTTCCAAATGTGTATATTTTGAATTGATTTCTTCCGAAAGTTCGTGAAGCTCTGTGCTTAATTTATCGGATCCTATTAAATAAATATAGTTTTTATCTCCTTCCCGCTTTGGGTCAATTCTTCCTACCATGTCAATGTTGAGGTCGGCCACGGTCTGATCTAGCGGAAATATTGGGTCAACGTCCGTATAATATTCAGACCCCAAAAGCCCTTTTTCCTCTCCGGTAACATGAAGGAATACAATGGATCTTCTTGGCCCGTTTCCTTCCTCTTTCGCTTTTTGGAACGCTTCCGCAATTTCAAGCATGGCTACGGTACCTGAGCCGTCATCATCAGCACCGTTATTGATTTCACCACCCTCGGTTATACCAATATGATCCAAATGCGATGAAATGATCAGGAACTCATTAGGTTTTTCCGTTCCCTTGATATAGGCAACCACATTCTCGGAATCTATCATTAAATTTGAACTTTCAAAGGAAAGGGTCAGTTGGGCCTCCAAATTTTTTGGCGAATCGTTTGTTTCAATATCCTGCATTATGGTTTCCGCGAGGATGTTATCAATAAATATGCTGGAGAAGTTTTCAGAGGTGACATCTTTAAGCCTCATTCTTCCACTACTGCTGTTCTTCATATAATCAAACCTGCTTTTAAACCTGGGAAAATTTTCCGCATCGTAATATAGAATTCCAGAGGCGCCCTTTTCTTGAGCGAGTTGGATTCTTTTGCCAAGTGACTCTGACATATTGCTCCAAATGGATTTTTCTGAGGAACCGGAAATAACGTAGGAACCATTCTTATCAACTGGCTCTCCAGATTTTATCAGCACAAGCTTTCCCGATACTTCCAAACCTTGATAATCAGAATAGTTTTCATCCTCTATACCAAATCCGGCGTATACAACCTCGTTGTTCTTGGATTGAGCTTCGGAAAAGGTCAATACGTGTTCTCCCAACAGGAAATCGGTGTTGTTTACGCTTAATTTTCCAATAGGAATTTTACTTATCTCAATTGGAACTTTCTGAAAATAGTCACCATTGGCCTTAGCTGCTGGAATACCTAACTTTTCATATTCGGACCTTATGTAGGCTATGGCTTTTTTTTGACCTGGCTGACCTGTTTCCCTACCTTCAAATTCATCTGAGGCATAAGTGAAAAGATGTTCCTTTAATTCCGGTTCCGTAATGGTTTCGGCATATATAGTTGGATTGGCCGGTTCTTTGGATACTTCTTCGGTTTTGACCGTTTTTTGGGAAGAATTACAGGCTACCAATAGTCCTGCAAACAACCATAATGTTTTTTTCATATTTATTAGTCTAAATTTCTCAAAAATAAGGAAAAGTAGGGTTTATGCGTATCACAACAGGATGAATCGACTAGAATTTTCCTTATTCCAAATATTCTTGTGATGATTGGCTTAAATTGACTATTAACATTATAAATTTTCCAAACGGAACGTCATTCGAGGTTGACTCAATTTTGTAGAATGTTATTAGCGTAAAATCGAAGGTCTTGTTTTTTTTGTATACATAGAAAATATATTTCAGTATCTTTAAACAAGGCACAAAATATTAAATGAACATGGGGTTTAAAGATTTAGCGGAAGAACATGTATTGATTTCAGATCTGTTCCACCTCCCACAAACAAGGGAGGAGTGGGAAACTTACATGCTGGACAAAGACCAAATAGAACATTTTATTGAATACGGCTTCCTTTCTGGGATTAAACTCTTGGATCAGGACCAAGTTCAGCAATTACAAAAAGAATTGGATGAAATAATGGACCCCAAGCATCCTGCGCATTCCCTTTTCTATGAATTTCATAGCAATGAATCCAGTGATACGGATTCCATATTGTTTCATTCACTGGGTCATTGGCGAATAACCGAGGGATTTCATGACGTACTCTGGAATCCGGCATTCATAATGGCCGCATATCAGTTATTGGGAAATAAAGCTGTTCGTTTTTGGCATGATCAAGTCTTTTATAAACCGGCAAAACACGGTGGGGTAGTGGCGTGGCATCAAGATTATTCCTATTGGACGCGAACCGTTGCCATGCAACATTTAACTTGCTGGACAGGTTTGGATGATGCTACTACTGAAAATGGTTGCTTACATTATATTCCCAAAAGCCA
>JAUIGC010000231.1 GCA_030429835.1 Bacteroidia bacterium
AATCGTTCCAGTAATTGTTGGGCAGAAATTTGCCTTCCCTTCATCAAGGGAATATAGTCCCCAAATTCCCTGATAACATCTATTACCTTTTGTCCTTCCTTAATTTGGATTCCTTTTTGGGTATAGTAACCGAATTTGATGGTATCACCGATGACCACTTTTCCACTGTCTGCTTGACCTCTTCCTGTCAGGATATTTAAAAAGGTAGTTTTTCCGGTTCCATTCTTTCCAATGATTCCCACACGTTCTCCTTTGGTAAAGGAATAATCGAATTTGTCAAGTATCACCTTGCCCGGAAAGGACTTGGATATTTTATGGACCTCGATGATTTTATTGCCCATTCGTTCCATATTAAGCTCCAATTGAACCTCATGTTCCTTTCTACGCTGACTGGCTTTTTCCTTTATGGTATTAAAATCGTCAATTCTGGATTTGGATTTGGTTGTCCTGGCCTTGGGTTGCCTTCGCATCCAAGTGAGTTCTTTTTTAAAGAGTATTTCGGTTTTATGATGTTCAACGGCTTCCTGCTCCAATCGCGCTTCTTTTTTTTCCAAATAATAGGAGTAATTGCCTTTATATGGATAGAGTTTGCCATTCTCCAATTCTAGAATTTCGTTGCAAACCCTTTCCAAAAAATAACGGTCATGGGTTACCATGAACAAGGTCATATTTTCCTTGGCAAAATACTCTTCCAACCACTCGATCATTTCCAAGTCCAAATGGTTGGTAGGTTCATCCAAAATAAGAAGGTCTGGTCTGTTGATAAGGGCATTGGCCAAGGCCAGTCGTTTTTTTTGTCCTCCGGATAATTTGCCCACCTTGGCGTTGAGGTCTTCCAATTTTAACTTAAAAAGAATCTGTTTGTATTGGGTTTCAAAGTCCCAGGCTTCAAACCGGTCCATAGCCTCAAAAGCCTTTTGATAGGCATCCGTGTCCTCAGGGTTTGTCAATGCCTTTTCATAATTGGCAATGACTTTAAGGATTTCATTATCAGAAGCAAATATGGTTTCCTCAACTGTTAAATCGGGATTTAGATTGGGTTCTTGATCTAAAAAGGAAACCCGGGTACTTTTCCGGTAATTTACCTGTCCGGAATCTGGTTGGTCCGCACCTGATAGAATATTCAATATTGATGTCTTGCCAGTACCATTTTTCGCAATCAAGGCAATTTTTTGATTCTTGTTTATACCAAATGAAAGATTTTGAAAAAGCATTAGTTCTCCGTAAGACTTGGAAATATTTTCAACGGTAAGTAGGTTCATTGCGAAGTTTGCAGGAATTATTAGTTAGAAATTAACTGGTTTGTTTCAAATGATGTATCAAAAATAAATATCTAATGGCCAAACTCAATAAAATGAAAATTATAAGAACAGAAAATATTTGAACCTTAAATAACCAAAGCACAAGGGTAAGAAATATTAATGCCAATAAAAGGATGACGTATTTTTTAATCCAACCGGGCAGTTTCTTTTTAAGCAATATAAAGGCCACGAATAGATTGGGTGCGAAGGCCCAAAATAGGTTAAAGTTCATTTTGGTGGCATCGTGGTCCGTAAAAAACCACAAAAACACAATTAGTACTCCCGCTAGTCCGGTTAATGTAAAAAGTGAAGTGTCCAACCAAGCTGACCTGGATTTTCTTTTAAAATCCTTGTAGGTGATAAAAGCAACTATAAGGCTGAATATGGAAAGCCAGAATAGGGGAGATAGCAAGAAGATGCTTGGATAGGATTGTGGAGGAATGTCCAGTAAAACCGATTCTTTTTTTACTATAGGTTTTCCGTCGAGTGTGGTATGTTTCATTTGTTCATACACGTATATCGGTAAGAACATGTATTCATAGGGTGTAGCTTTCTTATCGATGACGGACCCCAAGGCAAGGTCAATCCCGAAATTTGACCACGAATTTAGTTCTAGGTTTTGATGGATTAGCTCCCTAAAAGTATGTGTCTCTTTAACCTGGGAAAAGTTGAACTGTAAGTTTTCACCTAATGTTTTTTCAAACACTTGGGGTATTCTGGTAGCACAGTTATCAAACAGGAAATCATATTGGTACTTTCGGTTTTCTGGTAGCAGGTTGTTTTCCAAAAACGCCACTATGGTGGTTCTCTGGGCTAGATTAAGGTCCAGTTCCTGTTCTTTGACCCAACGTTTTTCCATCTCATAACTTCTGATAAAATATGAATATGGAATCCTTGAGATGGTATAGGCCAGTTTGCCCCTGGTGAAATTCAAGTAAAAATTTGGGTCTTCAAAGTCATAGGTGCCATAGCCGTAAACTTCATCAATGCCCAAAGTGGGATCTTGAAATCGTATTGCGCTATGACCAAATTTGGCGGCAAGCTCATCCCCGGTTCCCACGGTGAGCAAACTAATCTTGGATAAGGGCGACAATTGATTTTTTTGGGAAAATCCAACATATCCGAAAATCAAAACCAAAAAAAATGTCAAGGCTCTTTTAAACATAGTCAATAGAGTAGATGCTTGCGCAAAGATGCGAATAATAACCAATTTATCTTATTTTTACTCAAAACGAGGTTTAAATACCTATGCTTTAACAGAGGATCAAAATAGGGTTCTTGTCAAAGCCTGGTTCCGGTAAAGTTATCGGGCCGCCTTAAAGTAAGTTACTAATATAGATTCCAACCTTATGCAGAAGCACATTCCTAATTTTATAACCCTTTTAAATGTTTTTTGTGGTTGTGTGGCAACCGTTTTTGCCGTTATGAACAGATTGGAAATGGCGGCGGTCTTTGTGGCCTTGGGTATCTTCTTTGATTTCTTTGACGGACTAGCCGCTAGGGTTTTGGATGTAAAAAGCGAATTAGGTCTACAATTGGACTCTTTGGCCGATATGATTACCAGCGGATTGGTTCCCGGTATTGTAATGTTTCAACTATTGGCTATGTCGCAAAGTGGTGGATGGAATATGGACGGATTTTCGTTTTCAAATAGTGGATTCCTCCAGTTTGAATCTTTTTTACCGTTTTTCGGTTTTCTGATTACCATGGCTTCTGCCTATCGTCTGGCCAATTTCAATTTAGATGAAAATCAGGTTTCTTCCTTTATTGGATTGCCAACACCGGCAAATGCCCTTTTTATTCTATCGTTACCCCTTATATTGTTCTATAATGGGAGCGAAATGGTAAACGATATTATTTTAAACCCTTGGTTTCTAGTTGTGCTTACGCTTTTAAGTGCTTTTTTACTAAATTCCAATTTGGAGCTCTTCGCCCTAAAATTTAAAAATTGGTCCTTTAAGGACAACGCCCTTAGATATATCTTTTTGATCGTCAGTTTGGTGATGATTATAACCATGCAATTTTTGGCCATACCTTTCATCATACTGTTTTATATTCTCAGTTCCCTTGTAAATTCAAAAATGTGAGAGATTTAAAGGAAATGGAAAATTCAGAAAATAAGGATGCTGAGGAATATTGGCTTCGGGGGCCGTTAGAAGGAGTTCCTGAGCTTCTTCAACCCGCTGCCCATGCCCTTTTGCAATCAAATGAAGAACTTCGAAAATATCTAACGGATTTCCCTGAAGAATTGCTTTGGAAGGAATTGGAGGGTAGGGCTTCGGTTGGGTTTCATGCACAACATATAACGGGTGTATTGGACAGAATGATGACCTATGCAGCCGGTAAAAATTTATCCGAAGAACAATTTGAATATTTAAAAAATGAGGGCGAGCCTGATTATGAAGTTACTGTCAATGATTTGTGTGAAAATTTCAATAAACAGGTAGAACAGGCAATAGCCTATTTTAAAGGCATTTCAGAAAATACCCTAAAAGATGAAAGAACAGTTGGCAGGAAAAAACTTCCTTCTACGGTATTGGGGCTTTCATTCCACGCGGCAGAGCACAGCCAAAGACATATAGGTCAATTGTTGGTTACCTCTACCGTCTTGAAAGCCCGACAGGAAATGATAAAATAATTGTATAAATTTTTAATTCATTGAAAGTACATCATCGCTTAGCATATTCTAAAAAAAGAAATCTCATTGGTATGCGACTTTCGATGAGTATTATCGAAAATAGAACATCAGAGCTTTGGAGTAAATTTATGCCGAAGATATCTCAGGTTGAAAATAGAATTTCAAAAGAATTTATTTCACTTCAAAATTACCCAAAAGGATATTTTCAAGATTTTGACCCTACCCGTACTTTTGTAAAATGGGCCGCCGTAGAGGTTTCCGAAGTACTAAAAATGCCTAAAGAAATGGAGCATTTTGTTTTAGAGGAAGGAAATTATGTCGTTTTTGACTATAAAGGTCTTAGTAACGATACCGGCATTTTCCAATATATTTTCAATGAATGGTTGCCCAGTTCACCTTATCAATTGGACAATCGACCACATTTTGAAGTCTTGGGTGAAAAGTATAAGAACAATGATCCCAACTCCGAGGAGGAAATATGGATTCC
>JAUIGC010000232.1 GCA_030429835.1 Bacteroidia bacterium
GGTCCGAAGGAAATTGGACGGACGGTAGTTACCGGGTGGTTTATGCCATGGCCGATGCAGTAACGGGTCCCTATAAACGTATTGGAACCGTATTGGAGTCTGATGAAAAGGTTGCCACTGGAGCAGGCCATCATTCGGTAATCAATGTGCCGGGTACGGATGAGTGGATCATGGTGTACCATCGCAGACCTATTCCCAATGAGGATAGGGACCATAGGGTAACTTGCTTGGATAAAATGGAATTCAATAAAGACGGAACGATTAAACCAGTGAAAATTACTTTTTCTGGTGTAGAAAGGAGAATTATTAACAGCAAATAAAAAATATATCAAGTAATGAAGTATAGAAGGTTTGGAAGAACAAATTGGGAAGTAAGTGAAATTGGTTATGGTATGTGGGGTATGGCCGGTTGGAAAGCCTCAGATGACGAGCAATCTGCAAAATCATTGGATTTGGCCGTGGAAAACGGAGTCAATTTCTTTGATACGGCTTGGGGCTATGGTGAGGGGCATAGTGAAGAACTTTTGGGCGACCTTGTAAAAAGACATCCTTCTAAAAAGCTTTATACAGCAAGTAAGATTCCGCCAAAGAACTTTCAATGGCCGGCCAAACCGGAATACGCCTTTGAGGATTCCTATCCAGTGGAACATATTATGGAATACACACATAAGACGTTAAAAAATTTGGGACTGGAACAAATAGACTTGATGCAATTTCATACCTGGGACGATAATTGGAGCAAGAGGGAGGAGTGGCAGCGCGCCGTTGAAGATTTGAAGAAAGAAGGTAAGGTTGCCGCCATGGGCATAAGTGTGAACAGATGGGAGCCTGAGAATGGCATTTTGGCTTTGGAAACAGGAATTTTGGACGCAGTACAGGTAATATATAATATTTTTGACCAAGCACCCGAAGATAAACTTTTTCCTTTATGTGAAAAATTGGACATTGGAGTCATTGCAAGGGTTCCTTTTGATGAAGGCACCTTAACCGGTAATTTAACAAAAGAGACTACATTTCCAGAAGGGGATTGGAGAGGTACCTATTTCGTTCCTGAAAACCTTAATTCTTCGGTGGATCATGCCGATGCCCTTAGACCCTTGATTCCAGATGGGATGACCATGGCCGAAATGGCCCTGCGCTTTATTTTGGAAAATAAAAATGTCGGCACCACGATACCCGGAATGAGAAAGCAGCGTAACGTTTTGGCCAATACCGCCACGAGCGATGGTAAGTCAATGTCCAAAGAATTGTATAGCGAGCTCAAAAAACACAGGTGGGACAGGGTGCCTACTTCCTGGTCACAGTAAACTATTTGGCGAACAACTGCCCCATGTCTTTAAATGCCTTGAACTCCAGGGCGTTACCTGCCGGGTCTAAAAAGAACATGGTCGCTTGTTCGCCAACTAGCCCTTTGAATCGGATATAAGGTTCGATTACGAATTTCACATTTTTCTTTTTAAGTTCTTCTGAGAAACTTTCAAAGGTTTCCCAAGGTAGAACAACCCCATAATGTGGAACGGGCACGTCGTGCCCATCCACGGGATTGTGGTGAAGTGACTCCGTTTCGGATTTTGGTTTGTAGTGGATGACCAACTGATGGCCAAAAAGGTTGAAATCGACCCATTGGTCGCTACTTCTTCCTTCTTCGCAATTCAGTACTTCTCCATAGAATTTTCTACATTCTGCCAAGTTGTGAACGGGTATGGCAATATGAAAGGGTGACACGTGGCTCATAATTCAGTTATTTCTTAAAGCCGAAATTAACTCTTTTTTGTTCATTTTGGAACGCCCTTCCAAACCAATTTCCTTGGCTTTTTCGTAAAGTTCTTTTTTGGTCCTTTCCTCGTAATTGGAGGCTTTGCCTCCCTTTTCCCCTGAATTGGGTGTATTGGCGATACGTGCTGCTTTTTCTTTGCTATATCCTTTTTCGACTAAGGCTTCATATTGATCTTCGTTCTTTACACGGGGTCTATTGTTGTCATTTGGCATTTTTCTTTTAAAAATAGCCAAAAATCAAATTTAGAAGGTATATGAAAATTGAAAGAATACGTTATTCTTGTAAAAAAGCAATAATTTCCTTGTTTACATCTTCTTGGTGCATGGAGTGTCCCAATCCTTGCGTTGTGATAAACTTACTTCCCGACCAAACCGAATGTACACGTTCCGAAGCATGGTATGGGGTTATTTTATCGAATTTATCGTGAAGCAGAAGTCCTTTTTTTGTGTTCGTGGCCGCAAAACTAGAGGATGAAAACTCTTTAATAGCAAAGCCGAATCTCTTTTGAACATAGATTTCCAAAGCTTTCATCATGCGGTTTGAAAGACCTAAAAGGTTTTGAAAATGGGTCATGATTTCATGAAACTCTGAAGGTGAACCAATAGTTACTATTTTTTCAACATGTGGATTTGGATTTAGGTATTCGTTGTAAAGGATAGTCATGCCACCAACCGAATGACCGATTAAATATTTAGGTTGAAAAGCGCCGACCATGTGTTCCACTATTTCCGCATAAAGTGGGACATATAAATATTTTCCGGACGAGTAGCCATGCGCAGGTGCATCAAAGGCAATGACATTATAGTCTTCCTGTGTAAGCTTTTCCAATAATTTATGCCAGCGCCAGCTATTGCTCTCCCAGCCATGTACCAATAGTACCGTTTCTTTGGTTCCGTCCCACCAGTAGGTCTGTATCGTGTGCCCAGATACCTCTATCTGCTTATGTTTAACCGGGTCCAAATAGGATTCTTGGTGCGGCAAAACCCGTCCTTTTCTAACCTTGCAAAATATTCTAAAGGCCTTATCAGCTGCTTTTTGAGGACTTAACAGCACATAAATGTTCAAAAGGAACCCATAAAATTTGGGGATGAGTCTGTTAAGCATCTTTTTCATGCATGTCTATTGTTTGGGGCGAAATGGATATAATACAATATCAATCCCAGCCTACCATCATATATTTTATTTTTGCTGCATCTGGGATTTGGACCGCCTCAATATTGGTATTTGCCTTATACCTAAGGTTTTCAGGTAATTCAGCTTTGTCTATGGTAAAATAAATATCACTGTCCTTTAACAGGATAACTACATTGTTAATGGACGTAATTATTTTTTTTATTTCATATTTCTCCTGAATGTCCTTGAAAGTGCTCTCAATATTGATTCCCTTATCCGTCGTAAAACGTTTATCATTTATCAATACGTTCTGTATTGTGGGGATACTGTCTGAGTTGGGGGTCAAGGTCAAAAGAAGTGGGCCTCCCTTTTCATAAATTTTTATTTTACTGGATCCACTGCCAAAGTTTGATTTTATGGTATCCCTAACAATGGAATCTTTCGCATAAATTAAATCCAAGTCCCTGGCAAGACTCTCTTTTTCCAAATTGCCTACACGGTTCGTGGTTATTTTAAAGGTAGCATCCTCTTCTTGTTTACATTGGATAAGGAGTATGATGGAGAAAAGAATAACGATTGTTTTGATTGATTTCATAAAAATTAGCGCATCACTTTTTTTAGTACACCAAGCACCCCTCTGATAAACGTGGCACTGGTAAGAACTTTTATAACTGGATTTTGTCTGGTACTTCTTCTACTACTAGTTGTTCTTCTGGTGGTTTGTATGGTTTCTTTTTCCTTTTTGGCTAGGGCTTCCGCTTTTTTAATTTTTTCGTTCAATATTTCATAAGCACTTTCACGATCGATTACTTCGCTATATTTTTTTACCAATTTTGAATTATTAATAACTTCTTTTAATTCGTTCTCCGTTAATATGTCCATACGGCTCATCGGTGCCCTTAAGAGGGTAGCGGCCAAAGGAGTGGGCCTTCCCTTTTCGTCCAAAGCGGATATCAGGGCTTCTCCTATTCCCAGTGATGTCAACACCTCTTTGGTGTCATAGTAGTCTGAAATTGGATAGTTTTCCGCCGTAAGCTTAATGGCCTTTCTGTCCCTTGCCGTAAAGGCCCTTAGGGCATGTTGAACCTTTAAACCTAATTGAGCCAACACTTCGTTAGGTACGTCCGTAGGATTTTGGGTAACAAAATATAGGCCTATTCCTTTAGATCGTATAAGTTTCACAATACTTTCGATTTGATCTAACAAGGCTTTGGAGGCTTCGTTGAAAATAAGGTGGGCCTCATCTATAAATAAAATAAGCTCAGGTCGTTCGCTATCGCCAAGTTCCGGAAACGTATCATATATTTCAGCCAAAAGGCTGAGCATAAAGGTGGAGAACAATTTGGGTCTATCCTGAATATCCGTAAGCCTGATAATATTGATGTACCCTCTACCATTTTCGTCTATTCTGGTAAGGTCATCCACCTCAAAGGATTTTTCCCCAAAAAACAAGTCGGCACCCTGCTGCTCCAACTCTATTATTTTTCTCAGAATGGTTCCTGTGGAACTGGTGGAAATACGGCC
>JAUIGC010000233.1 GCA_030429835.1 Bacteroidia bacterium
TCATCATTTTTAATTTAGGATGAACTTCAAAATTAATTCTTTTCAGAACAACTCCAAAATCCTTTTGTTATACTCTAACGTTACTTATTTTTGTTTCGTATTTAATTTGAGAAAAAAGCGGTACGGATATGTGAAATATCTAATCCGTTTTGTTTTTTCTCGCATTTATCCGATTACTTATTTCAAAAACTATTCCAAAAATGGAAATTCCTTCTAAATATGAGCCACATCAAGTAGAAAAGCGTTGGTATGACTACTGGATGCAGAACAACTACTTTCATTCCAAACCAGATGAAAGGGAACCATATACCATTGTAATACCTCCGCCTAACGTAACGGGCGTGTTACATATGGGGCACATGCTGAACAATACCATTCAGGATGTATTGATTAGAAGGGCGCGTTTGAAAGGTAAAAATGCATGTTGGGTCCCGGGAACTGATCATGCCTCCATAGCAACCGAAGCGAAGGTCGTGGCAAAACTTAAGGAACAGGGAATAAATAAAAATAAAATTTCCCGTGAGGAGTTTCTTGAACATGCTTGGGATTGGACGCATGAATACGGTGGTGTTATCCTGGAACAGCTCAAAAAGTTAGGTTGTTCCTGTGATTGGGACCGAACGGCCTTTACCATGGATAAAGAGCGCTATGAAAGCGTTATCAAAGTATTCGTTGATCTTTATGAAAAGGGACTTATTTACAGGGGATACAGAATGGTCAATTGGGACCCTGAGGCCAAGACTACCTTATCTGATGAAGAGGTAATTTATGAAGAGAAACAAGGCCTGTTATATTATTTGGAATACCCTATTGAGGGGTCGGATGAAAAGGTAACGATTGCCACCACCAGACCGGAAACCATCCTCGGTGACACGGCCATCTGCATCAATCCAAATGATGAAAGATACAATCATTTGAAAGGTAAAAAGGCGATAGTTCCTCTTTGTAATAGGGTTGTTCCCATCATTGAGGATGAATATGTAGATATTGAATTTGGAACCGGTTGTTTAAAGGTGACGCCTGCCCATGATGTCAATGATAAAGCCTTGGGAGAAAAACATGATTTGGAAACCGTTGATATTTTCAACGACGATGCCACGCTAAATTCCTATGGGTTACACTATGAGGGAAAGGACCGTTTTGTAGTAAGAAAGGAAATTTCAAAAGAACTGGAAGAAAAAGGTTATCTGGTGAAAACGGAACAACATCTCAATAAAGTGGGGACTTCGGAAAGAACGAAAGCGGTTATAGAGCCTAGATTATCGGATCAATGGTTCCTAAAAATGGAAGATTTGGTAAAACCTGCCATTAAGGCAGTTTTGGACTCAGAAGATATTAAGTTTTTCCCTAAAAGATTCGATAATACCTACCGTCATTGGATGGAGAACATTCGGGATTGGAACATTTCCAGACAGCTTTGGTGGGGACAACGTATACCGGCCTATTATTTTGGTGATGCCCAAGATGACTTTGTGGTAGCAAAGAATGAGGATGAAGCCCTTGAATTGGCAAAGGCAAAATCTCAAAATGATAATCTCACCAAGGAAAATTTAAGACAGGATGAAGATGTATTGGATACGTGGTTCTCATCTTGGTTATGGCCCATAAGTGTATTCAATGGTATTTTGGAGCCCGATAACGCAGAAGTCAATTATTATTATCCAACGAATGACCTAGTAACGGGTCCGGATATTATTTTCTTTTGGGTGGCGAGGATGATAATCGCAGGATATGAATATAGGGGCGAAAGACCCTTTGAAAATGTTTATTTTACAGGATTAGTTCGTGATAAACAGCGAAGAAAAATGTCCAAATCACTAGGAAATTCTCCCGATGCGCTAAAACTTATCGATGAATACGGAGCTGATGGTGTAAGGGTAGGACTTTTATTAAGTTCTGCAGCGGGCAATGATTTAATGTTCGATGAGGACCTATGTCAACAAGGAAAGAATTTTGCCAATAAAATCTGGAATGGATTCCGATTATTAAAAGGTTGGGAAATTGCTGATATTCCGCAACCCGAAGCTTCCCAAAAAGGGATTGACTGGTATAAGGCAAAATTCAACCGGACACTGGAAGAAATTGAGGACCATTTTAGTAAATATCGTATTTCAGATGCCTTGATGGCCATTTATAAACTGGTTTGGGACGATTACAGTTCTTGGCTGTTGGAAATTATCAAACCAGCCTACCAGCAGCCCATTGATAGAAAAACCTTTGATGAGGTCATACATATCTTTGAACAGAACTTAAAACTATTACACCCGTTTATGCCCTTTTTGACGGAGGAGGTTTGGCAACATATTGCTGAGCGTGACTCTTCCCAAGCCTTGATTGTTTCTGAATGGCCCCAGAAATTTGAGGCGAACCATCAGCTCATCATGAAATTTGAGTTTGCTTCCGAGGTAATTGCCGGAATTCGTACCATTCGAAAGGAAAAGAATATTCCAATGAAAGAACCTTTGGAACTTTCAATTTTAGATGAGGAAAATGAAGGGCCGGACTGGGATTCAATAATATCCAAATTGACCAATCTTTCCTCTATTTCCTATGTAAAGGGTGCTGTAGAAGGAGCACTTTCCTATAGGGTCAAGTCCAATGAATATTTTATTCCAATCAGTGGGGCAATCGATGTGGATGCTGAAAAGGCCAAAATTGAGGAAGAATTAAAATATACAAAGGGATTTTTGAATTCCGTCCAGAAGAAGCTTTCCAACGAGCGTTTTGTAAACAATGCACCAGAAAAGGTAATCGAAATGGAAAGAAAAAAACAAGCGGATGCCGAAGCGAAAATAGAAACATTGGAAAAGAGTCTTGCCAACTTAGGTTAAGTCAGGGAGTTATCGTCCAAATGGGTCAATAATCATAGTGTTAAAGTTAGAGAATTGACATTTTAACTGGTAATTTTCAATAGTTAAATTCTAAAAACACTAAAATTATGAAAAGTCTATTATGGTTAGTTGCAGTTATTTGTATTATAATATGGTTGTTGGGCATGTTGGGGGTAGTTCCAGGTTTGGCAACTGGTAGTTTAATTCATATCCTCTTGGTAATTGCCGTCGTGGTAATTCTTTACAATATCATCTCAGGTCGTAAACCTTTGTAAAATTAACCGCCTTTAAATTTTGTAAACCAATTCTTAAACGAGGATTGGTTTTTTTGTTGGAATTCATTCAGAATTGATTATCTTAAGGAAATGAGTTTAATTCCCTGTTCTTCAGGATAAAAGTTAAAATCTATGAGAAGATTGAGTATAGTTTTTTTATTGGCCTTAGCGGTTTCCTATTCATCAAATGGGCAGAGCAAAATTTTACCTGAGCAAATTCAAATTAAAACGGCTTTGTTGCCTGTACCGGAAGCAAATAATCCAGATACTATGGTTTATGGGTATAATAAAGAAGGTGAACTGATAGTGATTAGGGAAGGTAGTGGCAATTTGGTCTGTTTGGCCGATGATCCAATGAGGGAAGGGATAAGCGTAGCTTGTTATTCCAAAAAGTTGGAGCCCTTTATGAAACGTGGAAGGGAATTAAAAGCGGAAGGAAAGGACGCAATGGAAATACGTGGGATACGAGGCAAGGAAATTGACGAAGGTAAACTTGATATGCCCAAAGAACCCAGTATGATGTATGTCTATTATGGTTCTGATGAGGATTATAATAGTTCTACAGGGGAATTGGCGAACGGAAAATTTAGATATGTAATCTATACTCCATTTGCCACAACGGAATCTACGGGTTTGCCGGACAAACCACATGCAAAGGGCATGCCTTGGCTAATGGATCCCGGAACACACAGGGCTCATATTATGGTAGGTCCAAACTAATCAATGTAGTCCACGGAATTTAAATACCCTTCTTGGGTCAAATCTTGTTTCGGAAACAAGTTCTTCCTCTGGCTGTTTGGCAGAAGTATTTTCTTGGATCAATTCTAGCCATAGTACACCCAAGGCTCCTAAAATAATCAGGTTTTTAATGATGTACTGTCCCAATAAGGTAAGTGATAATATACTGTCGTTAAATATCAAGTCTGGAAAGAAATAAAGTGGAGTAAAAGTCAGAAGCATGTGAACCACTGCTACCCGTATAGTAAATTTCTTATGAAGATTGAGAAGGAAAAATAATCCTACAGTAACTTCCCATAGTGCCAACATGATTATTGAAATACTTGGTGGTATCATTGAGAAAGTAAGTTCCCCAATGGTATTTGTGGCAAGTTCTTCTGCAGGGCTTACATTGGGAAAAAATTTTAGGGCTCCAAACCATAGGTAAACCAGACCAATGGATATTTGAAGATATCGGTTTTTAATGTTTTGCAAGTTCATTTGGTTTTGTTTTTACATGAATCTAGTTAAAGGTATCTTGTAGTTCAGGCGAGATTCTCACCTTATTGTT
>JAUIGC010000234.1 GCA_030429835.1 Bacteroidia bacterium
ACATAGATGAAAAACCAAACTAAAAACTTTTTAGTAGTTGTACTGATACTTCTTGGACTTACTGCAAATGCCCAGGACTATACCTTGTCACTAATCATTCTTTCCGAGGAAACAGGTCTTCCTTTGGACAATGCTCAAATTTCCATTACCCCCTGCACCTGTGGTGGAGTAACTAATGAGGCCGGAAGGTTTTCTATTAATTTGCCTCAAGGGGATTATAATGTTTCGGTAAATTATATTGGTTTTACAACCGAGGTTCTAAAAGTGCAATTGAATCAGAGTAGGGTAATTACCGTAGATCTATGGCCGCAGGAAGAACAACTTTCGGAGGTTGTAGTACGTGCTAAGCGAATCCTGGATAATTTGGAAACCCCACAGATGGGTGCGTTGGAATTAAATGCGCAGGAACTGAAAAAAATACCGGCTGCCATTGGGGAGTTTGATGTATTGCGGGGAATGACTTTGTTGGCCGGTGTAAACAATGCGGGAGAACTTAGCAATGGGCTATCCGTTCGGGGTGGTTCATTGGATCAAAACCTGTTGCTTTACGATTATGCACCAGTCTTTAATCCTACCCATCTTTTTGGATTATTCTCCGTGTTCACCCCAGAAGCCGTTTCTTCTGTAGACCTGTATCGCGCAAATATTCCCTCCCGATATGGAGGGAGGACTACCTCTGTATTGGACGTAAAAGTAAAAAATCCGTATACCAATAAGTTTAAGCTGAGCGGAGGTGTTGGTATTATTTCGAGCAGGTTGTCTATAGAAACTCCTATTATAAAAGATAAGCTAATGGTTAGTTTAGGGGGAAGGGCCGGCTTTACCGATTTCTTATTGCCGCTATTTTCCGAACGTTTAAAAAATACCAAGGCCAACTTCCAGGATGCCACATTAAAACTTCTTTACCTACCGACAGATAATGATCAAGTATCATTCACAGGGTTTTATACAAAGGATTTTTACCAATTGGATCTGATTACTAAAATTCAAAATATCAATGCAGAAAATAATCAATATGATTTCAGGACATTGAATGGGACCTTGAACTGGACCCATAGTTTCAGCAATGATTTAATTCTTAGAACCTTGCTTGTAGCTAGTGATTATAATCCCAAAACCATTTTTCCTGAACAGGAAAGCGATAATGAAATAGAATTTGACTCGGGGATTAACTATCTAAGCTTTGTTTCAGAATTGTCCAATACTATAAACGATAAGGTAGATTACTATGGGGGAGTGCAAGTTAATAAATACACCATTCAGCCTGGAAACTTGGATCCTGGCAACGGAAACAGCATCTTACCTGTAGATTTGGTGGAGGAAAACAGTTATGTTTTTTCCGGATATGGAAATTTAAATTGGCTTTTGGGTGAAAGGCTCAAATTTTCTGCAGGATTGCGCTTTAATCATTTTGTGTTTGTAGGGCCATACACCCAAGGTTTTTTTGATGAAATAACAGGAGAACTCGTTAATACGAATTTTTTTGAAAAGGGTGCCGGTGTTAAGACCTACAATGATTTGGAGCCTAGATTAGGTCTTAATTATAAAATTAGTGAGACAACATCAATAAAGGGAAGCTATGCTAGGCTCAACCAATATTTACAGAATGTCTACAATTCTACAACACCTTTACCCACTTCTCGCTGGAAAACATCGGATCCCAATATAGTTCCACAAAACAGCGATGCCTATGGTTTAGGTGTATATACCGGAGTAGCGGATAATAGCATTGAACTTGGTCTGGAGGGTTATTTTAGAACGTCTGATAACAATCTTACCTATAAGCCCGGAGCCAATTTCTTTTTGCAGGAATATCTGGAAAGGGATATCGTACAGGCCGAAGGAAAGGCCTATGGTGTTGAACTAAGTTTTAGAAAGCCCAAAGGTAAATTCAATGGGTGGTTTAATTACACGTGGTCCAGGAGCTTACTGAAGTCCCAGAATGAAAAATTGGCGGATAGGATCAATAATAATGAATGGTTTGCATCTGATTTTGATCGTCCACACGTTTTTAACGGTACGGTTAATTTTGAGGGAGATCCTTATAACACTTGGAGCTTCAATTTTACGGCACAAACTGGTCGACCCTATACTGTTGCCAACAGCGTCTTCAAGCTGGAGGATTTAGATGTGCCCATTTTCTTGGAAAGAAATAATGCCAGATTGCGTCCATATCATAGATTGGATTTTTCATGGAAAGTATCCTATGGTAAAAACCCCAATAGAAAATGGAAAGGGGATTGGATTTTTACCATTTACAATGTGTATGGTAGAAGAAATCCTTTCAATGTCTATTACACCCAAAGACAAGGGACGGAAAATGGGGGTATTTTTCTCAACAGTCCTTTGGGATCCTACGAATTATCCGTGCTCAACAGTCCATTATTCGCCTTGACCTATAATTTTGTGTTCGATTGATTATTGCTTATAAAATTTCTTACTAACCTTTTGTTCGGATGAATTAATGGTAATAACATAAATGCCCGGCCCCAAGTTGGCAACAGGTATATTCAAGGCATTGTTCTTTATTTCCCATTGGTAGTTCATCAACGTATTTCCATAGGTATCAGATATCCTTATGAGTGCCCTATCTGAATTTTGAAGCCCCAAAATGTTGATGACGTTTGTTGCGGGATTGGGAAAAACCTTTACTTCCTGATGATTTGATTTTACTTCTAGACCTGTTTTTTGTTGCGAAAACATTTGGGTCGTAAATAGGCAAAATAGAACAACGACCATTCGCTTCATCGGTATAGATTTTTATAGTAGTCAATGTTCCAACGTATTCTAAATTCAGTTTAGTGTGCTTTTAAGAATGTTTAACGTTTCTAGAAGTTATAATTAGCTTTTCTGTTACTTCAAATATGGTATTTTGGCTTGTTTGCTCAATAAACTTGGTATTACTGGTAAAATAGCATAGAAATTGGAGAATATTCTTGTTTTAATGGCCAAAAACGATGGTCAACTTTGTACCGTATAATTTTAATACACTTTGTTATGAAGCATACAAAAGTTTACCCTACAATATGGCAGTCGATTCCTTTCTCCTTGGATATGATGGATCAATGGGACGATAAGGGAAATCGAATAGAGGATTTGATACTTAGCAACGAGACCGCTTTGGAAAAAGGAGTTTCTGAAATGATATTAAATGTTTCCAAATTATCAGTTTTTGATGATAAAGGGGAAGAGCATTTTATAGATAAATTCAAGGGAAATGAAGCTCTTAACTTAAAAGGAGTTCATACTGGGTTGTTCATAAAAACAAGAGAAGTCTTGGAATTGGAACCGGGCAGGTATGTGTCGTTTCGGTTTTATTTAAAAGGAAGGGACAATAGTTTTATCTTTAAAGATAGAAGTGTGCAGGAAATCTCTGGGTTTTCCTTTTTGGATTTTGAAATCCAGAATGGATTGGTTCTTAACGGAGAAGAATCCAAACAGGTTATCCTAAGGTTTGATTTTGAACCCTATTCGCTAAGCAGTTTTTTTAAGTCTATAATTAGTCGCTTTAAAAAGCACGAATCCAAAAAGCAGCGTTGGGCCAATAGTTTAGGTTAAGAATAAAATGAAAACAAAAAGGCACCTTTAAAAGGTGCCTTTTTAAATTTTAATGGGCAACAAGCCAGTTGTTACCTTCGCCCAGCTCCACATCCAAAGGTACAGCCAATTTATAGGCATTTTCCATTTCGGATTTGATCAATTTTTTTAGTTCTTCCAATTCAGGTTTATAGATGTCAAAAACCAATTCATCGTGTACCTGTAAAAGCATTTTTGATTTGTAATCACCTTCTTGAAGTTTTTTATGGATATTGATCATGGCGATTTTAATGATATCCGCGGCGCTTCCTTGTATGGGTGCGTTCACCGCATTTCGTTCTGCAGCTCCGCGGACCACGGCATTGCTGCCATTGATGTCCTTTAAATATCTTCTTCTGCCCAAGACTGTTTGTACATACCCGTTTTCACGGGCAAAATCTATCTGCTCACTTATATAATTCCTAAGCTTGGGATAGGTTTTGTAGTAGGTGTCTATAAGCTCCTTGGATTCTGATCGTGATAACTCGGTCTGATTACTTAGGCCAAAGGCCGAAACTCCATAAATGATTCCAAAATTTACGGTCTTGGCATTGCTTCTCTGTTCTCTGGTAACTTCCTCTATGGGTACATTGAATACCTTGGAAGCGGTGGAAGCGTGAATGTCTTCCCCATTTTTGAACGCCTCGATCATAGTGTCCTCCTCACTTAAGGCGGCAATGATGCGCAATTCTATTTGGGAATAATCCGCCGCCAATAAGGTATAATCATCATTTCTTGGTATAAAGGCCTTTCTCACCTGCCTTCCGCGTTCTGTTCGTATGGGAATATTTTGAAGGTTGGGATTATTGCTGCTTA
>JAUIGC010000235.1 GCA_030429835.1 Bacteroidia bacterium
TTTCGTCTATTCTGGTAAGGTCATCCACCTCAAAGGATTTTTCCCCAAAAAACAAGTCGGCACCCTGCTGCTCCAACTCTATTATTTTTCTCAGAATGGTTCCTGTGGAACTGGTGGAAATACGGCCGTATTCCTCAGTGAATTCTTTTTTACCTTCTCCTGTGGCATATTGTAAAACCTTTTTAAAATCCTTCAGGTCTAGGAGCGGCAATTTATTGTCGTCACAGTATTTAAAGATAACCGCTACGATTCCTTCTTGGGTTTCGGAAAGGTCCAAAATCCTGGAGAGTAGAATTGGCCCAAATTCAGAAACGGTAGCCCTTAATTTAACCCCACCCTGTTCCGAGAGGGAAAGAATTTCCACAGGAAAACTTTTGGGTTCAAAAGGAATACCTATTTTGGCATGTCGTTCATCAATTTTTGGATGGCCCGGACTGGGTTGGGCGAGTCCGCTCAAATCTCCTTTAAGGTCCATCAAAAGTACAGGAATGCCCTTATCCGAAAGATTTTCAGCCAGTACCTGCAAGGTTTTTGTCTTTCCGGTTCCGGTAGCTCCCGCAATTAGTCCATGCCGGTTCAATGTTTTAAGGGGTACCTTCACTAAGGCGTTGGTAATAGCTTCGCCGTTTAACATGGCTGCGCCCATAGTAATAAAGTCTCCTTTGGTGCTGTACCCTTTTTCAATATGTTCAAAAAAATCCTCCTTGGAAGCCATGCTTGTATTTTTTTGTTAAAAATAGAAGATTTTTGAGCAATAGAAAAAGAGAATGTATCCCATGATTGAAAAAAGATACCATTGGATACCAGTCCTAATATATAGTATTTATGTTGCTATATGTATCTTAGGTTTCGTACAGTGTGGGTTGCAAGCCTTCAAAATCAAGATAAATCATTATGTTTAGTGCGCTGAAAAAGGTTTTAGCCTTGGATTTAGCAACATATCATTTAAATTAGGAATATGTTATTTTTTATACCAAAAAGGCGGATTTCCATGCTTTTGGGCCTCTGTCTCGTCCTTTTTTCCTGTAAAAGCAATGGCGAAAAGGAGAGTCACGATAAAGAGGACCTAGTGGACAGCTACCGGCAAGATGAACTATCCGTACAGGAGGGTATGCAATTGTTCAATATGCATTGTGCAAGTTGTCATGATTTTAATGCTGATATCATAGGTCCAAATTTGGCTGGTGTTACCGGTAAAGTGGACAAAGCTTGGCTTATCGATTTTATAAAAAACCCCATGAAAAAAATAGAGGACGGTGATGAAAGAAGCGTTCGGCTTTACGAAAACTACAGGAGCTATATGCCTGCTTTTGAGCATTTTTCGGTGGATGAATTGGAAGCATTATTGGGGTTTATTCATAAGTTTTCCGAGGCGGAAATAAAGAGTAAAAAGAAAAGGCCGGGGGCCATAACGGACCCCATTGCAGAAAAAATTAGCCAGTCTAATCTCATGTTGGTTTTGGAAGAGCTATTTCAAGTGCCTGCCAGTGCAGACCATCACCCTAAGGCCCGTATCAATAAATTGGCGGCCTTGCCTTCCTCCGAGGGGGAACGACTTTTCATTGCGGATCTTAACGGGATTTTATATGAAGTCAAAGGTTCCCAGGTCAACACGTATTTGGATATGGCCCAGCAGTTACCGAAATTCATCAATGTCCCGGGCTTTGGGACGGGTTTGGGCAGTTTTGATTTTCACCCAAATTTTGAGGAAAACGGTCTGCTATATACCACCCATACGGAGCCGGCACATGCACAAGAAGCTGATTTTGCACTACCAGATAGTCTAAAGGTAGGGCTGCAATGGGTCCTTACCGAATGGAAGGCCGGAAATCCTGCAGCTCTACGGTTCAAGGGATTGAAAAGGGAACTACTACGAATAGATATGCTGGGTACCGTGCACGGATTTCAAGAGGTTTCCTTCAATCCTACTGCAAAAAGTGGGGATTCCGATTATGGACTCCTATACCTTTGTATTGGTGATGGTAGTGCCATATATGCTAATCAGCCCCAATTTGTTGGTCGAAAGGAACAAATATGGGGTTCGGTGATTCGTATAGATCCCTTGGGAAGAAACAGCACCAATGGTCAATACGGACTTCCAGCAGACAATCCTTTTGTTGGGGATAGGGAGGGAATTTCCGAAATATGGGCTTACGGATTTAGGAACCCCCATCGGATTTCTTGGGATGCTATGGATGCGCAACGCATGTATGTTTCCAACATAGGCAGACATAGTGTTGAGGAAGTGAACCTTGTGGAAAAAGGGGGTAATTACGGTTGGCCGAACAGGGAGGGTACCTTTGTATTTGATTCCGGTGCCAATACTGAGGTTGTCTATCCGCTACCCAAAGATGACGAAGGCTTTGCCTATCCCATCATACAATATGACCATGACGAGGGCAATGCGGTTTCCGGAGGCTATGTTTATCACGGAAAGTTAAAACAATTGCAAGGCAAATACCTTTTTGGGGATATTCCACGCGGCACCCTTTTTATCGCGGATGTAGGTAATGTACAAAGTGGCCATCAGGCATCCATCCAAAAAATGGAATTTCTCCTTAACGGAGAGGCCACTACCTTTGATGCCTTGTTGGGCGGCGCCCGGGTAGACCTTAGATGGGGCATGGACAGCAAGGGCGAGCTCTATCTTTTCACCAAATATGACGGCAAGGTCTACAAGTTGGTGGATTGCATTGAAGGAGAAGCCCTTTCATCCTAAAATTGGTTCGCTGCGCTGAAACTATGCCCATGTCTTTTCTTATCTTTGCCGAATGGAAAAAAAGGATACCATGACCTTGGTGGATAAGGGACTGCTACTCCCGTTGATGGAGGAATTCTATACGATTCAGGGCGAAGGATTTCACAAAGGTACTGCAGCGTATTTCATTCGGGTAGGAGGGTGCGACGTAGGTTGTCATTGGTGCGATGTAAAGGAAAGTTGGAACGCGGAAACGCATCCGCCAACCAATATTGAACTCATTGTTGAAAATGCCGCCAAATACTCGGATACCATTGTGGTTACAGGGGGAGAACCTCTTACTTGGGATATGGGACCGTTAACCGATAGGTTAAAGGGCAGAAACCTCAAAACGCATATTGAGACATCTGGAGCGTATCCGCTAACGGGAGACTGGGACTGGATTTGTCTTTCGCCCAAGAAAAATAAACTCCCGGTAGGCCGAATTTATGATGAGGCACATGAACTTAAAGTCATCGTTTACAATAAACATGATTTGATTTTTGCGGAGGAGCAGGCTGCATTGACCAACAAGAATTGTATTCTGTATTTACAGCCAGAATGGAGTGTCCGGGATAAAGTAACGCCTATGATTGTGGATTATGTAATGAAAAATCCAAAATGGAAGGTTTCTTTACAGACGCATAAATATCTAAATATTCCTTAATCTTATCTTCCTCCGTTGGCCTGTATATCTTCAATACATGCAGCATCCAAACCTGGAACTTCCACCGTTCTTGCTGTTTTTGAGGGCTGCAGTAAACGCATGACCGTAGCACCGGATAGTACACAGGCCGGATTTTGACCTTTTGCATAGGAACCATTTTTTAAGTCTAAACTGGACTTACCGGAAAGCGTAAATTGGAGTTCCGCTCTCATTAGACAGCCATCTACATTGCAATGGTTTTCCGCATCCACATCTTCATGATCGGATAAGGCTTCGGTTCCAAGATTTACTAGGCCGAAGAGATGTCCAAATTCATGATTTAAAGTGGCCGCTTCAACATCTGCATTGGAAACTGCCAAGCTTTGACTTGCCAATTTTCTAATGGTACCTTCATGAATAATCATTGAGGTATTTCTATAAACGGCGCCCAAAGTAACGAGTCCCTCGTCCTCAACGTCATCTTCAGAAGGGGCATCGGAGAAATAAATATAAACCGCTAATGTAGAACCACTGCTATAGACAGTTCTGTTTTCTGTTTCAAGATCTGCAATTTCCTGTAAGGTTAAATTTTCTTCATTGGGTGAATCCAATTCTTTATAGATAAACTCTATATTTTCCTTATAGGTGTGTAGTTTCAAAAAATCAGTAAAATCGGAAATGGCAGTAACCGTAGGCCTAAAACCGGTCACGTATGCAATTTCAATCTGAATTTTATCATACGTGTCATTAGAAAGGATATCATTGGCGGAGTCCCCTGCAGACTTTAAATTAAGGGTTTTGTCAATTACCACATCAGGCTCCGTATTATTCTTTGAACAAGAAAAAATAAGGGCCGGTAACACAAAAAGCACAATCAGTTTAAACTTTCCCATAAATTTTTTTTCATTAAGAAGAACGTTAAAGATAACATTCAAGTATCACAAAAGGGTTAAACGGGCCAAATAGTCGTCATTTAAACCTTGTTTTAGCATCTCG
>JAUIGC010000236.1 GCA_030429835.1 Bacteroidia bacterium
AACAAAAGTCCAATAACCGAAAAACATTGTATTTCAGCGAGATATACCGATATTAATTTACTTGCCGAGTTAGCTTTATATAACCCAAATCGATGTTATGAAAGCTATTTTAACCTTTTCCCTAGTTCTTTTTTTTGGAGGAATGTCCATGGCCCAAAATGTCCAAAAAAATGATAAAGTAGATACTCTACAAGAGAATGTCATTTTTACGGATAGTAGCTTGGACACTGAAAATATTGAAATCCTAGTTGGAAGAAAACAAACGGAAGTAGCCAGATTATATCGCTACAAGAATTCCAGGGTTAAAAGCGCATTATTTTTCAAAACCAAAAAGGATAAACCTAAATTGGTATAAAATTTGACCTACTTAACAAACAGTACCCTAAGGTATTAAATTTAAATCACAATGCTATGTTATTATCAATCGCACTTATCGCAGTATCTTTAATTACTTCTTATTTGGTAATTTTTCCAAAATCCAAAGGAACATTAAAGCCTATTAAAATTCCGGTAGAGAATAAGAATCAATAAAATTGGTCTTATTTCGAAGCGGACTATCCTTATTCGTTAACGCCAGGTTGTTTAATGGTGTAATTCTCGTGGGCTTTGGCCTCATCCACTTGACGCTTTACATCGGCCAGTAAGGCTTTGGAGTCATAAATGATACCATCTTTGATGGTGTATTTTACACCGCCAACTCGGACTACTTCATTGTCGTCTGTTAGCTTGATGGCACCCGTGCCGTAGAGAACTTTGAGGTTTTTAAGTGGATTTTCGGCAACGATGGCAAAGTCAGCTAATTTTCCAATGGCCACGCTACCTATCTTGTTATCCATACCCAATGCTTCTGCTCCGTTCAATGTTGCGGAACGTATTATCTCCAAGGGATGAAAACCAGCCTCCCTAAGCAGCTCCAATTCCCTAATATAGGCAAATCCATAGAGTTGGAAGATAAAACCGGAATCGGAACCTGTAGTTACCCGGCCACCTCTATTTTTGTATTCGTTTACAAAGGTCATCCATAAGTTATAGTTCTTTTTCCAGGCCACTTCCTGCTCGGTGCCCCAATCATGCCAATAGGAGCCATGCGATATTTTACTGGGTTGATAAAATTCCCACAGAGAAGGGAGTGTATAATCCTCGTGCCATTCGGCTCTTCGGGCTCTTTGCAAGTCCCTACTGGCCTCATAGATGTTGAAGGTGGGATCCAATGTAAAATCCAGTTCCAATAATTCGTTCATTACGTTGTTCCAATGTTCGGAGTAGGGCTTTGCAGCTTGGGACCAAAGGTTGCCCGCATTTTCAAAGCGATGTTGTTCATTTTGATAATTGTAGTCCAAAGGATAATCCTGTACCGTTCTATCATCGAATAAGGCTTCGGGAAGGCCGTACCAATGCTCCATGGATGTGAGTCCTGCACGTGCAGAATGTAGTACGTTCCATCTTGCAACACTCAATTGGGCATGATGACATGCGGAACCCAATCCCAATTTTTTGTTTTCGTCCAAGGCCGCGGTCATAATTTCGGGTTCGGCCCCAAAAAACTTGATGCCGTCGGCACCTTTTTTGGCATTGGCCCGTACCCATTCCCTGGCCTGCTCTGGAGTAGAAATAGGAATATCGTTCAAAGGATTAAAGGATTTGCTGGTTTGCCCAAATGCCGTATAAGCCATTATACGCGGGGCAATGATTTCATTTCTTTCACTTTTTTTCTTTAAGTCCATGGTAAAGTCAACACCCCTACCGCTAGGTTCACGTACCGTTGTGATTCCGTGGGCCATCCACAGTTTAAAAACATAATCCGGTTCCGCTCCTTGGGCTTGCCCCCCAATATGTCCGTGCATGTCTATCAATCCTGGCATAAGGTACATTCCCGTGCAGTCCAATTCTTTTCCCCCAGCTTTTAATTGAGGCCTTTTGGACTCATCTATTTTCACTCCTGGGTACCCTACCACCTTAATAGCTTTTATGATATTATTCTCTACAACTATATCCATAGGTCCTTGTGGAGGGGCACCGTTTCCATTGATAAGTGTAACACCTCTAATGATCAGCTGGGAATAAGGTCCGTCTCCTTGTAAGGATTGGGCGTTTGAAAAATGCACGAATAGGAAAAAAAGAATAAGTGGGCGGAATATTTTTTTCATATTAGGAGAGGTTGGTGATTCTTGATTGGTTTGAATTAGTTTCTTAAATATAGAAAATATCGGGGCAAACTTTAGATTTACTAAAGAGTTTGTCAAGCGAATTGGAAATTTTGTAAAACTAGTACTTGAAAATTAGGCTACCGGTGATAATTGCTGCTTAATTTCTTGAAACCTAATAATATAGTTGGTCCCTTTTTTACTGGTGTCCTTTTGTATAGAACCCTTAAGTTGTCTCGCGAGGTTATGAATTAGTTTAAGGCCTAATGACTTGGAATTTTTATAATTGATGGTATCAGGGAAACCTACACCATTATCACCAATATTCAGAACATAGTGTTTGTCGATTTCCTTTTTCAGGGCGATATAAATCTCCCCTTCCTGATCATCGGCGAAGCCATATTTTAGAGCGTTGGTAACTGCCTCGTTGATCAATAATCCTAAAGGAATGGCCGTATCAATTCCTAACTTGATTTCCGGTATGTCTATCTTTAGGTTAACCTTACTATCGAGACCCTTAATGGAACGAATTAGATATTCACTTAATTCCTGAACATAGGATTTATATTCAATTTGACTAATATCCTTCCTCATATAGAGCATTTCATGGACCATTGCCATTGAAATCACCCTATTTTGGGTGCTTTTTAAAAGGTTTTTCATTTTATCCTCTTGAACATTTCTACTTTGTAAACTCAAAAGACTGGAGACCGTTTGTAAATTATTTTTGACGCGGTGGTGCACTTCTTTTAGAAGCATTTCTTTCTCGTACATTTGTACCGTTAATTCCCTTTTTGATTTATACAATGCATTATGTGATTTTAAGAGGTCCTTACCAAATACACTTCCTAATAAATAAAGGGAAAAGGAAACGGACAATAGACTGAAAATACTCCTAGAATCCTCTGGAACTAGGTTTTCCGTGAAACTTAATTGCGGAAAACTTTGGGAGAAAACAAATAAAATAATGGCAAAGGTAAAGTAAAGGTAGGCCCTGCCATGCCTATGGGTATTCACATAACCTGAAAAGACGACAAGGGCCAACATAAAGATAAAAGAACTACCTATACCGCCACTGTATAACGTTATTATCAAGGCACTTATCAATGCCATTAAAGATGAAATATGGTATGTGTGATCAATATTTTCAAGCTTTTTATAAAGTAATATATTGACAAGATTAGCACAGCCATAGATTAAAAGTACGTAGGGTATGATTTGAGTAATGTTCAGTAAAAACAAACAAATGAGCCCGAAAATAATGGACAGAGTACTGGTTACATAATTAACCTTAAGAACCAGTTTAATTTTTTCTCCGAGATGTTCCTTTTCAATATGAGAATCTGGCATAATATCAATTTAGATATTTGGTAATCATAGTTTTCAGTGTAAATCTACTTATGTTTTTAACATAATGCTAAGATTTTTGAAGTTACTCCTAAAAATTTGAAACTACGTTCTTTTTACCCTTGGACTTAAATCTGTAAGTTTCGAAATCTTTATTGGCTTCCTAGATTCAATGCTCTTTCTGGCCGCAATTCCAATAAGAATGGACATAGCACCATCCCGTACCCCAGCGGTTCTTCCATAAGGATCGGGAATTTCTGGATTAACGAATATTTTATCATGTAATCGCTTATCGCCACCTCCATGGCCGCTCTGTTCCATATCTACATGAACGGTTTCAAAATCCTTCCAAAGCTTATGGACCATTATAGGTTTCAGCGAGGTCCGTTCTTCCTCTTTCTGAGCCATTTCACTAGCATGCTTTTCTGCTTCGTCAATGGATGTGTTTTCAAAGTATGGAATATCTAGCCAAGCTTCTATTCTTCCCTCGGTCCCGTTAAAGGCAACCCGCCATCCTTCAAAAGGGGAGTAGGTGGTAAGCGAGTAATTTAGTACCGTGTTGTCCGCATATTTTACTTGAGCGGACATTTTATCATAAATATCTATGTCCTCCCTAAATAGACAGTTATCCCGTATATACCCATCTTCGTGTTCATGGTCTACATATAATTTTTTGGCAAATTCATCTTCGTTGATATCCCAATAAAAATCACATGTGTTCTTATGATTACAGTTTCTACAATTTCCCCCTCTAAAAGCACCATTCTTTCCATAAAACTCCAAATCTCCGTAGGCAAAAACTTCATTAGGTTCAGAATTTATCCACCAGTTGAGTAAGTCAAAATGATGGGTAGCTTTATG
>JAUIGC010000237.1 GCA_030429835.1 Bacteroidia bacterium
GGCCATGGGTGCATGGTATGCCAAAGAAGAGACCCTGAAAATGTCGCATGGGAAGTTAAGCCCAATCTTCTACTGGCAGTAGCTGCCTTTTTCACCGTTTCTACCGCCCATTCCGTTCTTGCTTTTGGGTTATTATGTACATTTTTGGGCGCAAAGGAATCGAACATCAGGTCATATGCCGGGTGCACAGCTACCAATTGTCCCTGTAAGTGCGTGGAAAGCTCCGTAATCTCCAACCCATAGGAATTTATTTTTCCCTTTAATTCGTCACAATAAGTCTGACTTTCAGCGGCCTTGTCCAAATCGATAAGGAAACTTTCCCATGTAGGTATCTGAATTCCTTTATAGCCCAGATCGGCAGCCCATTTACATATTCCGTCCAAGGTGTTGAACGGTGCCTTACTATCTACAAATTGTGCTAAAAATACTCCTGGCCCTTTAATTGTTTTCATTTGTTGTTTTTTATTTTTTAATTCGGACAAATGTAATTCGCCATTGAAATTCACGATATATATCACGAATTGTTATGGCTCATTTCATACGTAATACTTGATTCTGTTGTTTAAATGGTTGTTAATCTTACAAATAGAAATATGCGAATTAATACTATATTTAAGAATTCTTTGTACATATCGCCGTTTGCCGATAGTCAATTTATAAATATAGGAAATACCAACAGAAAAAGATAAAAATATAGGGATGAATCGAGATAGGGGCCGCAATGCACTACTGCCCAAAATGGTACTTATATGGGATTGAAAAATAATGCACCCAAATTATCATAGTAAAGACCTTACATCGGAAATCCAAGAAAACGTATCGAATTAATACTATAATATCACTCGTCTAATAACTATATTAGACCCAACCATTAACGGATATATCATGGAAAATACCTCTGCCAGAAATATGTGGGGAGATTATCTGGACAAACATCTTGAGGATGCCTTTCACGAAGCACCTGAAGTGATTCACTTTTGCGATAATGAAACCGATGCCAATAACTGTGCTGAATTGGTAAAAAATGGTATAAAAAAAGCTACAACCGATTCTCTTTTGGGTCTGCAGTATAGAAACGAGCCATTGCCAAAAATAGGAGACTTTAAAGTGGTAACCAATTGGAAAGGCGAAGCACAATGCATTATACAGCTCACCTCCGTTAAGCTAAAACCTTATTTTAGCATTGATGCATCCTATGCCCAACTGGAAGGAGAAGGCGACAAGAGTCTAGAATACTGGAAAAAGACCCATTGGGATTATTATACTAGGGAACTAGAACCTTTTGGCCGCGTACCAAGGGAAAGTATGATTTTGGTATGTCAGGAGTTTGAGAGAATATTCTAAATAAAAAGGACCGGTGAGTAGCCGGTCCTTTTTTTAAATGGGTTTATTAATTAATCCTCTAAATTCACCCAAGTATTTCCATTTTTATTTGATTCTACTGTAGAAATAATAAAATCCATACCTCTTACACCGTCTATAATCGTGGGGAATTCCCCATCGTTATATTTTTCTCCTCGTATCGCCCTTGCAGCTCCCAAATAGATGTTGGCCATGGAATCAAATATACCTTCAGGGTGTCCTGGTGGCAATTTAGTTCCGTCCAAAGACAGTTCGGTATTATACGCATGCCCTGGTTTGTAAATCTGTACAGGTTCCGTATCACTTAATTTGTAAAGAAAATTGGGATTTTCCTGTTCCCAGACAAAAGCTCCTTTTTCGCCATAAATACGAATGGCCAGTCCGTTTTCCTCTCCCGTAGCCACCTGACTACCGCGAATAACTCCTTTAACATGGTCTCCCATTCTAATGAGTACCGTACCGTCTACATCCATTTGGTTGTCATCGTACAGATAATTAAAATCACACAAAAGCGATTTTACTTTAAGACCGGTAGTGTATTCTACCATATTGAATGCATGCACCCCAATATCACCCATACAAGAACTTATTCCGGCCTTTTTGGGGTCCAGTCTCCAAACTGAGTTTCGTTTGTCCTTGTCATGGATTATTTCATTGATCCAACCCTGATAGTACCTTGCATCTACTTTGTGTATTTTGCCCAAGGCACCAGCTTTGATCATTTCCCTCATTTGGCGAACCATGGGGTAACCCGTATAAGTATGTGTCAAAGCAAATACAGTACCTGATTTTTGTTGCGCTTCCAATAAAATTTTAGCCTCTTCTAAAGTAGTTGTCATAGGCTTTTCACAGATTACATGAAAACCGTTGTCCAATAACTTTTTGGCCATTGGAAAGTGCAAGAAGTTAGGGGTTAGTACGGAACATACTTGTATACGTTCATCTTCCGGCAATTTCATTTCTTCCTCTACCAAGGTGTCAAAATCCTTGTAGACCCTGTCAAGGGGAATATCTATTTCCTTGGCAAAAGCCACATTATCCTCATAATTAGGGTTAAAAACCGCTCCCGTTATATGATAATTATCATTGATATGGGAAGCTACCCTATGCAGTACTCCAATAAGAGAATCTCCTCCTCCTCCTAAAATTCCTAATCTAATTTTCTTTGGCATGTTGTAATCGTATTTTAAGTTTTAAGGCTTTTAAATTATGTAAAAATTCTAAGATTGGTAGTCGATTTTCTCTGATTTAAACAAAAGAGCAAATAAAATCGACACAACTAAGGCAAATCCTGCGGGATAAAGCCAAATTGAATCCCAAATATGCATTCCGTCACTTAACAAATAGTTATTGGATATTTCACCGGCTATCCAAAACCCTATTAACATTCCCACCCCATAAGTAGCCAGGGTAATCAAGCCTTGTGCAGAACTTTTGTATTTGGGTCCGGCTTTACTATCGGTATATATCTGTCCTGATACAAAAAAGAAATCATAACATATTCCATGCAACGCAATTCCAATGAGCAGCATAAACTCTAGTTCTCCTACATCTCCATAGGCAAAAAGCAAATAACGGACGAACCAGGCCAGCATAGCCACCATTATGGTTTTTTTAAACCCGAACCGGGAAAAGAAATAGGGCAGCAACAACAGAAAAAGAATTTCAGAAAGCTGACCTAGGGTCATTTTTCCTGTAGGACTCTCCATGCCCACCTCTACTAAAAAAGGATTTGCATTTTGATAATAGAATGCCAACGGTATACAAATGAGAATTGACGATATAAAAAAGATTAAAAAATTTCGGTCCTTGAAAAGGCCCAGGGCATCCAGCCCCAGAATATCCCTTAAGGTCAACTTTTCATTATTCTCTTTGGCCTTAGGCGGCGTTTTAGGCAGGGTAAAACTGAAAAAACCCAGAAATATGGATGCGATGGAGGTCATTAAAAAAGTGTTTTTCAACAATCCCTGCGTAATTCCGGAACTGGAGTCCCATCTAAAAAGGTAACTGATCAATACACCAGCAATAATCCATCCTAGCGTTCCAAAGACCCTTACCAAAGAGAACTCTTTTGCAGGATTGGTCATTTGGTTAAAACAAACGGAATTGACCAAGGCCAGAGTAGGCATATACAAAATCATATATCCCAAGACATAAGGGTAAAAAAGCTCGAAGGAATTAGTCTTGTACATTAAAAACAAAAGGCCCGCCCCGATTAAATGAAGTACACCCAAAATTCGTTCGGCATTAAAATACCTATCGGCAATCAATCCTATTACAAAAGGGGCAATGATTGCACCCCAGGATTGTGTGGAGAACGCCAACGCAATTTCCCCATCCGTTGCGTTAATATTGTTTCCTAGAAAAGTACCAAGGGTAACGAACCAGCCTCCCCATATAAAGAATTCAAGGAACATCATCAAACAAAGCTGCATTCTAACTCCCAAGTTCATACCAAGCTATCTTTTATAGAACACATAGTCCAAGACCAGCGGCTCCAAAGCATTGTTTCTAAAATCGACTGCAATTTGCCCTCTGTGATTGGTAGAATGATTAATGATATGGAATAGTATATCTTTTAAATTGTTGGTGAATAACCTACCTTCTGAATTTTCGTAGTCTATACGTTTTTCAAAACTATCCGCATTTGTAATAATCTCGAAGGAACTCCTTTGGTTTTCATAATGGATATCTGACCAATCCTTAGTATCATGTATATCCCAAACATTAAATTCGGCCGTATTCCCGTTTATACGAGAGTTCCAAATATGATGGGCATTGAGTATATGACTAAAAAGTTTCTGGGTATTGTCAGGAACCTTTTGCAATTCAATACTTTGGGTGATTATCTTTTTGTTGCAAAAGAAATTATAATCGAACAACTCATTAAAAAATGCTTTCATAAAAAACAGAGAGTTAAACCACTTCCTTTGCCGCTTTTAACAATAAGTCCCTGGTCGCAATGATACCTTCTT
>JAUIGC010000238.1 GCA_030429835.1 Bacteroidia bacterium
TGGGAAGTTTTTTCATTGGCCGTTCATTGGTGGCATTCGATATTTGCAGAAACCATTTCCGTGACCGGTTTGGGAGACAAATATGGAATTCCAAGTCCAAGACCCCTTATTATGAAAAGAGTCCCCATTAGAACCACAAAAACAGGAATCAGTTTTTGGATCCGTTGCTTTACGCTTCCTTTCAATAGCGCACTAAAGTAAACGGCACTGGTCATTAGTGGAACGGTCCCCAAACCAAAAAGTACCATATAAAGACTTCCCTGGGCTACACTACCCATGGCAATGGCCCCGAAAAGAGCCATATAGACCAATCCACACGGAAGAAAACCATTTAGGAAACCTATGGTTAAAAAGGTGTCGGGTGTTTTCTTTTTAAATTCTTGGCCCAACCTACTTTTTATTTTTGATATGACTTTATAAACAGGGCGCCCTATATGGATTTTTTTAAGGATTTTGGAGGGGATAAGTACCAATAGTATCATAAGTATTCCAATAGCAATGGAAAGTCTTTGCTGCATTCCAAAAACAAAAAGTCCTTTTCCCAATAGACCAAAAACCAGACCTATGATTCCATAGGCTAGAAGCCTTCCAATGTGGTAAAGACTTATTTGACCAAATTTTTTGAGATTGTTACTATGGTCAACCGGCAACATAAAGGCAATGGGGCCGCACATACCTATGCAGTGTAGACTTCCCATAAAACCTAATATAAAGGCCGATAGTACCATGGTCTAAAAAGTGATTTTTTCTTTATGTAAATATTCGGTATCGTTGTATTCCCAACTTACTTTAATGTCCCAGCGACCATCCAACAAGCGGTTGTCAGGTATGAGCAAATGGTTATTGGACAAACTTATGGGTAAGTCAAAATCCAATTGCTTATTAGATGGTCTATATAGGGACACTGTTCCTTGTATTTTTTTTGGGTCCAATTTTTTAGGGAATACGATTTCCAGACCTTTCGCCTTTTTGTTCAACAGTAATCTGGTAATATCCTTATTGGCATTGTTTTGAGCATTAATTTCCTGCTGGTAGGCAAGTTCTTCCCTATAATAGTCCTCGGTTACCAAATCATGGTTGGCACGGCTATCCGTACTCATCCTTACCACAAAAAACAGGATAAAGCCAATAAACCCTATAAATGCCAGTACTATTCCAGTTCCCCAATTAATTTTCATCTGTATCCTTTTATAATTATTTATAACTTCTAGGTGCCATAAAGGAGCACATGGTCGTTTCCACCAATGTATCCCCACTATATACCCCAACTTTTAATTTTTCCTTATCGCTTTTTACGGCGGCATTGTTAATCTCTATGAAGAGCGTTCCTTCGGCCAAATCCTGTGCGGGCACTGTGAAATTTTCGTTTCTGACCAACTTTACCTTGCCCCTGTGTGAAAGCAACTTAAAACTTACATCCTCTACTGGTTTTGTAGTCTTGTTCACCAGTTTGTAGGTATAAACGTTACTAATAATATTACCTTCCTTATGTTCGTAAAGTTGTCCTGGCAATCGAAGAATGTTGGCTTCCAAATCATTTCTTAGAAACATCATGCCAACCAAAACCCCAATAAGTATAAGAAGTACGGCCGAATACCCCTTTAACCTGGGTGTGAATTTGAATTTCTCCTTTTTGGTGATTTCATCCTCACTCGCATACCTGATCAATCCTTTAGGCAAGTTTACCTTTTCCATGATGGTATCGCACTCATCGATACAGGCCGTACAATTGACACATTCCAATTGGGTGCCGTTCCTAATATCTATACCGGTGGGGCACACGTTTACACATTGAAAGCAATCTATACAATCCCCATATCCCAAGGCTTCCCTGTCTTCATTTTTGCGCCATTTTTTACGACCGTTTTCGGCCTCACCGCGTTTATGGTCATATGCCACAACGATGGATTTGTTATCCAACAGTACCCCCTGCATTCTGCCATAGGGACAAGCTATGATACATACCTGTTCCCTAAACCAGGCAAAGACGAAGTAGAAGACTCCGGTAAAAATCAATAAGGAGACAATTGTGCTTAAATGTTCAAAAGGCCCGTCGGTGATATATCGTATCAATCTGTCACTACCTATCAAATAGGCCAGGAATACGTTGGCGATCAAAAAGGAAATTATAAAGAAGATGAACCATTTTAAGACCCGTTTCCTAATTTTTTCGGCATCCCAAGCTTGACGGTCCAATTTTATCTGGGCACCACGGTCACCATCGATCCAATACTCGATTCTTCTGAAGACCATTTCCATGAAAATGGTCTGGGGGCACATCCATCCGCAGAAAATACGTCCGAAAGCAACGGTGAAAAGGGCGACAAAAATTACCCCGATAATCATTGAAATAACGAACAAATGAAAATCCTGGGGCCAAAAAGGAAATCCGAAAATATTGAAACGGCGTTCCAGGACATTGAACATCAAAAACTGGTTGCCATTAATTTTTATAAAGGGTGCGGAGAATAGAAATGCCAACAGAAAATAGCTTACATATTTTCTATACTCATAGAACTTGCCACTTGGTTTCTTTGGAAAAATCCAAGCTCTTTTACCGTCTTCGTTAATCGTTCCAATGGAATCCCTAAAGTTTTCTTGATCTTGTGCCATTACGGTTTAGTTTATCTTGCTTTTGATTAGGGATAGTGGTCTTGTTATGAAATGTTTTATGGTCGTTTGAGTACTCTTTTTCCGATACTTTAATTTAACTGCCATATGCCTTAAAAAGGGTATATGGCAGTTAAATAAGGTGCTGCTATTCAATTACGCTACCCTCTTCGTCAATGGTTTTAATGAACTCCAAAGTGTCTACCTCAACCTCTATTTTTACAGAGTCTACGGCTGGAGCACCTTCTACATCCATATGTGGGTTTACGATAATGTCACCTTCCGGTGCTTTGGGGTTGGCCGGTGTTGTTCCTTGAAAGTTCAATACATAACTAGCTACCTGTGCAATTTCTGCAGGCTTAAGGCTTTGTTTCCAGGCAATCATGCCCTTACCGTCTCGTCCTCCTTCTGAAATGGTATTAAAGACCGTTTTGATATCCCCGCCCAATATCCAGTTTTGATCGGTTAGGTTTGGACCGATACCTCCTCCACCGTCTGCCATGTGGCAAGCGATACAGTTTGATTCGAAAATGGTTTTACCCGCAGCAATGTCCGATGCATCGGTTAAAATTTCCACGGTATTTACGTCTACCAAGTCCTTTGCATTTTTCTTGTATTCCGCAATTTCGGCTTCCGCCAAGGTAACTTCGGTCAAGTATTCTGTGTCCTGGTCATAGTCATGGAAAATATGGAATCGAACCAGGTAAACTACACCAAAAATGATGGTGGCATAGAACATATATACCCACCATGGTGGAAGTTTATTGTCCAACTCCCTGATACCATCATAATTGTGGTCCAAAATGATTTCCCCTTCGGCTTCAATAGGTTTGGAGCCCAATAGTTTTTTATACACTTTTTTGCCCCATGCCCATTCCATTCCTTGTTCCTTGGAAGCCAGATAGCGTTCTTTTGCTTCGTCTGATAAGGTTTGGAACATGACATTTTCTATAGAGGCTAGAATAAGTTCAATTCCAATTAGCAGTAGCAAGATAAAGCCCAAGAATAGGGTAACTATTGGATATTCAATAAATGCAGGTTTGTCCCCGGAGTCGACGAAAAACTCCGTCAATGCAAATACGGCGAAAAAGAGTAGTGGAAGTCTGATCCACCAAGGTCCTAGGTTTTTCATAATTCAATATTTTGTTGGTTGTTATTGTCTAATGGAATTTCGCTTACTTCTTTTACATAATCCTTGGATGCCGTTAAGACCCACCAGAATAGTACTACAAAGAAGACGAAGAAAATCATCAACGAAATCATTGGGTAGGTGGCTACCCCCTCAATGTTTTCCATATATCCTTTTACGAACTTTAACATGGCTATTTATTTTCTGATATTAATTCGTTTGTTTCCTTAATTTTTATGTCCGTACCTAATCGTTGCAGGTAGGCAATCAATGCTACAATTTCCCTATCGCGCATTTCTATGAATTCCTCACCGTTTTCAGCGGCATATTTTTTGTCGGCCTCATAGGTCTTCGCAAAATCAGGGTCGCTATAGAGGTTTTTCTCTATTTGAGTGGCCTGTGCGCCCATATTGGCTTCGGCATTGGCAATATCCTCATCGGTATAAGGGACTCCCAAGGACACCATGGCTTCCATTTTGTCCTGAACTCCGCTTCTGTCATGCTTGTTGCGTACCAACCATGAATAGGAGGGCATGATGGAACCAGAGGAAGTGGTCTGTGGATCGTACATGTGGTTTAGGTGCCAATTG
>JAUIGC010000239.1 GCA_030429835.1 Bacteroidia bacterium
AGACTCAGGCTTCCTTTATTCGCTATCATAGCGGCCGTAATTTGGGCCAACCCGTTCCCGTCGCCTATCATAAGAATAATATTCCGTGGTTTGGAGTTGGGGTCAAAGTTGTATTTGGGAATGTATGTTGATTTAATTTCCCCGGTATACATCTTAGTGTCCAAAGATTCCAAATAGTTATGGGCCAATGCCGGATTATCTGTATTGATAAAATCCACACCTAATTTTGCCATTCGGGACCAAGCGGTCTTTGTATCCGGAGTTGCCCAAAACCGGAAAGGTTTTCTATATTCATGAACCTTGTTAAGAATATACTGTACCGTATCCAATTCCCGGGCCACCATACGACCAGAACCGTTCCATACCGAAAATCTCTGAAAACTTAAGCTTATCATCGCTACCTTTTCCAAAGGAATACTGTCCAAATCATCGATACTTTGGTGATCAAACAAAATATATTCCGGATAATTCCCATAATCGGCGGGTTTGGGTCGGTTTCCTGATATCACAAATTTCACTTTGCCCCCTTTTATAAGGCCCGGATATTTTTTTAATACGTTCTGAATTTCAACCAAAGTCGGTTTTGCTTCCGATTTAATATCAATCAGCAACTGTACATCGCGCAGCTTACCCTTTTCCTGCATCCGTTTTAAGGGATCGAGATACAGTTTGAAGAAAGTATTTCCTTCTATGATTTCCGATTCCTCATGGGTGGCATAAAGTGTATTGTTCTTAAGGAAAAGATCTACCTCTATGGATGCCGCATCGTTGATGTAGGCCTCAAAAAAAGGAAATTCCTGTTCATAATCGTTATGTGAATGCACTTCGTATTTCTGCCCGTAAGTAAAGTACCCCATGCCCCAGAACAATATGATTGACAGCATGCAACTTTTTAAGCTTCTATTGTCCAACATGTTCATAATTAATACTATGCTTTTTAGCGATTACCATTTTACGCAATATACTTGTACTTATCCACATCATTTTAAAATCTCGCTAAAAAATACCAAACGAAAATGGCGAGCATTAACCTACTGCCAATATTATTAAATAAACTATAGAGGTAAACCGTGTTTCACAACAAGAATATCTTCTAGCAAACTTGGCCATATGTTACCACTACATTATCGCTTCATGAATTGAAACTATATGAAATAGGGCCTTTTACCAGTTTAAAACAGGTATTTCGGTTTTTGACCGATTAATTCCCACAGGTGTTCGAAGAGTTTGTTGAAAAAGAGGTAGGTGTCTTTAAATTAGTCCCAGAATTAAATAACACCAAACAATTTACATTATGAAAAAGTGTTTTATTCTTCTTGCTATTTATACTTTATTACTTCTTTTTTATTAAAAAGTAAAAGACATTATTTATTCCAACTTTAAAATGGTGGATTGCGGCGACACCCCATTTTCATTGAAGGCTTCTACGGAAAAATAGTAAATCTGATCTGTATTCAAAGACCGTATATCCAAGGTAGTGTTATCATAAACCATCCACGAACTATAGAGTTTGTCAGGAGCAATACCCCAAAGCACATTGTAACCCTGAGCATTTTTGACAAGATCCCAGGATATGTTTGCCTCTCTGCCCTTATCGGAACGGGTAATTTTAAGATTTTTTACCGATTTTGGAACCTTTCCAAAACCATTACCGAAAACCCGAATATCCGAAATAGATAAATTTGGAGTAGGCACGTGAATATTTCTATATCTAATATGTTGAGCCTTTACGGGATTCTCCAGTACTACATAATCATTTGGAACATCGGTTTTATTTTTGCTTTTATCTACCACTATGTCCCAATGAATCCCATCCAAGGATGATTCTATTGTGTATTGATGCAATAATCCGGGCACCTTTCCGTAGATGTCCGATTTATAGTCATTGTAATTAATCTGAATAGCCTTGAGCATGGCCGGCTTTTCCAAATCGATTTCTATCCACTGAGAATCATTATTTTCTTTTGCCAACCAAAATGTTTTCACATTTTCGTCCACTAGATTTTCAGCTATGTACCCCTCAATGGTAGTTGAAACCTTTACCCGTTTTTTATAGGACAAGAGCATCCATCCAGTAAATCCACCTTTTTTTTCATTGTTTGATGGTGCATAATGTGGGTAATCTCCAAAACGGGTATCCGAATATAATAATCCGTCCTTATCAACAAATGTGGGGAACATGCCAATTCTGCGCTCCCATCCTACGTTAATGTTCATAGCCATTGATGCAAAATGCCAATATTGTCCACCCGGTCCTTCAACGGTACTGCCATGGCCCGCTCCATTAATGAATCCACCTGGCTTATAGGAGAAAGGATTGTTTGGGGCGTAAGTAAAGGGGCCTAAGGGATTGTCGCCAATATAGGTGCCATCTCCATAGACATTAAATTCAGTTCCCGGAGCGGCATACTGTAAATAGTACCTACCATTTATTTTGTTCATCCAAGGACCTTCTATATATCCACCATTGATGGTATCTAGGTGATTTTCACCGAACCGTTCCCAACCGTGTTTTACAGGATCAAGATTAAAAAACTCATGGATTTCCTCTGAAGGTCGAAACCTTTTTTTCTTGTCCAATTTTCTTGCACGTACCGGAAATGTATTGGAAGACCCCCAATACACGTATGCCCGGCCATCATCATCTATAAATAATGAAGGATCTTGAAGGTTATGAAGAATGGAGGGTGTTGCTTGCCAAACTCCCGACTCTGGAGCTTCGCTAAACAAAATGCTCATGGAACCCGAAGGATTTCCAGCCATATATAACACCGAGTCCCTGTAGTTAAAGGCCGCAGGTGCATTAGATCCCTGAAAATACCATTGTTGGGGTTTTATAAATTCCCAAGAATCCATGTTCTTAGAATGCCAATACCCCATAGAACGGGTAACGAACATATAATATTCATCCTTAAAGCGTACTACAGCAGGATCTGCGCCAGACCTATAGGATATGTCCCTATGGGCATCATAGATCATATAGGTATAATCTATATTGATTGGGTTACAGTAAGTAGCGGGCTGGGCTTCGGAATAAGTGTTTCCAAATACCAGAATTAATAGCGTTGTGATAAAACATCTCATGATTTTACTATTCCTTTCCTTGAACAGGGAATAACTAAATATATAAAATTTAACCCTTCATAGAATTACTCATACCAATCACATTATCCTAGCGTAAAATATATAAAACTGTTTTTCAATCTTCTAACTGAAGCTTATCGGATGGATTAGTCTTTGAAAGCAACAACGCATTGTTTGAAAAAATCTTGGTACTGGTTTTCATATCTGCATAACGGGGATCTTGTACATAGTCCTGTTTTTCCATTTTGATCACCTCGATACTCAAAAAACCGAATTCGCTCACCACCTTACCATAAAACCGATATACACCCTTGCCCCTAAAATAATACTTGGCCGCTACGGGCGGAAACAACACCGTATCAAAAACGGTTCCCTCTTGATCTACCAAGGTGGCAAAGTACATGCGTTTTCCTGTATGGGTTTTCGTATTTTTTACCGTTACCAAATAACCATAAATATCGATCCTGTGGTTTAAAAAACGTTCCAGATCTCTTGTACATCGATTATTCTTTGGAGGTTTGGCCAATAGCTCGAACGGACTGCACAAACAAAAACCCAATAATTCCAATTGTGTAAAGGCATCCTCTAGATTATGGGTGTGCAGCTGGGGAATCCTAAAATTTTGATGGACCGCAGGAAAGAGCTTGGGATGTTCCAATTTGGCCCCCTTGTTCAAGAACAAGTGTGCCTTCCATAACAATTGATGTTTATTTACACCCGTAAACCGGAATGCATCGATACGGATAAGAATACTGATCTGTTCTATGGAAATAACCACACGGTCCAAAAAATCTTCCAAAGAAATAAACTTTCCTGAAAGCATTCTTTCCTTTAGAATACGTTCCGCGACGCGGGTTTCCAAATCCCTTAGATAACCCAGTCCCAAAAAGATAGATTTCCCATAAATGACGTTACTGTAATTGCTGCTGTTTACACAGGGCGGATGTATACTTGCACCCAACATACGGGCTTCGTGCACATAGAATTCCGTACGGTAAAATCCACCTCCATTGTTAAGCACGGCCACCATATACTCCAACGGATAATACGCCCGTAGGAACAATGTCTGATAACTCTCCACGGCGTAAGAGGCCGAATGCCCCTTGGCAAAAGCATATCCCGCAAAGCTGGCAATCTGCTCCCAAACTTCAAAAATGACACTATCGGGCTCTCCTTTTTTACGGCAATTGTCTATAAACTTTAGGCGTACCTTCTCAAACTCTTCCC
>JAUIGC010000240.1 GCA_030429835.1 Bacteroidia bacterium
TAATCATCTTGATCAAAACAAAATAATAATTGTAGTTTTGCGGGAAATCTCTTATGGGCAAAACAGTCACAACAACTAGGGCACAAGAGTCTACCAATGCCATTGAACGCATGTATATTACCATGCGACATTTATTTAATAGGGGTTTTTACAAACCTACAGGAGTCTCCGGTGAGGCATTAAAAAACTCCCTACTGCTCATAAGACCAGAGATTTATGGCTCTTTAGGAGAAGAGAAGGCGGAGCTGAATGGTCTTCTATACGTATTGGAAAGGCTACCAGAGGGAATTGAGCAATGTAGGTTCATTAATCTTACTTCTGATGAAGGTTATGGAATTTCACATATCAGCCCTATTATCCCCCCAAAAAGAAGGCGCAATTGCTATCGTATTGATGATGAGCAGATGAACATTGAGATTACTAGGGGTAGATCTGATATATATGATATTTTGACTCATTTGACCTTTTTGTTCATTGAATCCGAGAAAATATGCAAGAAAATCTTGATTCCGGAATCAAACAAAACGATTAGGGACTGGACCAAACTGGAAAAGGCTTTGGAAAAGGAGGAGTTGGACCAATCTGAAAGGGAGATAGCCTTGATTCATACGGCAAATATTTTGGGAAGGTCCTTTGAGGAGGTTTTAAGTGTCTACCAAAAACTAAGAACTTCAAGCAATCCGGAACGTTTTTTAAGAATTGTATATTGGTTGGGAAAACTGGCACTGGAAGAAGAGTTGACCGGAGATAAAAGATCAATCACCTTCAGTACCTTGTTACGAGAGCGATTGGGGCATCATATACATGGTGAACGCTGGGCAAATGATATTAAAAAAGTGCTGGACAAGAATAATCTTTTGCATAGGCCCATGCACATCATTTCGGCAAATATGCATAGCGTCATGAACTCTTTTTTTGCCACTGAAGCCCTTAAAGAGGAACTCCAAGGCTCTAGCCGATTGGAAGTATTCGAGGCCCTGAGTGCCATTGGCAACGAAACACTGAGGTTAAAAGTTAAGGAAGTAGCGGAAGCAAATGGTATGATCTCCATTGAGGATACTTCGGGAACTAACATTGATGTGCAGATTTTTGATACGGCCAAATTTAGCGAAGAGGCATGTTACTATAAATTTATGGAAGGAGCAGATGAGGAAAAACCAGTTATATTTGTAATGGATTATGCATTTGGGGAACAGGCATATGAGACAATAGATGAGCTTTTAAAGCCCTTTGAAAAAGGTAAAAAAGAAGTGTTTCTAAATGTAGTATCCGTGTCGATTATGGGGAAAGCCGGTATACTGGAAGGAGGAAAGGGAGACTTAATGATTCCTTCCGCACATATTTTTGAGGGAACCGCGGACAATTATCCCTTTAAAAACGAACTCTGTGCCAAAGATTTTGAAAATCATGGTTTACAGGTATTTGAGGGTGCTATGGTAACCGTATTGGGAACTTCCCTGCAGAACCGGGATATTTTAAAGTTTTTTCATGAGTCTACATGGAACGTAATTGGCTTGGAAATGGAGGGGGTACATTATCAAAAGGCGATACAATCTGCCTCCAAGATACGGAAAAGTATACGTGAAGATGTTAAGGTGAGATATGCGTATTATGCTTCGGACAACCCGCTGGAAACCGGGAGCACTTTGGCTTCGGGAGGTTTGGGGACAACAGGGGTGAAGCCCACATATTTGATAACGGACAGAATATTAAAACAAATAGTTAACTCGTAGTATGGCGGACAATCAATCAGCAAAAAGTCATAACAGTTCCGATGAAATCGATTTGGGGCAGTTGTTCCAACTCATAGGCAGGGTATTTAATGCAATTTTCCGATTTGTATTACGCGTTTTTCTGTATTTGAAGAAGAATATTTTTATACTGATTGGTCTTGTTGTTATAGGATTGGCAATTGGTTATGGATTAAACCGAATTGTTTCTAAAAGGCTTAAGACGGAAGTTATTGTAAAACCTCAATTAGAAAGTAAGAATTATTTATATGATGTTATTGAAGAGATTCAGTCCAATATTGGTGCTAAAGACACAGTATTCTTTAATACCATAGGCATTGATAATATCGATTTTTCCGGGCTGGAAATTTCAGTTAATAGGGTAGTTGAGGAAGGGGCCACTGAAACCGACATGCAATATTTAGAATTATTGCAAAGTTTTGAAAACACGGATGCCATTGCGGACATTGTTAGGGCGGAACTTGAGAACAAAAGTTCTTTTAACCATCGAATCACGATATATTACAAAAACAGAACATTTGGTGAAGTATTTGCCCAGAAAATGATGGATTATATAAACTCCAACACCTATTTCGATGAAGTCTTGGTCATTTCTAGAAATAATGCCAAAAGCAGAATAGAGCAAAATCAAACTTTATTAAAACAAGTTGATGAAATTATTACCAATTACACCAACAATCTAGCTTCTAAAAACAATCAGGCATCCAGTGACCGCATTATTTTGGATAATCAGGAACAGGTGAATATTGCAGATTTATTCCAGTACAAAAACATATTGATACGGGACATAGAAACAAAAAAATTGGAATTGGTGGAACAGACGAAACCAATTAGTGTGATAAATTTTGGAAAGCCACAAGAGGTACAAAAATCCTTTTTTGGGAAAAATGTGGTTCTAATTCCGCTGCTATTAATAGGGTTGTTTTTTATGTTTTCCGCATTCAGATATCTGGACAAGAAATCTTTAGAAATACAATAAATTTGAAAATTACATGAACATATTAATTACTGGCGGCGCGGGTTTTATAGGTTCTCATCTCGTAAGAAGGATGGTGCAAAATTATCCTGAGTATACAATATATAATTTAGACAACCTTACTTATGCCGGTAATCTGGAGAATTTAAAGGATATTGAGAGCTCTCTAAACTATGAGTTTGTCAAAGGTGATATTGTTGATGAAGGATTTATTAATGACCTATTTTCGAGATTAGATTTTGATGGTGTCATACATTTGGCCGCTGAATCGCATGTAGACCGTTCCATTGAAGATCCATTGGAGTTTGTCCGCACCAATGTAATTGGAACTGTAAATCTGTTAAATGCTTCGAAAAATAGTTGGAAAGAAAACTATTATCGTAAGAAATTCTACCATGTGAGTACCGATGAGGTCTACGGAAGCTTAGGCCAAGACGGGCTTTTTACGGAAAAAACGCCTTATAATCCCAATTCGCCTTACTCCGCTTCTAAGGCGAGTTCGGATCATTTTGTTAGATCATATGGTAAAACCTATGGCTTGCCATTTGTAATCTCCAACTGCTCAAATAATTATGGGCCCTATCATTTTCCAGAAAAGTTAATTCCTTTATTTATCAATAACATCATTCACAATAAATCTTTACCTGTTTATGGGGATGGAAAATACACTCGGGATTGGCTTTATGTTGAAGATCATGCAAGGGCGATTGATTTGATTTTTCATAAAGGAAGGAATCAAGAAACATATAATATTGGAGGGTTCAACGAATGGCAAAATATTGAATTGGTAAAGCTTTTATGTGAAATTATGGATAGAAAGCTCGACAGAGAAAAGGGGGAGTCAGAAAAGCTTATAACTTATGTTAAAGATAGGCCGGGCCATGATTTACGATATGCTATTGACGCTACTAAAATTAATCAAGAATTAGGTTGGAAACCTTCGGTTACCTTTGAACAAGGTTTGGAAAAAACAATAGACTGGTATTTGTCCAATGCTGTTTGGTTGGACCATGTTACATCAGGTGATTATAAGGAATATTATAAAAAAATGTATTCTTAGTATATAAGAAATCAAAACATGAAAGGTATCATTCTAGCCGGGGGATCAGGAACAAGACTTCACCCTTTGACATTATCTGTAAGTAAGCAATTAATGCCTATTTATGATAAGCCAATGATATATTATCCTTTGTCCACGCTAATGTACTCCGGCATAAACGAAATTCTTATAATTTCCACACCTAAGGATTTGCCCTTGTTTGAGGATTTATTGGGAGATGGATCCAAATACGGTTGTTCATTTTCTTATGCCATTCAAGAAGCCCCAAATGGATTGGCAGAGGCTTTTATTATAGGGGCTGATTTTATAGGTAATGACAAAGTTGCCTTAATATTAGGAGACAATATTTTTTATGGTACGGGCTTGGCAAAATTATTGCAATCCAATAACGACCCAGATGGAGGCATTATCTACGCATATAGGGTTCATGACCCGGAACGTTATGGTGTAGTCGAATTTGATTATGAGGGGAAGGCAATCAGTATCGAGGAAAAGCC
>JAUIGC010000241.1 GCA_030429835.1 Bacteroidia bacterium
GACCGAAAATCGCACAATACCGTATTGGAAATCGCATGGAATTTCGCCATGGTCATTGGCGTGCTGACCATTATTGCCGGTGGTCTAATGCAGCTTTTAAAGTGGGAATATGCCATACCCACCCTTACGACCGGACTCACCATTGTTACCGCCTATATTCTAAAGGATATCTTTAATGCCGAAAAGAAGGAAAAAAAGGACAACAACAACGAGGAATTTCAGCTTTAAGTGTTTGCTGCCTTAAACAATTTCTTTTAGATATTACCCTGTAAGCCATCTTTTTGTACCTTTTAAGGAAATAATAAAAGGTATGAATCATATAGACCGAAGAAACTGGTTAAAGACCGCTGCCCTCACCGGTGGTTTTACTTTTTTGGGTGGCGCCAGTGCATTGGCTCTGTCCAAACCAAGTCCCGCCAAAAATAATGTTTGGCTAAACGTTGCCAAACTCAACAGCAACGAAAACCCTTACGGGCCTTCGGAAAAAGTTAGAAAAGCCATAACCGCTGCTTTTGATAATGCCTGTCGCTATCCTTCCATAGTCTTTAGACCCTTGTTGGATAAAATTGCAGAGACCGAAGGTGTTTCTACAGACCATATCGTCGTTACCGGTGGTTCTACCGAAGGACTCAAAGCCGTTGGTCTTACGTATGGACTAAACGGAGGGGAACTTATCGCTGCAGATCCAACCTTCCAGTCCATGATGACCTATGCAGAGAACTTTGGTGCCTATGTACACCGGGTTCCCGTGGACGAGAACATGCAGCACGATTTAAAAGAAATGGAAAACCGGGTCAACGGCAAAACCCGACTCATTTTTATCTGTAATCCCAACAATCCCACCGGGACCCTTTTGGACAAAAATGAACTGAAATCCTTTTGTGAACGCACCAGTGAAACGGCCATGGTCTTTAGTGACGAGGCCTATTATGATTTCATTACGGAACCGGATTACCCTTCCATGGTTGAACTGGTGAAAGAAGGAAAGAACGTCATCGTTTCCAAAACCTTTTCCAAGGTGTATGGACTTGCAGGCATGCGGATAGGCTACTTGGTAGCCCGACCGGATATTGCAAAGCGATTACAAAAAAGTGTGATGGCCATGACCAATGTACTGGCCATTGAAGCGGCCAAAGAAGCTTTAAAAGATGACGAATTCTACAAGTTTAGCGTGGCAAAAAACATGGAGGCCAAGCAAGCCATTTATAACACCTTGGAGGATTTAGAATTGCCCTATATAAAATCACACACCAATTTTGTCTTCTTTAAAACCGGAAGACCCATTCGAGAGATGATGGCAGCCATGGAAAAGGAAAATGTCTTGATCGGCAGACCCTTCCCACCCTTTTATGAATGGGCCCGTATCAGTACTGGAACTATAGAGGATATGAAGGCTTTTGATAAAGGGCTTAAAAGGGTTATGGGATGACATTGCAATAAAAAATAACTGTCGCAAAGCACCCAGTCGAAGATTGGCTGAACCTGCAAAAAAATATGTACAACCATTTTTTCAAATTATAAAGTAGTTTGTAATAAAATGTAATGTTAATCTAGGTACTTATGAATAATAAGAAGTTGAGTGGTGGAATCATTTTTTTGATTTTAACAAGTTGTTTAGCATTCTATGGTGTAATATCTTCAAAAAAGTCAAAAAACAATGCTATCAAAAGTGAAATTATTGGTAGAGTTGATAGTATTAGGTTCAGTTTGAAAAAACATCCAATAATAATTGTTGATAATAAAGAATTTATTTTAACTGAATTCTCAATACCTAAAGGACCTTCCAATCCTTTAAAAGCTGGTGATTCAATTTGTAAAAAATCTAATTCCTTAAATATGGAACATTATAAGTTAAGAAGTAATGGTTACTATTTGTTTAAAACTTATACAATTCGAGAATAAAACACTTCACTATAGAAAACCCTTGAAGTTGATATCATTGAGCGCGGAATTGTTTTACGTGCTTTTGATTTCCTTCCCGGCTCGGTAGTAGTTGAAGCAGTGAAGAATCTTTCAGGTATTCAATAGATACTTCGCTCCGCTCCCCATGAAAAAAGGACCTTTGTAATCTAAACTCTAAAAGCTGCACTTAAAACTTGAAACCAGAAACTATAAACTTGGAAAAATCACCCCAACCAACCCTCTCTGTCCAAACTACGATACTGAATAGCTTCCGAAATATGATTCCCATTTAATTCGGTTTCATTCGCTAAATCAGCAATAGTACGTGCTACTTTTAGAATCCGGTCATAAGCACGAGCTGAGAGATTCAACCGCTCCATGGCATTTTTCAAAAGGGACTTTGAAGCCTCATCCAATTTGCAGTATTCCCGTATTTGTTTGGTATTCATTTGTGCATTGTAATGCACGTTTTCCAGTTCCTCAAAACGTTTTGTCTGCAATTCCCTAGCCTTGGTCACCCGTTTGCGAATTTCCACACTGCTCTCCCCTTTTCTATCTTCGGAAAGTTTTTCAAAGGGCACGGGAGTCACTTCAATATGGATATCGATTCGGTCCAACAAAGGTCCGGAAATCTTGCTCAGATAGCGTTGCATTTCCGCGGGAGAAGAAGTAACCGGAGCATCAGGATCATTGAAATATCCACCGGGGCTTGGGTTCATACTCGCCACCAACATAAAACTACTGGGATAGGTCACCGTAAACCTTGCCCGTGAAATGGTGACTTCGCGGTCTTCCAAGGGCTGACGCATTACCTCCAGAACACCGCGTTTAAACTCGGGCAGTTCGTCCAAAAACAAAACGCCGTTATGCGAAAGGGATATCTCTCCGGGCTGTGGATAGGCCCCGCCGCCGACGAGTGCCACATCTGAAATTGTGTGGTGCGGGCTCCGAAACGGGCGTTGGCTCATGAGCCCCATATTCTTAATCTTACCCACAACGCTATGGATTTTGGTAGTTTCCAAAGCTTCGTGCAAGGTCATCGGGGGCAATATTGAAGGCAACCTTTTGGCCAGCATAGTCTTTCCCGCACCCGGCGGTCCGATCAGGATAATGTTATGTCCGCCCGCAGCGGCAATCTCCATACAACGTTTGATACTTTCCTGACCTTTTACATCGGAGAAATCGAATTCTGGGAAATCCAAGCTCTTGTAAAACTCTTCCCGAGTATCGATAACGGCCTGTTCTAAAGGAGTTCCCTGATCAAAGAAATCAATTACCTGTTTAATGTTCTCTACCCCAAACACCTTTAAATTCCCCACGATGGCAGCCTCTTTGGCATTATCGGCTGGCAAAATAAATCCCTCAAAACCTTCTTCTTGGGCTTTTATGGCAATGGGCAAGGCCCCTTTTATGGGCTGCAGGCTTCCATCCAAGGATAGTTCGCCCATAATGATATATTTCTCAATGTCTTCGGAATGTATTTGACCTGAGGCTGCCAAAATCCCCATGGCCAAAGTAAGATCATAGGCAGAGCCTTCCTTACGCAAATCAGCCGGTGCCATGTTAATGGTAATCTTTTTTCCCGGAATTTTATATTGATTATTCTGTAATGCGGCGGCTATCCTGTAGTTGCTTTCCTTAATGGCATTATCCGGCAATCCTACCAAATGATACCCAATTCCCTTATCTATGTTTACCTCAACCGTTATCGTGGTAGCTTCGACTCCAAATACCGCACTACCGTAAACCTTTGTAAGCATTTAGTTTTCCTTTGCGCTAAATGTAAGCATTTCAGAAGATTTTTGAATCTCCTCCTTGTTCATCATCATTTTCCTGAACACTCCATTTACATACATCTCTGCCTGGTCCTTATAGTGTTCGCTGAATGGATTACCGGATTGCCCGGTGGGCAAAATACTGATGCTGTTCTCTACATCAGAAAAGTCTACAATCCTACGCGTGGATGGCCCTGAACTAACTTTGTACAATCCAGTGCTATCATAAGGAAAGGCCAAATTGTTGATGACCTCACGAGTACCCTCTATGGGAAAGGGTCCCACATTAAAAAATGACCGTAATGCTTCTACTTGACCTATAGGATGTCCATGTTCCAACGTATGTACTTTGTTCCAAGTCCACTCGTGGATATCCTCACCAAAATCCTTTTCCAAAGAACTTATGGCGTCTGTAAAGGAATTCCTAAGTATTGTTTCCCTTTTTTCTTTTACATCTGAGGTATTGATATCATCCCACCAAATAGAATTTTCATTGGCAATCATGGGCGCAATGGTTCGTTTTAAGATATGGGTATCCATTAATTGCTTGAACATTTCTTCTCCCAATTCATCTCTCAAGGTATTGACCAGAACATAATA
>JAUIGC010000026.1 GCA_030429835.1 Bacteroidia bacterium
GAGAAAAGGGCAGCTTATGGATGGCCACCCTTTCATAAAAACAAAGACTGGTTTAAAACAGTCTGCTCAAATGTAGGGGTAAATACCTACCTAAAAAAATTAAATGCAATCATTGTGTACTTTGTTTGCAAAGCAAACATAAGTTGCATAAATTGCATTCTAAATAGTTATTGTGAAAGTTATATCGGTTATCAATAAAAAGGGCGGGTGCACCAAAACGACAACCTGCATCCATATGGCAGCATACTTGGCCAAGAGGGGCAAAAAGGTTTTGCTGATTGATTTTGAGGCGCAGCGCAATCTTTCCATTGGCTATGGAATTCCGGATGATTATCCCTACACGGTTTTTGACATGCTCAAGGGAAAACCGGGACTTCGCCTAAAGAACAAAAAATCGAATCTTTACATCCTTGCCGGTTCGGACCTTATTGATACCGAAGTATACCCTTTGGAGGTTCTGAAGAAGCGATTGGCCACTCTGGAGAAAATGTTCAAAAATGAGTACAGCATCCGGTTTGATTACGCCATTATCGATTGCTCCCCATCGGACCTAAAGAATAAATATGCCGGTGGTAAGCTCCAGCCCAAATTGAACCAGATCGCACTCTATGCTTCGGATGCTTTTATCATCCCACTGGTCCATGAAAAATTTGCGGTCGATGGATTGGCCAATTTTATGGGCGACGCCCTTTCGTTCAAGAAGGAATTCAATCCCAGCTTGAAGGTGGGCGGCGTGTTTTTCAATATTGTCGAAGTAAACACCAGGCGTTTCAAGAGGTATTACGATGAAGTGATGGAAGGGGTGCCGGAGAAATATTTTATAAAAACATTTGTCCGCAAGGATGCAAAAATCGCTGATGCCACGGAAGAGGGCGACAGCATTTTCGAAGTGGCCCCAAAATCGAGGTCAGCTAAGGATTACAGTAAATTAGTAAGGGAAATATTAACTAAAATAGACTGATAATTATGGGTGGAGACAAAGTGATTAAAGAAAAGTTTGTTGATTGGGAAGAGGCCGAGGAAGAAGTATCGGAGCAGCCCAAGAAACGAAAGCGTGTCGCCTTTACAGTAAGGGACTGGCCAGAGACTAAGGAGCTATTGGATGACCTTCAATGGTTGAAGCAATTTGTCGTTGACAAGAAATCAGTATCCCAGGGGGATGTCGTCAGGGAGGCTTTGGATTTGTTGGCCAAGAAAATGAAATATGACAAGCTAAAAGAGGAGTATGCCGAGGAACTGGCCAACGCCACCATTAAGGCGGGTAGAAAGACAGGTAGATAATCAAAGGATATTTCAATGAGTATCAAAAACTATTTTGAGTTGTTCACCGATGCCGAAAAACGGCACTTGCCCAAAGAACTTTACACCGCAGGGGATACCGAATTGTTGTTCCAAAAAAGGCGGGTTTCCGTCGTGGGATCACGAAAAGCAAGTAAAGATGGTTTGGCACGGGCCAAGATTGTGGCCAGGGAGCTGGTCAAGCACGATATTATCGTGGTAAGTGGTCTAGCAAAGGGTATCGATACCGTTGCACATGAGACGGCCATCGAGACGGGAGGCAGCACCATAGCCGTTTTGGGAACGCCCCTGAACAAAGCCTATCCAAAGGAAAATGAGGGGCTTTTGGAGACCATTAAAAAAGACCATCTGGCAATATCCCAATTCCCAGAGGGGTATCCTTCACAGCCTAAAAATTTCCCTATCCGAAATCGCACGATGGCCTTGATATCGGATGCAACCATAATTATTGAGGCAAGCGAGAACAGCGGAACACGACACCAAGGATGGGAAGCACTTCGTTTGGGCAGAGAGGTCTATATCTTGGAGAATGTGGCCAACAATCCAAAAATTGGTTGGGCGAAGGAAATGATTGACTACGGGGCAGTACCACTCGCAAGGGAGCAAATGGAGGACGTTTTTTATGAAATCCCGTACCTAACTTCCAAATTTCAGGACCAGGATGCCTTTTAATATCGATTTCGCCACTATGCTCGAATTCTCCACAAGGGGAACAAACGACAAGGCCGCATTGTCGAGGCGTATTTGTGGAAACTTGAAATCAGGCAATGCCCAAATGATATTACGAATGATCTATTATATGAAGCAGCTTCCAGCCGATCACCCCATAAAAGCCATGTTCAGCGATATGCCTATTTTGGTTCCCGCCCCAAGGAGCGCCCCATTGGTGGAGGGTGGGCTATGGCCCACCAGAATATTGGCGGATTATTTGGTCAGGGAAGGTTTCGGAGGGAGTGTACAACATTGGTTGGAAAGAACCAAGAGAGTGCCTAAGTCAAGTAATTTCAGCAGTGCTGACCAACGGCCATCGTGCAATACACACTACGATAGTTTGCATGTTGTTCCGTCTCCAGAGGCATTTGTACACAAGATTATATTAATAGACGACGTGTTTACGTTGGGAAGGACTTCAACTGCATGTGTGCGACGATTGAAAGAAACCTATCCGGATGCACAGGTTTTTGTGTTCGCCGCCATGCGTACCCGTGGATTCGTCAAGACCTTGGACGAAATAGTAAGGCCCTCATATAATCAAATGGTCTATAGACCCGAATATGACAGCGTAAAGTTACCCGATTAATAAATAAAGAGATGACCATGATATTTTACAAGGACAACAGGGTTGACCAGAAAATGGAGCTCACCCACAAAGAACTGATTGAGAATTTCATTCAGGATGAAATCGCCTACTCCAATTTTTTGAAGGGATGGCCATTCGAGAGGGCTTTCCTGAACACGATGCCGGGCGTACCGGAGCCAATTCAGATTTCAGATGAAAACTGGAAAGCACTCTGGATAGAATTTAAATCACAAGTTCCCAATCCTGAGTATAAGGCCTGATGGAACACCCTAAGAAAGAAATGCGGGAGAATCAAAAAAGGATGTTGGAACAGCTCCCTGAAGAAATGCGGGAGGAACATGCGAGGCTTTTCCGATTAGGGAACGCTGCCTATGTTTACCATAGTCTGGCCGCCGAGGAACTGGAGCCAACCGAACAGGATTTTTTGGAGTGGCTTGAGGGATTGCCCGAAAACATCCGCATGGACATGAAAGCCAAAGGTTTTGAGCAATGCAAGGGAATTTTATCGTTCACCAGGTACGTGAACGAGAAAAATGATATTGGGATGGGGGAGTGGATGCGCCAGAACCTGAGCAAAGAAGATTACAATGCTTATCGGGAAACCGCAATAAAGTTAGGGAAGGATAATACCTAGTCGCTATGGCCACAAAAGCCCTTTTGGGGAGATTATATAGTCTGATTGGAGTTAAAGAGCATACAGAGCTCCATGATGCCCTTTTGAGGCTGGACAACCGTATTGCCCTTATCGTCTTTCTTGTAGGGCTTTCGGGAAGCGTAGTGATGGCCATACTCGGAACGCAAGATATGATTTCAGGGATACTGAAGCTATTGTTTGGATTGCTTTGGGTGGTTCCCACATATATTATCCTCAGGGAGGTTTATAGAAATTCAAAGAAATAATAAATATGACAAAAGCAGAATTGATAAAGGAGCTGGAGCAATATCCAGACGATATAAAGCTAACTTTTCAAACAGCCAACAACATGTTCGTCTATGATGATGTGGTTGTCAAAAAGTTCGAAGTGCCAAATAATATATTAAAAACACTGGATGTCAAAAACACTTATGGATACACATTATTAATAACCAGCTCTTCCTTTAATTGAAAGAGTGCCAATTCAGCTCATTGAACTTTTTTGGATTAAACACTAGAATCAACCACTATGATAGAATTAAAAGATCAGGAAACAAAGGTGATAATTTCGATACCAGAGGGTAAGATTAGGGACTATATCGATGGAACCATTCGAAAGGACACGCCCGAAGAATATGTAAGACAAACCGTAGAAAAAAGGCTTATCAACGAACATAGATATAAAAAAGAACAGATAAGCATAGAGTACATGGTTCAAATGGGGTCAGGAAAAAAAAGAGCGGACATAGTGATCTTTCCGGATAACTGCGATGAATCTGAAAAAAAGAATCAGCACAACATCCAAACTATCATAGAATGTAAAAAGGAAGCCGTTAAGCCCTCGGACAAAAATAACGGTGTTGAACAGCTAAAGTCCTATATGGCCGCATGCAACGATTGTGAATGGGGAATGTGGACCAACGGACTGCACAAGACTGTTTTTAGAAAGGTTAGAACACAAGGCAACAAGACCAGGTTTGAAGAGTTTAACGATATTCCATCTGCTGATGGATCCACTGATGAAGATGAAAGGCCCAGCAGGAACACCCTAATCAAAGCCTATGAGGACAACCTTCTTTTTACGTTTAAGACCTGCCATAATATCATCTATGTAAACGAAGGGCTACAAAAACAGCCTGCCTTTTTCGAGTTCCTGAAAGTTATCTTTTGCAAGATTCATGATGAACGCAATCTAATGGAACCAATAGAGTTCTATACCACCTCAAAAGAAAGGAACTATAAGGATGGTCAGGCAACGGTATATAAAAGAATATCCAAAATTTTTGCAGAGGTAAAGAAACGCCATTCCCAAATTTTTGATGCCAACGACGAAATCAAACTATTACCTAGAACGGTTACTTTTTTAGTTGCGGAACTTCAGAAGTATGCGCTTCTGAGTACGGACATTGATATTAAGGGAAAAGCCTACGAAGAACTTGTCGGGGCAAATTTAAGAGGGGACAGAGGGGAGTTTTTTACCCCTAGAAACGTTATGCGGATGACTGTTGAAATGATGAATCCCAAGGACAACGAAAAGGTGTTGGACAGTAGTTGTGGAACCGGGGGGTTTGTTGTTACTGCCATGAATGTAGTAATTCGGAGACTCTACAACAAATTGGTTGAACAATATGGGCCTAAAGCTGGGTGGGGTTCGGATGTCCTGAAACTTTACAATGATAAAATTTCTGAAATAGCCTCAGAAAACTTCTTTGGTTTTGATATTAATCCAGACTTGGTCAAAGCCACCAAAATGAACATGGTGATGAACAATGATGGCAGCGGAAATATTCTTCAACTAAACACGTTATTGCCACCCCAAGAATGGTCTGAAAGCACCAAAAAACAATTAGCTAAAGCAATAGGCATTAAAGCCTCTGACATTTCGAGCCATAAATCTTTAGGTCTTTTTGATGTCATTGTTACCAACCCGCCATTTGGAGCGAAAATACCCGTTAAGGACCATCAAATATTGGAACAGTATGAAATAGCCCATATTTGGGCCAAAGACGGAAAAGGCGGTTGGCTTAAAACCGATAGACTGCAATCCAGCGTCCCTCCAGAACAATTGTTTATAGAAAGGATTATTCAACTCTTGAAAGAAGGGGGAAGAGCGGCCATCGTGCTTCCTGACTCCATATTAGGGGCTCCTGGATTGGAATATATTAGATTTTGGATTGTGAGGAACACAAAGATCATTGCAAGCGTTGACCTTCATGCGGATGCCTTTCAGCCCAGAAACGGAACGCAATGCTCTATTTTGATTTTGCAAAAGAAAACATCAGAAGAAATCCATCAGGAGGATGTGGAGAGGCAAATAATGGATTATGACATTTTCATGGCCATGATCGATCATATTGGACACGACAAGAGGGGCGGAAAAATCTTTAAGAGGGATGACAAAGGAAATATTATTATGGTGGAAATGGAAGAGCTGGTCCAAGAAAAGGACGCATCCGGGAACTTAGTAACGAGGAAGGAAATAACCCAAGAAAAAATTGTCAATGACCAAACGGTGTTGGTACCCGAAATATTTGCAGAATGGAAAACTAAACAAGGGATATCATGGTAAGCGGCAACTTAGCAGAAAAGCTATTCGATGAAAAAGGCGATAAAGAACTTTTACATTCCCCCCAGGCACTAAAGTATACTTCGGTTTCTATAAGTGATGTTTTCAATAATAAGATGAGATTGGAAGCAAATGCTTTTAATCTCCAAGCGGACATATCCAAAAAGAAAGTACTTTCAAATAGGTACGGCTATACGTATTTGTGGTCTGATAATGGTTTGGTAAAATATGCCTACCATAGACCTAGATTTAAAAGGATTTATGTTGACAGGAAAGAAATTCCTTTTTATCAACCGACCAATATTTCAGAGGTCTATCCGAGGCCAGTAAAGCATATTTCCAACAAGACCGAAACCGACCTTGAAAGTTTAAGGGTCAAAAAGGGCATGTTGTTAATGACAGTTTCCGGAACGATTGGAAAGGTCGCAATAGCCGGGGATAAGTTGGATGGACAGATATTCAGCCATGACCTTCTCCGGCTTGAGGGCAAAGAACCATATGACACATCTTATATTTATAGCTTTTTTCTGACCGAAACAGGCCAAAATATTCTTCAGTCAAACAATTATGGGGCCGTCATCAAGCACATTGAACCAGAACATCTTTCAAATGTTATCATACCAACTGCGCCTGAAGCTCTTAAGAAAGAAATACATGAATTGATTAGCAAATCGTACAATGAAAGGGACAAATCGAATCATTTGGTCGATGAGGCGGAAAATCTTTTACTGGAAGAACTTGGCCTATCAACCATTGAAAACCTTGATTTGGGGTTTCCGGGAAAGCAAAGCAGTATCAGAAACTATTCAACCAAGCTAAGCAATTTGAAATACCGGTTGGATAGCTCGTATCACCTACCGATTGTCAATGCAATTTTAGATAAGCTCAATAAAACAGCCAAAGAGGTTACGACCATAGGCGACAAAAGAATTTCCAGTGAAATTATTTTACCAGGTAGATTTAAAAGGGTTTATGTCGATAAAGAAAATGGAATACCTTTTTTCGGAGGAAAACAGCTTTGGGAACTAAATCCATCAAACATTAAATATCTTTCCGTGGACCAGCACAATAACCGTATTGGGAAACAATTATTTCTTAAGGAAAATATGGTTGCCGTTACTTGTAGCGGAACCATCGGCAAGGTCAATATTATCCCTAAACATTGGGAAAACTGGACACTTAACCAACACGTGATGCGTATCGTTCCTAATACGGAAGAAATGGCGGGCTATGTGTTCTCCTGGTTAAATTCATCCTTTGGCTACAATCTTATCGTAAGGCATACCTATGGGTCCGTTGTGGACGAAATTGATGATAGGCACTTATCACAAGTTGAAATTCCTATTTTAAGAGACGGGGCAAAACAGAAAAAAATCAACGAATTGGTTCTGGAGGCCAATGAAAAAAGATATAACGCATATTTATTGGAACAGAAGGCAATTGGTTTAATGGACGTAATTCTTAACAGCACGATTTAATTCCAGCAGTAACACATGGTTTTAAAAATAGGAGTCATTCGAGCATTTCAATTGGAAGCGTCAATTTTTGATTACGGTCAATTGGCTATTGGGACAGGAACACTGATTCTCGCCATAGTTGTCGCCATCACAACGGCCTACACTTCACGTAGGAACCGCAGGATTCATATAGCGGACAAACGCATGGAATGGATTACAGAATTTAGAAACACTATATCAGAATTGATAGCGGTATGCTACATGGCCGCACCACCACACGACAAGGAACAGTTAAAACTGTTGGAAAGATACTTGGTTCTCAGCAATAAAATTGACCTGATGGGGCTGACCGAAGAGGGGTTCATTTGGGATGAAGAGCACATCGTTTTTGACATTAGCAACATGGAGGGTTTTATTCATGGGAAAATGGGTTCAGATGAGTTTATGGATTTAAAAGAAATCGTATTACAGAAAAGCCAAAAAATCATCAATGAAAAATGGGATAAAATCAAAAAATTGAAATCCTAAAATCCGTAAGAACACCGGAAGATTTCCCCTTACAGATCGTAACCGATATCGGCCCATTTTTGTTGGAAACTGTAAGATTTCGGGCCATTTTAAGCCCCTCTAAGGCACGAAAAAAACGCAAAGGTCTGGAAATATGGGAAATACGATGTGTTATAAGCGTTTTTATGTCAAATAGAACGCCTTTTTAAGATACGGAAAATAAACGAGAATTAACTATAAACCTAAAAACAAAATCATGGAAGAAAAGTCAGAATTTGAGTTGGAAAGTAGACCATATCAAAAAGAAGTGCAAGTCAAACCTGCGGATGCTTATCTCGCAAAGTATAGAGGTTTTTACGATTTGATATACAACGAGTTTGAAACATCTACCGACCCCCTTCCGGTCAGACTTGCAAGATTCAATTTAGAACTAGACAATATCAAAAATCAATTTAGGTCTGAAAGGGAGGCCGAGTATCAAAGCAAATCAATTGACCTTCCCGTTTCCCATTCCTGTACAAAAGGAAGTAGGGGCGGTACAAAAGATTGTGGTTGGAAGTACGTTTCTCCTAATCACCCCTCTCTCTACACCACCCCCGATTGGTTGAAAATGACCAGTGGCCGCGCTAAGAGAACCGCTGTTTTTAGCGGTGGTGCAAGTGCTGGAATAAAGCAAACTAAATCTGGAAAAGGGAGAATTGCCGGAACACTAACAGCAACTTTTCGTTATCGTCCAGAATTTGTAATCGAATACACCGATGAAGATGTTGACGAACTTTTTGCAATGATTGGAGCAAGGCCAATATTCGATAAGTTCTTAGACGATAATGGTCTTGAATATGAGCCCAAAAAGTATGAATAGGCCAACATGGTCTATACGAGTCAAATGTTCCATAGGACTTAACCTGCAATTGATAAAAAAATAGAAACGATGACAACTAAAGGAATTTTTCTGGTTTTTCTGGTTTTTCATTTTACTACAAGTCTTTTTTCTCAAGAAACAACCAAGCCATTGACCGATACTGAAATTGAGCGCAATGTATCAAGACTGGATATTGAGGGGAAAGAATACAAAAATGTTAAAGTAACTTTTAAATCCATATCGCCAGATTACTACTTTTCAGATAAACACAAAGTGAAGGTCACTATTGTAGATATGGATGATAAGAAAGTTTGGAAAAAGACTTTGAAGAATACTTTTCTATATGTTTTTTCTAATGGGCAAATACAAGTGGGACGACCCAATTTCAACAAGATACTTATACAGAAGAAAGATTCAGGGTCATTCATTGGCAAGATAAGGGAAAAAGAGGGTGTATATTAAACCATAGGGTTTATCCAACCGCCTTAAAACAAAAATTTTTATGGCTTTAGAAGATTCAAACATCAATGAATATGGGCGGTACAAGCAATTTTGAAGACTTTGAAATGGAAACCTGACTGGAGGAACAGAACGATTTAGGAGATTATCCGGACGGATTCAATCCAGAGCTTTGGGGATTGTGAAACGGAACCGGTACACCTTTGGGAACAAAAGAACACTTTAGCATGGGAACAGCTCGCAGGAATACAACCAAAAAGAAACCCCCGAGGTGGTTTCGGATTTTGCGATACAACCTTAACTGTGTGTGGTATCACGTGATTATGCCCGTGGGAATGCCGGAGGATGATTTTTCCAAGATGGTCAGGGAGAACCGTGAGAGAAGAAATAAATAAATTGAATCGTGGTAGAAGTATTCCGGAAAGATGGAACCAGTGAGAAGGCTGAAGAGTTTGGGGAGGTCATCTTCGATGATGGAAAACATTTTCGTTTACATTGCTCAGATCGCGCTTTCTCAAAATCAGAGTACAAATACATCACTAAACTCTAAAAATGGCATATACTAGGTACAGAGCGATTGTGAAGGTCATGTGTCCGGTTTGTCAATCAAATGCCGATGCAAAGAGAAAGATTGATACCGATTGCAGAAATTGCCGTTTCCTACGCTATAACAACGTCAACCGGCTAAAGAAGTTTACCCGCTTTCTTCATTCGGACTTTCCGAACTGGAGTTATTTCAATGTGTACGAATATGTAAAAGGGGAAAAGGGAAGGTATCTCGGTAGCTTTCAAAAAGGGAAGAACGAACCCACTTCAGATACGTTCTAAGAAAAAACGGAATGACCTAGTGGCCACTCCGTTTTTCGATACAAACTTGCGTTTGCTTCTTTCACTTCAAATATAGTGATTTTTGATTTAATGCGTCTTGCTTTTTTGACCTTTCTTCATGTGTGTTTTCGCTATTGGAACAATGGCGGACGCTAGTGTTTCTGGTTTATGCTGAGCTTCTTTGTACTATCAGTTTATGAAATGCTTCAATAAAATTTTCCTGTTTTAGCAGATAGGGCCGGTTCTCATATTCAAGTGCAGACAAGTAGGATAGGTCATATCTTTTTGCCAGTCCTCCTAATTGTTGTTCTTGGGTATCATCGAATTCGTATATTTTCTTGAACTCACTAATCTTTTTGGCCGCTCTTTTGGGTTCATAAGTCGAGTTGACACTTTCAGTTTCCGTTTCGTAAAACTTGAAAATGATCTTTACAATTTTAGCACCCCTTCCCCTGGTAGCTTTTGGGTTTGCCCTAACGAGCGTGTAATTGAAACTTTTATCGGCAAACTTGTCGAGCTCATTTTTGCACGGTTCAATTACCCGTGTAACGATTTTTCTCAAATCATTGTATTTGTCGCCAATCTTAAAGTTTTCCCTTACTTGGGCCTCAGTGAGGGTTCTGCCCTCAATCTCCCCTTTTTTGTACCACTGACAAATATATTGATAGATGACCAGGTGATGTTTGTTGCCGGTCTGAAAACCTACATTCGATAGATAGGGAGTATAGCCCTTGGACAAGTCAACAAGTACACGGTACCAGTCCGCGTTTATCTTTAAATCGACAAAGCTGTTATTGGTACTGTATGTGGCTTCGTTAATAATACCCGTTATTGTCCTAGTCTCTACTTCCTGGCCCTCGTCCGTGGTTGTTCCTTTAACCACGATTTCCTTTTTTCTGATGGTGCTTAATGACTGATATACGAGCTTCAAATCATTTCCAACAGTCAAATCCTTAGGCCGGAATCGCATCACCACATTATTGTCCATATCGATTTGTGTTCCCATTTGGATAAACTGGTGCTTTTTAATCTGCTGTAGAACACGGATTAAGATACGGGCTTCATGGATATTAAAATCAAAACTTTCGGTCAGCACATATGGTTGCTGGACTGTTTTCGGTAAGGTAGAAATGTCAACTCGTTGTATCTTAGTGCTCATAAACAGGGTGTCCGTGAAAGTTCCAATAAATCAAATGTAGCAATATCCGTGAAAGTTCCAATAATTCCATCCGTGGTTGTTCCAATAAAAATTGTTAATAAGTCCGATGCGATTATTGATAATGGGCTAAGTGCTGTTAAAAACTTCATCCGTGACTGTTCCAATAACCCATCCGCCATTGTTCCAATAAAAACGTGGTTGTTCCAATAACTGTCCGCGTATGTTCCATTACCCATCCGCCAAAGTTCCAATAAACCTCTTGAAGCCCCTGAAAATACTGCATATTCGGGATTCCTTAATTTATTCTGTAATTCTCTTAATTAAAAAAAGGAATAATTTTAAATAATAATTTTAGTTTAATAAGGTTTCAAAAAGGTCATAATTCTTGTTCATAACAAGAATTTCGCCCATTTTTCAGCCATTTTTATATTGTTTCACAATATTTGGGAAGAAAGGTCAAAAAGCATCCGCAAAACCTTAAAAACCTGTCAATATGGCGTTTTTCAATTGATTTTTTCTATCGGCCGTCCGTGGTTGTTCCAATAAATAATCCCTCTTTCTGTTACTGAAAATGAGATTTGTACACGCTTTACAAAAAGTGCGTTTTGTCGAAAAACCAAGAATATTGATTGGTTGATTTATAAGATTCCAATTGTGATAGACGTTAATAATCAAATGGCCCGATCAAAAATAAATATGGATGTTGTGAAACAGGTCCGCTCCAAATTGGAATCCAGGGAAATGTTCAATCCGGAATCCATGAGCGCCTTGAACGAGAAGCTAAAACTTCAACGCAAATCGCTAAGTTGTTTATCATTTATGAAAAAACGTGAACTGGATTTGACCATTTCCGCTCTCACCTATCTGCTAGATAAAAAGCAAAACAAAAACTAATACAGCCCGCCCCCGACATCTGACCCGGGGTGAATGAATCCATTCATATTTGAAATGAGTTTTTCCGGTTACGGGATGGCAAGCTGTATTTTCTTCAAATCGTTTTACCGTAGTTTGCCAAACTAAGAACAACCAAAATTTTGACCAAGTAATTTTCCTACAAATCGGTGAAATACACTTAATTGATTTCATCAATTTTTTTGCCCCAAAAATCTTACCCAAGGTCGTCTTTCGACCTTGAAGATGAACAAACCTATTCGCTGGACCCGATGCTGTTTTTTTAGCGTTCAGGCAGATAAGCGTTAAGAAAAAACAGTGTTGGAGCGTTCATCGTTCTTGAATTTTTGAAGCAAGTTCAACCGTTGTGGCCTAAAGCAAATATCGAGGATATTTGTAATGACTATTTGTGTTGCTTCGCAACAGAATATAGGAAGAGCAAGCAGTAATCAGGCAAAGCCTGATATAATATTGATTTACAGTATGTTATAAATCAAGCTTCCTATATTTTGGTAGAAATTGGGGAGAAACATTGCGCTGAAGCTATGTATTTCAACGATTTTATTGTTAAAGTGAGGGAGAAAATAAGGAGAAATTTTACATTTATCTCAACACTATATAAAAATGAAAAATGTCTCTCCAAACAATCAAAATCTACCCTGAAACCAAGGAACGTGTAGATAAATTCAAGAGCAGGGGTACATCATATGATGATGTACTTTCCCAATTTTTGGACTACTTCGAATCTACTGGAATCAAACCTAACGAAATCGATTCATCGCCAATGACCGTTACCAAAAAGGCAACGGAAAGAGTGGTGAAAATTATACGGAATATCGAGACCAAAAAGCTATCAAAAATCATGGGCATGCTGGAGGATATTTTAGTCAGGGTTTCAGAATCGGATAATCAAACGGTCGCCCAGGGGGAGATTTTTTCATCTAAAGAAGTGGAAGAATTAGTGGGAACCATCGAGACATTACAGGAAGAAAATTCCCGATTGGAAAAACGTATCGAGGAAATATTGACCACTGGCAATAATGATCGGAAAATGGAAACTTTGAAACCCAATTTGGATTTTCTCGATGCCATTTTAAAGGCGGTAAAGGAATTGCGGGATAATGCCAAAAGCATTCAATTACAAAAAGACGAGTACAAGATAAAAAAGAACATTTTGGACCGAAATTTAGATACAATTTCAAACCTTATTAAAAATAGATAATTGTTCGTAAAAGTACATAAGCCATTAAAATTGACGGGCGGGAACAACAAGGGGAGTTCCTTTAACCTGATAGAGTACTTATCCAAAGAAAACAAGGATTTGGAAAGGGATGATATGGATTATGATGGCTTTTTCAATTCGGACCATGATGATATTTCGGACAATAAGGCAGTACAAATCATAGACGGCAACAATCATCGATTATCGTCCAGGGACACCAAATTTTATATGCTCAGTTTCAATCCCTCTTGGGAAGAACAAAAACATTTGGTTGAAATGGCCAGCAATGGTAGAACCAACATAATTGAAGAGCTTTCCCCTGAAGAAAATCTACAGTTCCGTCAGTATCTAAAGGATTATACCAACGATGCAATGGAGCTCTATGCCAATACTTTCTCCAGAAAGGACAAAGAGGGCAACGAGATCATACTAGAGGCGAAGGATTTGAACTATGTGGCCAAGGTGGAATCCAAAAGGGAATACAGCATTTGGGACAAAAACGTAAAACATAACCTGGCCATCAAGAAGAAGATTGACAAAAAACTAAGACAAAACGAGAGCAGTAAGAACCCAGCGAAGATTATTCTCAACCAACGGGCAATTAAAGATTTGGAATCACAGTATTTAAGGGACGATAACGGCAGAATCCAAACGGAAAAGGGAAACATCATTTTCCAGGGAACTGAAAAAGGAGGATGGAATTATCATGTGCACGTTGTCGTTTCAAGAAATACAAAATCCAAATGGTATAAAGGGGAAAAAGTTGTTGACGAGAAAGGGAACCATTTGGTATCCGATTCCAAGATTATCAGTAAAGCCAGGGGAATGCAATTAAGCCCTAATGCCAAAGGAACGGGAAAGAGTGAGAAGCACCAGTTGAACGATGAAAAAGTCCATGTTGGTTTTCATCAGGAAAAATTCAAAACGGACAGCTCCAGCCTATTCAATGAAAAGTTTGGATATAAGCCGAAGGAGCATGACCAATATAAGGGAACAACATATAAAAAGGTTTCCCCGCAGAGTAAGCAACTTATTGCCAGATTGAGCAAAAAGCCGCTGAACAAGGCTAAGGGGGTCGCCATTGGAAAAACACTGGGTGATGCCGCCATTGCGGAAAGAAAGGCTTTGGCGTTGGTGTCCAATCCCAAGGCCGCCGCTATGATGGAATTGAAGCAAAAAGTAAAAGAAATACTATTGGCCAAAGGAATGGCTGGATAAATGGAGAACTTATATTACATATTAATCGTAGGAGGCCTTTTCTTTATTGGCCTTATCATTCTTATGGTCCGATTTACCAAAAACAGGGGGATGTCCTTTGTAATCGGCTGCCTTCTCTATATGCTAGTAGTTTATGCTATTGGATATTACGGGAAACCGTATTTATCCATTGAATTTGAATCCTTTTTGGTAAAATATGGCGCACCCTCATATAGCTTGGCCTTAGTAATCGGGGCTTTGATTGTCTTTACTTCAAAGGATAAGAAATCCGTAAAAAAATCATACAATTTCACCCCTATTGAATTATCGGTCCAGAACGGGCGCAATATTAAGTTCATGGATCCATTCAATAACTTTTTGGTGTACGCTGGAGCGAACACCGGTAAAACAAAAAGTATTGGGAAACCGTTGCTAAAAGGCTTTGTGGAAAACAAATTCGCAGGAATGATTTACGACCTGAAGGAGTTTGATTATACCAAGGCAGCATATCACTTCATCAAGGAAACCGGTTACGATGGTTCTTTCTATTACGTGAACTTCACTGATATGTCAAGAACCTATCGGTTCAATCCGTTATCGGTGGCCGCGATACCTTCATCCGATGATTTGCCACAGTTGGGAGAAGACCTGATACGCGCCTATTTGCCAGAGGGTCAAAAATTGAACGATTGGGGGCTTGGTGGACTTGGGCTGTTACAAGGTCTGATGATTAGATTTAGAAAGGATTATCCTCAATACTGTACCTGGCCGCACATTTCAAATTTTGCGCTCCATAATTCAAACAAACACCTGATATCCTTTTTGGAGAAGGATGCCCAGGCAAAATCATTGGCCGGTGCTTTTTTGGATTCAAAAGACAGCCCGAAACAGCTTTCAGGGTACAAGAGTTCTTTAACCAACTATATCGGAAAATTAGCCTATAACAAGAACATCTGTTATGTGCTTTCGGGCAATGACTTTGATTTCAATTTGCTGGACCCAGAGGATCCTAAACTCTTTGCGATTTCCAACAATTATGCCTTGCGAAACATACTCGGGCCCATTATGGGGATGCTCGTTAAAATTTCCAGTAGAAGATTCACCATGAGCAACAAGATACCTTTTGTCTATTTCATGGATGAAGCGACCACCTTCAAGATTGACAATTTTGAGGAAATGCCCTCAGAACTCCGGGAGTATTTGTGTGCGTTTGTCTTTATCACCCAATCACAAAGCAAAATCAGCGCTCTTTATGGAGAGAAAGCGCTTAGCTCTATGGAAAGCAACTTTGCAAATGTGTTCTTTGGCAGGACCGGTGATACGGTCGCCCAAAAGCGATACGTGCAACAATTCGACAAGATTGATGAAATCAAAAAGACTTACAGTAGGTCATCGGGTACACACAGTAGCAGTTCGGGACACTCCCAAAGGGTGGACAAAGTTGCCAAATATGAAACCTCATTTTTTAAACACTTGCCAGCAGGGGAGTTCGTGGGTTACGGCAGTAACTCCAATTACAATGAGTTTCATTTAAAACTCGATATGATGCAGTTCCCTGAAGAATTGGAATTGCCCATTGTGAGAAGCGTAAGCGAATCCGATATTGAAGCAAATTATAATGAGATTATAAACACGATCAAGAATCTATATTAACCTTTAAACTATACAATGAAAACAAATCAGAAATTATCGAAAACCGCATTGTTGACCGTAGTATTGGGACTATCCACAACTGCAGTGCAAGCTCAGGACTTTAGGGGAACCATCAACCAGGCAATCAACGATTATTTGATTCCCGTTGTGTTGCTCATTCTGCTGATCGGGGCCATTATTGGATTGACCCGAAACTGGGAGGAAGTCAACAATAGGAACACCCGAAAGGAAGGTTTGATCAATGCAGGAATCATTTTGCTATACGCAGCTTTGTTCGCTGGAGTAATCGCCGCAGTAGTGGTTATAGGGGGAAGGATTTCGGTAAATGTCTAAACGATGAAATCTTTCGAGGTCAACAAAAACTTGGAACGGGAACCGAGGATACAGGGCTTTAAGCCCAACTATTACTATTTGCTGTTTGTGCTACAAATTGCATTTGCTCTGGTATTCTTTATTTGGGCCCTTTTTGCCTTGGGAAACCCAACGGCTACAGGGCTTACCACCTATTTTGTGGCAATGGGCATTTCGTTGACGGCGATACTCTTTATGAGGAAACAGTTCAAGAAGCTATCGAACCAAACCAAATATAGATTTGGAACAAAGCGATCCGTTTTGTCCAATAAGGATATACTCAACCAGATATGATCAAAAGCAGTAGCGCATATTCAATTTTAGGGTTCAGCGGAAACCTCTTTCTATCAAAGGATGGAAGCGTGGGGGCGTGTTTTCTTGTAACGAACCCCGAGCCTTATTCATTGGATATGGTGAAACTGGACCTGCGACACGAATCCTTTGTACGCTCATTCAGGAATATCGATGATGGTATCTATGTCCAGAAACAGGATATTGTCTTGGAAGAAACGTATTCCAGTTCCAAACACTACTTCAGAAACACGTTTTTAACCGAAGCCGAATCGAGACACTTCGATGGAAGAGAGGGAATCAAACATTATTGTCTGCTTTCCTTTACCCTTACCGAATTGGCCTCGCTGAAGGAAAGTTATGTTGCAAATCCGCTGAAGTACACCGAGAAACTGACCAAAAAGGATAAGGAGCGGTTATCACGTTTTTTTGACAAGGTAAAAAGCTCTGTGGGGATTCTGAACAAACTTTACAATACCACGATTACCGCCCTGGAAGAAAACGAATTGCGCTATTTCTTTTTGAACTATGTCAATGGTTTCCAAAGCGACCAGGGGCTAAGGGATTTGGTCTTTGACAATAAACTGCATATTGGCGATAACCACTATTCCATTTTCTCAATCAGCGATTCTTCCTATTTGCCCGACACCATAACCAATGTTTCCGATGATACGACCATCAATGTTGAAAACCTGAAACTTTACAAAGGTCTGATGGATGATTTCGGGGTACATCTGCCTTTCAACCATATCTACAATCAGGTATTGTATTTCCCTGGGCACAAACAATTGAAGGACGAGCTTGAAATGCGTGTAGAGCAATACGAGAAAAGCCAATCCTTTTCTACTGCCCTGAAACGTGAGTTTACCCGACTGAAAGAAGTGGAAAAAGAGTTATTGGACAACAATGTTACCCTTTGTAAAAGCCACTTCAATATCATAGCCTGGCACGAGGACACCGATGAGCTCCGAAAACGAAGCGATGCGATAAAAGGAATATTGGACGATAAGGAAATCAGTTACTACATACCGTCCTATGAAGGGCTGGAGAACATTTTTCTTTCCACAATCGTCGGCAGGCAATCAAAGCTCCATAAGGATTACCTGTTTCTGAACACCTTGCAGAACGCTTGTTGTATGTTGACGAACTACTCCTACTATTCCGATGATGAAGAAGGTATCGTGGTTCAGGATAGGCTTTTGCAAGTGCCTTACCGATTGGACTGGTGGGACCGAAAGAACAAACGCATCAATGCACGGAACTTTATCATATACGCACCCACCGGAAGCGGAAAAAGTGCGGACGTCCTGAATATGGCTTACCAGTTTTTAGAGGACGGGGTTACACTGGTCATTGCGGAATTTGGAAGCTCCTTTGAACAGTTGACCAAGCTTTACCCAAAGGAAAGCAAGCATATTAAGGTAAACTCAAATACCGCCCTGGGTATCAATCCCTTTAATCTGGAGGGTCAAAAACTTACCAACGAAAAGCTGTTCAGCTTAACGGCCGTGGTCATGAAGTTTTGGCGATTGCCGGCGGAAACCAAAAGAGAGGCCAAAAAAGCAGTGGCCATTACAAAAACCCTTCAAGATTACTACGAGCAAGTTAAAAAGGACCACCACTTTATCAGCTATTACAACCACGTAGTACAAAATTTCAGGGCTATTTGCGAACGCAAGGATTTCCCTGAAGAATATTTCGACATCAACTCCTTTAAAGTGGTCTGCTCCGAGTTTTTGGAAGGGGGAATATATCACAATGTGGTATCGTCCAATAGCGAAATCAACGAGAGCATTGGCCAAAAATCAGCCATTGTTTTTGAGTTGAACGAGATTAAAAACAACCCTTTTTTGGTATCGGTGATCATGACCATTCTATTTGATGCCATCAATGAAAAAATATTGAAGGACAAGACCAAAAGGGGCTACTTCATATTTGACGAAATGGCTTTGGGAAGCGAATTGAAGGACAATTATAGCGGAATCGACATCATGAGTACCATATCATTGATCACCGCCAGCATTAGAAAGGAAAACGGCGCGGTAGGGCTTATTTTCCAAACACCTACACAGATGCCAAAAAGCAACCAGTACACGGATTCCATAATCGGGAACATGCAGATACTCGGAGTGCTGGAAGGAAACGAACAGGTTTACGATGCCATCATTGAGCGCCATAAGCTCAAAAATAATGAGCACATCCAGATGATGAAATCGGTATCGAACAACTTTACGGCCGATCGGCCATACTCAGAAAAATTCGTGCGGTTCAATGAGAATTATGCCACTATTATCCGCAACGAATTTTCTAGGGAGAAGTTTTTAGCGTTCCAGACCACGGGTGAAATATGGGCCGCTTTACAGTCCAGGTATGAGCAAATTGGCGACATGGAAGAAACAATTATTGAACACATAAAATCTGAAGAATATGAGAAAGTTTAAGCTAATGATTGCCCTGGTATTGCCTTTTTTGGCCAGTGCGCAGCTTGTGGTTGAAGCTCCAGTTCTGGAGGCACAGACCACTGCCCAAAACGTTACCATGACCAAACAGCTTACCGAAGCTTTGGCACAATCAACAACCCTTGTAAAGACCTTCAATACGGTCAAAGAGGGGGTGAACATCTACAAAGAAGTTTCTTCGGCGGTTCGCACCTTAAAATCGATTAAGGGTGTCATCGATAAAGAGTTTGAGTTAATCAAACTGGCCTCTGAAACTGGCAGGAATATTTCAAAGCTGGACCTTTCCAATGAAACCTTTGACAAGGCACTGGGCATTGTTTCAGACATTATTGAGGCCAACAACCAAAATATGGAATCGGTGGAAGCACTTTTGACCAACGGGAAAATCAATGCGGACGACGGCGAACGGATTTTGATTTTACAGAATATCGAAGAACGGACGGACAAGAACATAGCCGCCCTGAAAACCCTGTATTCCAGATGTAAGAGTTCACACGATAGACGTTCAATGTATAAAAAGGTCAGGGGGACCAATTAGCGTATGGATGAATCCTTTATCGGAATTAGCGACGTAGAACAGGTATATCGGGATTTCAAAACCAACGGTGTGCTTATTGGCGCATACATTTTTGTGTATGCCGTTGGTTTGTTCTTGGTGGTCCGGAACGTCTCGAAAGTCTATTACAAGCAGTCGCGGGAGAACGTAAAGGATTATAAGAAGTTTTTTGACCTCTTGACCCCGCTTTTTCCGTACATCGGACTCATGCTCTTCTTTCCCGTAATTATCAGTGGTTTGGAATGGGGCCTCACGCAAATTGAACAAGGAATCTTGAATATCGTCGGTGTACAGCCCAATGTCAGTTATTGGGATTCCCTTTTGGAAGAGGACGAACGGATAACCGAGGGGGGCGTAATCAACAGCATTCTGGATTGGGATTGGGTAATCGGTTATTTCAGCGTAATAGCCATCAAGCCCATGGCACTGCTCATTGACAATTACTTATTCAGTGTTGTCATTGCGGGGCGTTACGTCTGGCTCATTCTACTGGAGTTCCAAGCCCCATTTGCCATTATCTCCCTAATGAGCAAGGACACCGACGAAGTTTTTAGAAAATGGATAAAGGAGATGTACAAATGTTACCTGTACATACCTGGTTTTATGATTGCCAATTTTTTCGCTGAGGGCATATTTCAGGCATTCTTTGAACAAGGTGACTACAATATGTTCGTAGTCCTTTTTTTGATTGGGGTCAAGATTTACCTATATCGTTTCGTAGCGATTAAAATAAACAGTATGATATGATGGATACCAAAGAATTTGAAAAGCAGTACAACGGTTTTCAGAACGGCAAAAAGCAAGGCGTTTCGCTTACTAAATGGTTTATGGTGTGCTGTGCCATTATCGTTGTTGCCGTCCTTATCTGGGCTTTCTTTGTCCATGTTAGTACCGTTAACAAAATCATTGTAACGGACGAAGCCGGAAAGCAATTAAATTCTGAAGTGGTCCAACGGGAAAAGATGTTGGAAACACTGGTTTTGAACCAATGCGAGGCTGCTGTTTTTTATGTCAATTCATTTGATAGGCTCAATATTAAAGAGAACCAGGCACGAAGCCTTTTTTACATCAATAGCAGTGATGCGAAACGGATATTTGAAACCTATCAGAAAAATGGTGGCTATAACGATGCGCTCCAGCTTGGTTACACCTATGAGGCAGATTTTGAACGGATTATACGGATGGATGTCGAAACCTTTCCCTATTCGGTCGAGTTTTCGGCTATATTGACCATCGATGAGCTGAACGAAATAAAACGGTTCAGGATTGTGGCCAGGGGCAACATCGATACGAGAACACCAAATTATCCTGAGAACAAAACAGGCTTCTTCTTTACCGATTACTCCCAAATTTATAAAAGGCTAGAAAATGAATAGATCAAAGGTTATTATAATAAGCATTGTAGGGCTCCTAAGCATTGGTGTCATATTCCTTTTTGTGAATGCCGGTAGCAGTGAATCCGAATACGAGGGTTTTGAATCATCTCCGGGATCACAGACAAATTCCGAGTTCACCTTTGAGGACATGATGGAATCCGAAGAGGGCAACCTTTTCGATGCCGATAACGAAATGATAGACCCCCACAGAACGAAGAAAAATAGCATTGAAAAAATGTTGGATGAGGGGGATTCCCTTTACGAAGACGAAAACGACCCGAAAGTACTGGAGCTCCAGCGTCAAATCGAACTATTGGAACGCCAAAGAAAGGCCGAGCAAGTGGTATCGGGCAACGCAGGAACCCAAACCACGAAGCCACTCACGAAAGCCGAAAAAGAAGCGAAATACAGGGAAGAGTTACTGAAGGCCAGGGAAGAGCGTTTGGCACGATCTCAGGACATTTCAACCCCGTCCGCACCAGTCAATACCACGGCCACGGTATCGGAACCACCTCTATACTTCAAAGCCAGTATTTATCAGGATCAGTTTATACTCCCGGGGGACAGGGTTACATTGATTTTGGACGAACCCTTAATGTATAAAGGCAATACTTTTAAGAAGAACACCTTTTTGTTCGCCAACGCCAATATAAGGGGTTCAAGAGTGCTTATGAGCTTGACGAACATCGACCACGTTCCGGTGATACTGATTGCCAAAGACGTGCGGGACGGAAACACGGGAATGTACAGCAAACGTGCCGGTGAACTGTTCAGGGAGTTCCAAGCGGAAGCAGAATCCCGAACACTTGAAGAAACGGCTGGAGAAGTTACGGCCAGGGCGAACATTCCTTTAGGCACATCCGCTATTAGGGCTTTTTCCCAATTCTTTAGAAAGAAGAAATACAAGGAGAAAGACAAAATACTATTGGTCAATAATCACGAAGTTATCCTAACAACCCCCGACAGATGAAAATATTTACCCCACTATTTATATGCTTCGTTTCGTTTGTGGGATTCTCCCAAAACGATACCATACAAGTATCCAAAAACGATAAGGTCGTTGTGGTCTTTCCTGACAATATTTCCGATGCGTTTATTGGGGACGAACTTAAATTCTTTATGGATTTCAAACGTGATGAAGGAAGCTCATTTGCCCAACGCATCCTGAAGCTCTATTACAACGAAAGGGCAACCGACAAACGCGATTATACCAGCTTAACGGCCATAACTGATAATGGAAATTCCTATGAATTTACTTTGGAACTATCGGCAAAACCAAAGAAGCCTACCTGGTATATATCGCCCGACCAAGCCGTTACCAATATTTTAGGGAAAACCATCGATAAAGGCTACCAACAGGCAGGAACCAACGGCAATTATGATGAAGCCGATGGGCAGGTGGCCACAGAACCGGTTGCAACAAAAACGGTTGTTGTTGATGAAACGGAACCAGAGCCGGAACAGGGCGAGGAAACCGCACAACCCACGGCAGAACTTTATAAATCCGACCCCAAAGAATATTACAGATTACGGTGTTATTACATGCAATTCGATAAGGCCAGAATACCACGATTCTTTGCAAGAAACGATGATATTTTCCTATGGCTGAAAGGGGTGTATTACAACCAAAATGAATTGTATCTGCAATTTAGGCTGGAGAACAAGGAAGGAGTGGATTTGGACATCAATTTTGTAAAGTTCAGCACGGCAACGGCCTATAAGGGTAGCAGTAGTAACCAAAAGACCGAGCTCACCGATGATGAAGTGCTTTTGAAATACAAAATTCCCAAGAGGGTCGAAGGGAACACCGAAAACCATTTTGTGGTGGTTCTGAAGAAAATGACGCTTGATCGAAACAAAGTCCTAGTGGTCGATTTGGACGAGAGCAACGGGAACAGGGATTTATCCCTAGAGATCGATCACGGTTTATTGAACAACCCCAAAAGATTCTAAGTATATGAAAAGAAAAGCCCCACTAATTTTAACTATTATGTGCCTTTTGTGCACCGCTTCGATATTTGCCCAACGCAGGGGCAATTTGGCATCTTCGGTAGGTGTTAGCGGTGGATATGTGGAAGATGGGTTCGCCGCAATGGGAACCTTCAATTTCCACCCCAACCGATTCAAATATTTCCAGATAAGCGTTTTGGCCGCTTTTGCCGAGGATAGGGGAACCCAAGACATTCCCTACAACGTATTCACCATCCAGCCAGGGCTAATGTACCGATTGTATATTTCCCGAATAAAAACCTTTAGTGTCCACGCTGGAGGGGGAGGGCTTTTCGGTTACGAGGTCATCAACAACGGAAGCAATGAACTGCCCAACGGGGCCATTATCGATGGAAGGAGCCAATTTATTTACGGTGCCTGGATAGGAGCAGAGGCTGAATTTGCATTGGGAGACGATTTTTCACTATTGATAAAAGCAAATGAATACTACCATGTCAACTCGGATGTAGGGAATTTTTATCCCTACGCAGGCGTAGGAATACGCTACTTTTTATTTTAAGAACTAAAGAACACTGTTATGAAAACCATCACCCCACTACGCATAGTGTTTTCAAGCATACTATGCATTATTTTAATCCTAGCTTGTAGTAAGGACTTTGACCGTATCGTCCAAGATTCCTTTGATTTTACATTTACCGCAGACAATGAAGAGGAAGGCTTTGTTTTTGAAGCATCCAAAACGGATTTTTCCCTAGAGCCTGAAAAGGTGGTTACTTCCGTTGAATACTTTATGCAATACAGCGTAGAGAACGGAAAGGGCTATTATATGACCCTTGGGAACGACACCATTAGGGAAACCGATACCATTTTCGTGAAAGACTTCGATTTTTCCTTTAACTACATGGCCATCGATACCGGTATGCACAAAGTGAAACTACGTGCATGGGATTCCAACAGCCTAGAAAAAGAACTGGAGCTATTCTATGATACAAAATATGCCAG
>JAUIGC010000027.1 GCA_030429835.1 Bacteroidia bacterium
GGAGGTGAATTCATCTACTACCTCATGTCCATCATACTTAAAGATGGATATTTCGGTGATGCGATTTCCCTTTATTCCGTTTCCGGTGGTTTCTATGTCTACGATGCAATACAAAATATGGAATGAAGCAAGTCTCCATAAAGTTAGTTCAATTAAACGAAAGGGAGGAGGACCATAGGAAGGAAATTACGTTATGCACCTCTTTCCAAATGAACAATAATGGATTTGCTAATGGGTGTATTACTTTTTTCGGCATAGTGATTATGGGGAACGATCATATTGGCTTCTGGAAAGTAGGCCGCCAGATTGCCCTTCGGAATGTTGTAGGGGATAATCAAAAACCGTTTGGCCCGCCGTTCAATATTATCATAATTGCTTACAAGGTCTACGACATCCAAGGTCTTGTAATTGAATGTATCCATATCCCTTTGGTTCATAAAAAGTACGCGCCGTTCGTTTTTGATGCCCCTGTAACGGTCGTTGAGTCCGTATATGGTTGTATTGAACTGGTCATGGGAGCGAATGGTCATCAAGATAAATTCATCTTGTTTTAAAACATGTTCGGCCAATTTACAAGTGCTGAATTGAGCTTTGCCGTTATCCAGTTTGCTAAAATCCAAGTTCCTAACATTGTTGGGCAGGTAATAACCGGTTCCTTTGGAAGCTTCTTGTACCTGTTCAAAACCTTTTAGGGTTTCGGACATTTTTTGCCTGATGAGGTCATAATCGTCGCCCAATTCTTTCCAGGAAACAGGATGGTCATTTTTAAAATAGGCATTGGCGATACCTCCTATTATTTCTGGTTCGCTTTTTAGATGTTCCGATTTTGGTTTAAGGACTCCTTTGGTACGGTGTACCTTACCCATACTGTTTTCAACGGTAAGAAATCGGTCTTTGCCATGGCTTTCATCCTTCTCTGACCGACCTAAAGTAGGGAGAATCAAGGCCGTTTTTCCAGTGATTAAATGACTTCGATTCAATTTGGTACTGATTTGCACGGTCAAGGAACAATTTTGAAGAGCTTCTGCCGCATACCTAGTATCCGACACAGCAGAAACAAAATTGCCTCCGAGCCCCATAAATACTTTGGCCCTTCCTTCATGCATGGCTTCTAGCGCCTTGACCGTATCCAGACCTTCTTTATTGGGCGGAGTAAAACCAAAGACACTTTTAATGGTCTCGTTCAGTTCTTCGGATACATGGTGCATTATACCTACGGTGCGATCACCTTGAACGTTGCTGTGACCTCTTACCGGACAAGTACCTGCACTCGGTTTCCCCAGACTACCCTTGAGCAGTAATAAATTGACACATTCCTTAATATTGTCCACTCCATTTTTATGCTGGGTAAGACCCATGGCCCAACAAATAATGATTTTATTTTTTTCCGAAAGCAAGGCAACAGTTTCGTCTATGGCCTCCTCGGGTATACTGCAACGCTCCAAAAGTTCATTTTCCGTATACCGTTCCAAGTCTTTCTGGAAATCCTCGAACCCATCAGTATAAGTGCTGATAAAATGATGGTCCAACACCTTTTTACCCGTTTTTTCCAATTGTATCAACCTTTTCATGATCAACTTGAGCAAAGCCACATCTTCATTGATTTTTACCTGAAGATGTATATCTGTCAAGGAGGTGCCATTTGTGATGCCTAAAAGGGATTGTGGGTCTTTAAACCGAATCAATCCCGCTTCCTCCAAGGGGTTGATACTTATTATTTTTCCGCCGTTATTTTTACACTTTTCCAATGCGGACAACATCCTTGGATGGTTGGTGCCTGGGTTTTGACCGATGACCATAATGATATCCGCCTCGTCAAAATCCTCCAGTTTTACAGACCCTTTTCCTATACCCAAGGTTTCTGTTAGGGCGACACCGCTACTTTCATGGCACATGTTTGAGCAGTCTGGCATGTTGTTGGTGCCATAGGCTCTAACGAATAGTCCGTACAGGAAGGCTGCCTCGTTGCTCGATCTGCCGGAAGTATAAAAAATGGCTTCGTCTGGAGATTCCATTGTTTTAAGCTGTTCGGCAATCAGGGAAAACGCTTCGTTCCACTCAATGGGCTCATAATGCAATGAACCTTCCTTTAATAGCATCGGACGTGTCAATCTTCCGCTCTTACCTATCTTAAAATCTGACCAAGTAGAAATTTCTTCTACGCTATATGTTTGGAAAAAATCAGCATCTACTTTTTTGTACGTGGCTTCTTCTGCCAAAGCTTTGGCGCCGTTTTCACAATATTCCCCAAGTTTAGATGGTTTTTCAGGATCGGGCCAAGCACATCCCGCACAGTCGAACCCCTCTTTTTGGTTCATGTGCGACAGGGTAGATAAGGCCTCCAAGGCACCCATTTCCTTGAATGTATGTTGTAATGCCACTTTAATGGCAGGAAGTCCTGCGGCAAATTCCTTCGGCTCGGTAAGTGTTATTCCTGTGAATTGAGTGTCACCGGTAAGGGATATATTTCTTTTGAAAGGGGAAGACATAAAATAGATGTTTCCCACTAAGGTATTACAAAGAATGGAAAATGAAGGTCGCCAAAACGACTATTGGTAGACCTATCAGGGGTTTTTGGATTTAATTGGGAATCTGAGACTCTTCAATATCAGTTAGCTGGCCGCTATTATCTTGTTCAATAACATTGGTAGTATTGTCATTAATGACAAATTCAGAGACCAGATCGGTTTCCTTATTGCAGGAGGTTGAGGTGACAAGAAGAAAAAAAGCAAGTAAAGCTAGACTAGGGAACTTGAAAAGGCTTATTTTCATTTAAATGAACACTAAAAATGAATCTTTGGTTAATTGGGTCGGCCAAAAATAGATTTTGAATTTGTTTTAACGATTAAAAGAGCAATTTTTTCGATGAAATGCACACGTAAAGTTATTAATACCTATTGTTAATAACTTTTATAGGTACTTTTTTTTCGGGAAAGTTTCTAAAGGTGGTTAAGATCGAGTCTGATATTCTGTACTTTTATTTGTGTGTTGTATTTTTCTATTTGATGTTCTTGTCCGAGTACAACTGCTCAGGACAATTTTTGAGTTGGTGGTTCAAGTTAATTTAGTAACTGTTTACTTTTTTAAAAATTAACGGATAGGTTTTAGAAGGGTTCTTGAGTGTTGAGGAAAACGTAATTAAAGATTCACTTGAATCTCTCTCAATTTATTGGCTTGTTCCCTAAGTAGATTTTGAAATATTACCACAGTTCTTTCCTGATATTCTTCGGGAATTCTACCACCTATCATCCAATTTTTTTTGATAAACCTTTTGTCGTCCAGCTTAAACTCATTGCAAAGACAAGCCAGCGCTGCTTCGCGAGTGGTGTCGTTCATGTTACTGAACATGGTTTTAATGTTCTTAATCATCGGTATAGACGGTCGGTTATCAAATATAATTAAATATTAATATCACAGACCTAGTTTTAATCAACAGGTTTTTAACAACAGGTATTTAAGGACAAACCACAACTAACTGATTTAAAACTAGTAAGAATTATTTTTAGGTATTCTATTTTTAAAACAACCCATTTATTCCTAGGATAATATATTCGTGCTCGAACACAATTTTTGTATCATTGATATGTGAAAGAAACGCCTATAGGTTAGTGTGAAGAGTTTTTCAATATAGTATTTAGGTTCTAAAGATTTGATTATTGGTAAATAAGGAAATAAAAATAATTGCTCCGGGCAGAACTTGTTTGTTTGGAGATCATCAGGATTACTTGGGTCTACCGGTTATTGCCTGTGCCATAGATAGATGCATTCGCTTAACGGCCATTCCCAATGACGAGGAAGTGTTCAGAATTAAAATGTACGATATCAACACGTTTAGGGATATTCCTATTTCTGAAGACTTTGCTCAGTTGGAGGCCAGGGATTATTTTGGTTCTGCCTTGAGGGTCCTAAAAAGAGAAGGATGCCTTCCCTATAAAGGATACGATGTCACTATTTCAGGTAATATTCCAATCAATTCTGGGAACTCCAGTTCTTCGGCAGTTCTATTGGCCTGGATCTATTTTTTGGTAGAGGCTTTTGGTGTGAAAGGTACCGTTACCCCAGAATTTCTGGCTGAGTTAGGTTACAGGGCCGAGATACTTGAACACAAAGAACCGGGCGGAATGATGGATCACTTTAGTATCGCAGTGGGAGGTGTGGTCAAAATAGATACCAAAGCACCTTTCAAATGTGATGCTTTAACTGCGAAATTAGACGGAATGGTTACCGGGGTTTCCGGTGTTCCCAAGGAAACCGTGGGGCTTTTGGCCAGGGTAAAGGGCAATGCCGAAGAAGCCATAAGGATTATTTTAGGAAGGTTTAAGGATTTTGATATTGCCAAGGCAACCGTATCTGACATAGAAAAATATAAACCTTTTTTGCCAAAGGAGTTAATGCCCTATTTTGCAGCTGCCATTGAAAATCATGAAATTACCCAATTGGCTTTGGTGGAATTTCAAAAACCCGTTTTAAATTCAGAGGAAATTGGTAGGTTGATGACTGTCCATCACACCATATTAAGGGACAAGCTAAAAATTACGGTTCCTAAAATTGATGCTATGATAGATACGGTAATGCAGCAAGGTGCCTATGGGGCAAAAATTGTAGGTTCCGGTGGGGGAGGCAGTATTGTTGTTCTTACGGAACCTGGAACTGAAAATAATATAGCAGAAGCTCTTTTGTCCGTTGGGGCAAAGGAAGCATATCCAATTCAGGTCGATACCGGACTAAGGTCCCAAATCATGGCCGATTCTAATTAAAAAAACCTCATCCAAATGAAATCAAAATCTAGAAGACACTTTATTAAATCGACCACCATCGCGGCCACCGGAGCCGCCATTTGGCCTCAATTCTCAATGGGAATGAATTTTTCCACCCAAAAGCTACGGGTTGGGATGATAGGGGTAGGCCTTAGGGGTACCAACCATCTTAGGAACGTATTGCAACGAGATGATGTATCAGTGATCGCAATTTGTGATATCGATCAAGCCCGAATAAAAATTGCTTTGGATATGATTTCTGAAAAAGGAGATTCCAAGCCCCAAGTTTTTGGAAAGGACGATTTGGACTATAGAAACCTTTTGGAACTTAAAGAGGTGGATGCCGTAATTATTGCTACCCCATGGTTGTGGCATACCCGTATGGCAAAGGATGCCATGGAGGCGGGTAAATATGCCGGTTTGGAAGTATCCGCGGCAAATACTATGGAGGAGTGTTGGGATTTGGTGAATACCCATGAACGGACCGGAACCCATATGATGATTCTGGAAAATGTAAACTATCGCAGGGATATCTTGGCGGTTTTAAATATGGTCCGGCAAAATGTCTTTGGGGAATTGGTACACTTTAGATGTGGTTATCAACACGATTTAAGAGGTGTGAAATTTAACGATGGAAAAGAACCCTACGGTGAAGGCGTAGAATTTGGCGAGAAGGGTATTTCTGAGGCGAAATGGCGTACCCAGCATTCCCTTTTGAGAAATGCAGATGTGTACCCCACCCATGGCGTGGGTCCTATTGCGGTGATGTGCGACATTAATAGGGGTAATAGGTTTGTATCCTTAACTTCACATGCCACAAAGGGAATAGGATTACATAACTACATTGTGGCTAAGGGTGGGGAAGATCATCCCAATGCCAAACTAAAATGGAAACAGGGAGACGTAATTACGTCCACTATAGATACGTCTAATGGAGAAACCATTATCGTGACGCATGACTGCAACCTTCCAAGACCCTATTCCTTAGGATTTCGGGTACAAGGTGCCAATGGACTATGGGAAGTAGATGGTAATAGAATCTATGTTGAAGGAAAATCTGAACCGCACAGATGGGATTCGGCAGATGAGTGGCTTAAAAAATATGACCATCCTTTATGGCAAAAATATGGTGAGTATGCCACTGGTGCTGGACATGGTGGAATGGATTTTTTCGTGATCAATTCGTTTGTGGAATCTGCCAAAGAAAATATAGCTCCACCTATGGATGCCTATGACGCTGCGGCATGGAGTGCTATTACTCCGTTATCCGAACAGTCCATAGCCAATAATGGGGAGCCCCAGGATTTTCCTGATTTTACACGGGGAAATTGGGTAAAAAGAAAACCTTATAATTGGATAAAGGATACTTTTTGAATAAAAAGAATAGCAAGGCGGATGGTTTATATAACTCAAACTGCGGACCTCGTGTCGCGGACTAAATTTCGGTAAACCATCCTTCGCTAAAAATTACAGGATAGAATCTGATTCTTCAAAATATTGAGACACAGAAGAAAGGTGTTCTAAATATTCTCTAAAACCGAAATTTCAGGAGGTATGCGGCGTACCTTTCATTTTAGAAAAGTTATTAAGGTAAAGGGAAATGCCCAAGCCAAAATTGCTTCCCATGGACGTTTCGATTTGAGAAAATATTTTGGCTTACTTGTAAAAGGAGTTATTTGATTAAACCACGATTAAGATGCGTTTTTTAGCTCCACCTCATTGAGTAAAAAGCCTATATTTTCAATGTTGGCAACGTGATAACTGATCAAACGATTCAATGACATCATGTAACTTAGTTGCTTTGAATCTTTTTTAAACCCGTTATGAGAGATTATCTCCTGTAGGTTTTCCGTTATTTCGTTTACGATGGAATCCGTGGTGTTGCCAGGGTTTACATTGATATGCCGAAGTGTTTCGGCTATTTCCACTTCATTTTTACAACTTAATTTTAGGTAATCCTCCAAAATAACCTTTCTACGTTCGCTTAAAAAACTGATGTCACTATCGTTAAAATAGTGGTTCACTTGTTTTGAAATAGCATAGAGATTGCTCAATTCCTTACCTAATAATTCTTCCTTGTCCATGGTGTATTCTTTTGTTTTGATACAATGTATTGGAACTTGCTGAATTTTAGTAATTCAAAAAACAATTTTTATAACGCTGAACGTTCAACAAAGTCAAATTTCGCTAAGCCTCAAGAACATCTACTCGTTTCACCGTTTTGCCTTTTTCACGGAGTAGCTTTATATCTTCCAACATTAGGTATAGACAAGGAACAATTACGAGAATGATCATGGTGGCAAAAATGATTCCGAAACCTAACGAAATGGCCATCGGTATCAAATAAAATGCCTGGCTTGAAGTTTCCAGGATGATCGGTGCCAATCCGCCGAATGTGGTCATCGTTGTGAGGATAATGGGCCTGAACCTACGGAGTCCGGCTTCATGAATGGATTCATATATGGAGTCTCCTGCCAACCGGCGCTTATTTGCATAATCTATCATGATTAGGGAATCATTTACTACTACACCTGAAAGGGCTATAACGCCCATAAGACTTACCAAGGAAAGGTCGTATCCCAATAAAATATGTCCTATAACGGCACCCACGATTCCAAATGGAATGGCCGTCATCACAATCAATGGTTGGGTGTAACTACTAAAGGCTATGGCCAAGAGTGCGTATATCAATAACATGGCAATGGAAAATCCGGCCTTCAACGTATTGGTACTTTCCCGCATATCTGCCTGGCTACCTTCAAAGGTCCAGGTGGTGCCCGGGAAATCACTTCTGAGTTGGGGCAGGACCTCTTCTTGCATGGAGGCTAACACCCTACTAACAGAATTGGCAGGCTCTACATCCATTCCTACATTTACGACTCTTCTACCATCCCTTCTGTTGATACTGGTAAATGCTTCACGCTGCTCAACTTCCACCACATCCATAAGAGGAACTTCAATCCCATCCGAAGTGCGAATAAGAAAGTCTTGCAGGTTTTTAATGTCCTTGCGCTCTTCTAATGGGAGTTTTACCCGAACCTCTATTTCGTTCATGCCTCTGAGTTGGCGCATGGCCAGTGCTCCAAAGAATCCGTCGCGAACCTGTCGACCAATTTCATCCGAAGTTAGGCCGAGGTTTCTTCCTTGCGGTAGCAGTTTAAAATCATATTGTAATTTTCCCTTATTGTAATTATCAGTAACATCACGTGTATTTGAAAAAGCCTTCATCCGCTCGACAAAGCTGCTACTGGCCCGCTCAAGTACATCTATATCGGAATGGCTTAAATCTACACTTATCGCCTGTCTGGCGCCTCCTGGCCCACGCTCCGCCTCAAACGTAATTTGGTCTACGCCTTGAATGTCCCCAATATTATCACGCCAAAGGGCAATCATTTCCCCTGCGGTGATATCACGTTGGTCCGGCGGTAACATGACGATTTCTACATCAATAAAATTTTGTCCTCTTACGTTGGTTTTTATTCCTTCTGCCACTTCATAAAGATTATGCTCTTCGAACATTCGTTGTGTGGCATCGGAAATTTCCTTGGCTACCTTTGCAGCCTGGTCCGGTGTCGTTCCTACGGGAAGCCTCACCCCGCATTCAATTTCATCAGCGGCAACTTCTGGCATCATGATCATGCCCATGTGGCCACTATAACCATATCCGCCAACGATCAATAATAACGTAACGGCCGCACAAAGTGTGATGTATCTGTATTGAAGGCATTTGTCCAGAATAGGCCTGTATCTTTTCTCGATGAAGTTATCAAAGCCTTTGGCAAAAGATCCTTGCCAACCTTCCAATTTTCGAACCCATTTATTTTTGTTCTGTTCCTTTTTTAAGTGGGCCAAGTGGGAGGGAAGTATAAATAGCGCCTCTATTAAGGATACCGAAAGAATCACAATGACCACGGCTGGTAAGGGCTGCCAAAATTTACCGGTCTCCCCAGGCATAAAAAGTAAGGGTACAAAAGCAATAATGGTGGTTACGATACTAAACGTAACCGGTAACGAGACATCTTTGGTACCTTCAATGGCTGCCCTCATGGGACTGAGACCTTTCTGCCTGTATTCATAAACATTTTCTCCCACCACAATGGCATCATCCACCACAATACCTAGAACTACCAAAAACCCAAACATGGATATCATGTTTACACTGATTCCTATCAATGGCAGTAAGATCATTCCACCGATAAAAGAGACCGTCATGCCCATCATGACCCAAAATGCCAGCCTGTATTCCAGAAATAAGGTAAGGATGACCAATACAATCAGAATGGCGAGGACCCCATTCTCGGTTAATAAGGAAAGGCGCTCTTTGTAATCCGCCGCCCTATTACTATCGGTTCTATATTTTATGCCAGGGGGTAATTGGAAATCATCCAAGATGCCTTGTACTTCCTCTGCAATCTTCAGGGGGGATTGATCACCAATTCTAAAGATTCGAAGTTCCACGTAATTTTCTTGGTTAAACTGACCATGAAAACCGATTTCCTCAAAACCGTCCGTAATCGTCGCGATGTCCCTAAGAAGTAACTTGGCACCATCACTGGAAGAAACGACGGTAATGTTGCGGAACTCTTCAGCCCATTGTTTCCTTTCCTGCATACGCAGTAGAATTTCCCCACTTTGCGTTTGCACCGCTCCAGCTGGAACATCGCTACTACTTTGTCTAATAATATCCGCGATTTGGCCCAGGGTAAGATTGTACTTTTGCAGGTTTTTACGAGGTACTTCTATCCGGGTTTCATATTCTGGAACGTTCCCTAGTTCCACTTGGGTAATTTCTGGATTGTTCAGTAAAATGGTCCGTAATCGTTCAGCGAGTTGTCTTAGGGTCCAGATGTCCGCATTTCCGAATAATCCTATTTGAATTACATCCCTTTGGCGGTTTTGAAGGGCCACTTCGGGTTCCTCGATGTCATCGGGGAAAGTCCGTATTCTGTTGATGGCCTGGTCAATATCCTGAAAGGCCCTCATTCTTTCGGTACCCGCCACCAATTCAATGGTGACTTGCCCCGATCCTTCACGTGCTTCGGATACAATTTCCTTAATGCCATTGACACCGCGTACCGCTTCCTCCACAGGTTGCAAAATTCCCTGTTCTACCTCCGCCGGCGACGCGCCCGGATAGGCAACGGATACTTCTACAAAATCCAATTGGAATTCCGGGAAAACTTCCTTTTGGATGGTGTACATTGTAAAAATACCACCACACAATAACAATAACATCAATAAATTTGTCGCAATGGAATTCCGGGCCATATAGGCGATGGCACCTTCCTTTCTTGGACTATTTTTTTGGGCCTTTTCTTTTTCTTCCATGGATTTTTATTCTGATGAATTCTCCGTTTTTGTTCCTTCGGTACGTAAGCCAATACCGCTACTTACCATACTCAAATCTGTTGTGACCACTTTGTCACCAGTTTGTAATCCGTTCGATATATAGGCATATTGATCATCGGTAAGGGCGATATCCACTTCTCGAATTTCCAACTTATCGTCCTTCATCACCCAAACGGTCTCACTACTGCGAACTAGACCTTTATCTAGCCGTACTACATTTTTAATAGGGTTGGCGTGGATGAAAACATCCACAAAGGAACCTATGATCAACATAGGTTTAGTTTCAGAACTTGTTTTTTGGCCTAGCGGATCCTCGACGCGTACCAATACACGGGCCAATCTGGTCTGCCCGTCCAGTGCACCAATTTGGCGGTCCAAAAAGCCTTCCCTATAGGTTCCATTTGGCCAGGTAGTAGGATTTTCTATTCGGACGGTTGACCCCTGATCGGAACTGTTTTTTGGGAATTTCAACCATTGCAGTTTGGATACGGGAACCGTTGCGACCACCCAGTAGTAATCTGTTCCAACGATTCTGCCCAAGTTATCGCCCTGCGAAACCTGTGATCCATTGGAAACATTTTGGGTAAGGATATGTGCGTCAAAAGGGGCCCTTATCGTTGTTCTTTCTAGATTGAGTTGGGCTTGTTTTACCGAAGCCTTGGCAGCTTCAATTGTCGCTTTTACCGCATTTAATTGTGGTTTTCTAAGTACAAGCTGCCGCTCTTCGTCCGACAAAGGATTGCTTCCAAACAAGGAATCGTCCACGATAAGCTGAAGATCTTGGGAAGCGATTTGTTGACGACCCATTTCGGTATCAAGCGTAGTTTGGGACTGTAGCAATTCACTTTTACGGAGTGCCAGGGTATTTTCATAATCCGATGGATCTATCTGAAGCAAAACCTGATTCTTTTTTACATATCCCCCAGGAGTAAATGCTTGGTCCCTCCTAATGATTTGACCGGATACCAAGGAACTCAATTGTACATCCTCTACAGGTTGTACGGTGCCTGTGGCCACGATTACCGGTTCAAAGGTGCCCTGTTCTACCTCCGTAACATCCACCAACATGGCAGTTTCTACAGTGGCACCTTCCGTTTTGGCCTCAGGTTCGGTGGAAAAAATGAGAATGGTCACGGCTACACCGGCCACTAAAATTCCCAAGCAAATCCAAAGTATTTTTTTATTGGTCATATTTATCTAGTTTTTTCCATGTCAATTTCCCGATACGTTTCAAAACCGCCCGCCAAGGCACGGTATAAATCTATCCGAATCTGAATCTGTTGTAATTGTGCGTCCAAATAATCCCTTCTTAGCTGTTGTTCAGAATTCAAACCAAGGAGCACGTCCAAGTATGGACTGAAACCGTTTAAGAACTCCACGCGCAATTGTTTGTTACTTTTTTCGGCTAATTCCAGCTGCCTTTCAATATTCTCCAAACGCTCTTTTTGCATGATGTCCCTTGTAACCCCGTTTTCCACTTCTTGGAAAGCTATTAGGGTAGCCTGACCGTATTCATAAAGTCTTTGACGTTTAATGGCCTCTGTTCTGTCTACCTCGGCACTTAACCGTCCTCCATAAAATAATGGGGCCAACAAATTACCGGCGATGGAGTAGGCCCAATTCTTAAAAAGGCTGTCAAAATTATTGGAACGTAGCTGACCTCTGGCACTCAGGGAGAGTCTTGGATATTTATTTTTTACTGCTGAGGCCATATCCCGATCTGCCGCTAATAACAGTGCATAGGAACGTTGTATGTCCGGTCTTCTTCTTACCAACTCCAAGGGTAATCCTGTTTCGGGCAGTTGGCTGAGCGTTGGCAAGGGTCTGGACTCCAGTTGAAGGCCTTCTTGCGGCTGCCTGCCTAGAAGGACGGCGAGTTGATTTTCTAAAAGTTCCACATTGGTTCTGAAAATAATCCGTTGTTCCTTAGTGCTTTCCAATAATTGTGCTTGCCGTAAGATATCGACGGCCCTAATTTGGCCCCCTACAAATCTGGAGCGTATCAATTTAATGATATCTTCATTAACGGCTATCTGCTCTTCCGTAATCTGCAATTGCTTTTTTGCAGCCACTAATTGATACCATGTGGAGGCAATTTGGGCAGACAAGGTAATGGCCGCCGTTCTGTAATCAAATAATGTGGCCTCCGCCCGAAGTTTTTCGGCCTGCACAGCGGTACGGATCCTACCCCATAAATCCACCTCGTAGGAAGTAGAAAGTCCTAACTGGGTGTTTTCACCACCTACAAAATCCGGTTCCGGAAAATTACGGGCTGTTTGGGCCGAAGCGTCTATTTGTGGCCATTTATTTGAGGCCTGTCTACGCAATACGGCTTTTGATGCCATAAACCGTTCCCATACGGCCGCCAAGTCCATATTGGAACGCAGGGCACTATCTATTAATATGTTCAGTTGTTCATCTTCAAAGGCTGTCCACCATTTTTCCTCTAAGGCCATGTTGCCGGCAGGTGAAAATTCTTGGACATTTTCAATGGGAAGGGAGACGTTGGTATACTTGGGGGAGCAGCCTAAAAAAATCAGTAAGGAAAATAAAATATATGCAATGGTTTTCCCCTTAATGCCAAATTGCTTAAAGGATGTATTTTTTAGGAATGTGCGGATAGCTGGTTGGAGTATCTGTGACATACGCCATAAAATACCCCTTTTACAGGAATTTGTGTATTAACAAAAACTTAAAAATTATTTAAGCGATATTTGAGAAGTAAGTTTTGAACTCAATAGGTATAGTCATTTGAATAAATCCTCAACTCCATTTTTACTTTGATTTTAATCTTGACCAAAACATGCATTCACTGTATTTATATCTCTTTATAAATATTTTCTAGTTTTAAGCATTTTTTTTGCACTTTTAAAACATCAAAACATTCTACAATAATCTAACTATCAAATTTTTAAGTTAAATTGAAAGACTAAATCACTTTAAAATAATGCATATAAAGTCAATCGAAATCCAAAATTACCGAGCTATAAGAAATTTGAATGTCCCATTAAACTATAGTATAAATCCAATTATTGGAATTAACGAATCAGGCAAAACTAGTATTCTAAAAGCGATTTTGTGTCTTGATAAGGGAAGAGATAAGTACAATAAGGGCGAACATTTAGAATATCAAAACAAATATTCAACAAGAGATACTACAGATTGTAAAATAATAGCATCACTAAAATTGGATAATGATGATTTAACTAATCTTAAAGTAAACTCCAAAATTAATACAGGATCTGAGAACTATGAAGAGCTTTCTTCAATAGATAACGATTTAATAATTCATTACGCAAGGGTTCTTTCTAAGGATAAAAAATTTACGATTTTAAATGATAATTTTTCGGATGAAACTAAAAGGAAGCTTACAAGGTATATTCAAAATAACTTTCCGGTAATCTTATATTTTGATGATTTTACTGATAGAGTTCCAGAGGAAGTTACGTTCAGCGATTCTTATTCTACTGATGGGAAATTGGGAAGAGGGAACCAAAGAGAATGGCAACAAATTATTGAAGAAATTTTAAAAAGGTCTGAACTAGAAGGAATTGATGACCACGAAAAAGCACTGCAAAACTATTTAAAAGTAGAGGACAGAGATAGGCGTCAAGATATTTTGTCAGATATTGAGGATGTACTAAATCATGAGATTATAGAGGAGTGGAAAAAGGTAAAACAGCGAGGGAAGGTCAATTTTGCGGATGACAGCGAAAATTTACTTTTAGAGCTTGTTAATGTTGAAGGGAACAAGTTTCAATTCAAAGTTAGAGATACTTCAAATGAAAATAGAAGAAGAACTTTTAATGTTAATGAACGTAGCAAAGGATTTCAATGGTTTTTTAACTATATGATAAAATTAAAGTTTAATCCCAGATATACCCTAAAACAAGAAAACTCGATTTTTTTATTGGATGAACCAGGTTCTTATTTACATTCATCAGCACAAACTGAGTTATTAAAAGAACTCAAATCTGTTTCTGAAAAGAATACAATAATATATTGTACACATTCTCAATTTTTACTTAACCCCGAGGATATAAAATTGGGAAGTATAAAAATTGCCAATAAGGTGAAATCGGACATTAGCCTTCAATTATTTGGTGAATATAATGGAGATAGAACATCTGGAGCTTTGAGCCCAATTTATCAGGCATTACAAATTTCAAATGCGAGTGACTTTGCTGGAGACGTTATAATTACAGAGGGGATTACCGATTATTATGTTCTCAAAATGACTCAGAATTATTGGAATTACCCTAAGAAAGAGACAAAAATTATACCCGGTAGCGGTGCAGGTAATTCAACCACTCTTATCTCTTTTGCTTTGGGTTTTTCTAATTCTTTTAAAGTTGTATTCGATAATGATAGAGCTGGACTTAATGCAATTAAAAAATATAAAAAGGAATTTGGTGAGACTATTGAACGAAATTTTTATTTATATCATAGAGACAAAAGAAATTTCAAATTAGAAAACCATTTTGGTCCCAAGGAAGAAAAGGAAATCTTGAAAATAACTAAAGCGGATACATTAAAAAAATCGATACCTATACTATACTTAGACTATCCAGAAAAAGTAGAAGTTTTTCTAAATACGATGAGTGAAAAAACCAAAAGTCTAATCGGAATTACAATTAATGAAATAGGGATTTAGAGAAGATTATGGATACTTTACAGGGGTTTTTTTATGTATGTGCCTCTATTGGAGGACTTGCGACGGCAACTTCAATTATTATACTTCTAATAAGAGATGCAAGAAAGTCAAATCAAATTTCTAATTTAGAAAGAGTGGCAAGGGTTTTAGAAAGAGATTTGGAGATAAAATATCAGCCACACTTATGGATTAATGGAGTAAGTCTAAAAGGGAGTGAAAATAGGATTAATTTCGATCTAAATAATAAAAGAGAATGGTGTAAAATCCTTGATTTTAAAATTATTTCAGGTGATTTAATTATTGATGAGATTAATAAGCATTTGCCTTATGAATTGGAACCCAAGTTTAGCCAGAATATTGTCTCAGATACTACAAGGAGATATATTTTTACCATTAATAATACCCGTAAGAGTTTAAATGATGTAGTATATGAAATAGAAATTGTATATGAGAACAGGTTAGGTCAAAAATTTGCTATTCTTCTAAGTGGTGTAGGGAGTAAATTTAAATTAAGTAACCCTAAAAAACTTTAAGCTATTATTTTATAACTACGTTTATTGAAAGTTGAATTATAGTCAGAAACGAAAAACTTCTATTAATATCAGCTATCATAATTTATACGCTCCCGGATTTCTCCATTTTCCCGATGAATGATGACGTCCGCATGATATTTCCGGGCCAGTCTTTTGGCTTTTTCAATGGCCGTACTCTGTTTTCTGTGCTTGCTGGTAATACGTTTGTTTCCTTCTCGGCGAACGGCCCAACCCTCTTCGTAGGGAACCACATGTTGGTGCCAGGTCCGTTTTCGATTTAAATTTCGGGAGCTATTGAAAAATACTTCCAAGAGTTCTATTAGTGTGCGTAATATAGATTTGCTTTCGGACATTTTTTTATTTTTCAATCCTAAGGTACCAAAATTCAATGTTTTAAAATACCAAATCATTTGTATTCCACAGCGAACAATTAGCTCAAAAAGTTTTCCAATTAAAAAAGCCACCGTTTCGGTGGCTTTTAAAAATGGGTGTCCTACGTTTTTTTTGATGCTAAAACAAAAACTAAAGATACTGGTCCATGGGTTAAACACTTACTTCTTCATATGTATTGCTTGTCAAAGATTTATGGATCTCTTTATTTTTTTCTTTATTGAAGGCGAGCTGACTTGGTGCCCATAAGGTCTCGGATTTGGTTTCCGGATCCATGATGATGAGGTGGAGCCATTCATTCGTAACCAGGGATTTTATCGATTCGTTTCGGTCTAAAATTTTGTTCACTCTTTTTAGTGGAGCGTTAATGACCACAGTAAGCCTTAACGGCGGGTGATACGGGTTGTCCTTTTCTTCATAAAGAGATTCCCAGGGAAGACCACGCTTAAGGTCACCGCCATTACCCTGCACCACACCAAATTTGCCAGTGATGTTATGGGTGGTCTTTGTTCCTGCACCAAAGGCGTCATTATCCACGGTGGAGAAGTAATAATGGTTGTTGATCCATTGGGTTACGATCATAGGTCCTTGCATGATAGCTTCCAATGATTTTCCATCCTTATCGGTCTTCCAATCATAGGAATGCAGAAAACAACGTCCGTTTAAATTATGATTCTGTGTCATTTTCCTAGGCCCTATGAAAAAACTTGCATTTTTAGCCAATCCCCATTCAGGTCTGGTTTCTCCCCAGTTACTTGCATTCAATTGTGCCAAGGACACGCTGTTGCCTTTGCTTCCCAGCCTTTCCTGGGCGGCCGACCTTTGGGCCTTTTTGAGATTAGCTTTCAAATCGGAAAGGGCCTTTAGATGCGTTCTTGGGGCATCGCTATCAAAAAGTAAAATTTCATCGGTAGTGGTGTTGTGTTCTGCACCTATAAAAACAGTCGTTTCCGGAATTATTAGATCATGTTGTTTTAGAAGTATACTCCGTACCTCTTTTTCGTTGGCAAGTTTGGCCAACATACGAGCATTATGCCTTCCTGGAGTTGCAGCGCAAGCCCCGCAATCCAAACTTGAACCGAAAGGGTTGTTCGCCGAATGGCTTCCATGACCGGCAAAAACAACGATTGGAGCAAAATGCCTCCATCCCATGAGGTCAAAGGCAGATTTGACAATAACCACCTTTTCCGATAAGGAAATCGAGCCCTTTTGTGGTTCATTGGTATGGGCATAGAGGAGGTGTGGGCTGCATATTTCCTCGTAGCTATTTTCATCCTTCTGCTTCCAACGATACGTTGATTTTGGAAAAAGGGTCCTTGCTATGAGGTTGATACCGTAAACAAATCCAGACCCCTCCACGAAACCGAAGGTACTGGGCAACATATTCTTAAGTCTTTTCAAGAAATAGTTCCAAAAGTTCCTCACTTGAATTTTATGGTCCAGACTTGATTTGAAAGTCGACATATCTGGTTTTGCTTCTTCTGACACCACGTAAGAGGAGTTCACGATTGGGGGACAGGCTTTTTGTAAAATTCCGTTTTTGGGATTTTGGTAGTCCATCGCAATCCCGAAGAAACCGGCATAACCAAAGGTTTCATAATTCCCCTTTGATTCTACGTGCCTTCTTATGAGTTCCGATCGGGTGTCGATACAAAAGACCAGCTGTGCGTCTGGAAAAGAATACGGACTGTTCTTTGTTTCGATGTCCGATTTCTTCAGGGTTTCCACGAGCTGTTTTTGCCACGTTTTTTCCCACGCCATCAACCATAGATAGCCCAGTTCCATGCGTTGTGACTCTTTCTTGTTTTTCCCACTTTTCGTGAATAAAGGATATCCTAACTTTTTGGTGACCCAAAGCCGCACGGCCAGATAATCTTTAAGGTTGATAGGGGCATCTTTCTGCCAATTAGGAAGATTTAGGCTTCTATGCTTAATATAACCCGCCCAACCCGGTAATGCGGCCAAATGATTTGTAAAGATTTCAAGTACTTCTTCTTCCGAACAATCTTTTAGGACTACTTCGAGCGCTTTTTGACTTGTTTGGGGAATTTTCTTTAAAGGAAATTTGCCCAAGCTGTCATCATAAGGAGCCAATTTTCTCCAGGCTTGGTAAAATCCTCTGGATTTATAAGGTATCTCCCATTCTGCCAGGCCTTCGTCCATGAACGACGATAACCACTTTACCATATATTGATTTAGGAAGTAATTATCGTTTACTTTGGTATTGGAAGTCTCTTTTTCCATGATTTCCAGATAATATTCTGGAGCTTTGATGTATCCCTTTTCCTTCAATAAGCCTTGCAATTCTTTTAGGTCTATGTCACCGTTTTCCAAAGCCTTCTTGAATACATTAGCCTCTGGATACATACGAGCGCCCATAAGGTGACCAGCTTCTTCTGTAGCATCCAAAAAATGCTTCGATTCGTAACCACAAAGTGGGTTCGAGGTGACAAAGGAATAGAGTGGCCAAGTCGCACCCAGGTTATCCGAGACTTTTTCGATTAAAATATCCATATCAAATTGATTCATACTTTTATTGTTTAGGCGTTAAAAGAGTATTTTTGTGGGGACTGGACAAATTCAAGAGCTTTACGTAAAGCCAGGGAATCTTTCTGTACGTGCCCAGTTTCATAAGAAAAAATCCTATTAGGAAAATAAACCCGAACACTACTTGAAATGGTGTAATGACTGTTGGGGCAGCCACAACTTCCATTCCTCTCATAAACGTGCTCACCAATTGGTAAGAAATGGCATAAACCGCTATCCCAATGACAAAGAGCAGGGGAGGCAATACTATTTTTTGTAGCCCGCTAAGCGGATTTTGTTTGATAATATTGTAAGTGACCTGTCCTACGGTGATGGAGGCAATCAATGTCAAAAAGATACCACTGTTCCAATCCATTCCCTTTCCCGTCCAGAGAGCGAAAAGGTAGGCTCCAATCAAGCTAAAACATAGTACAATGAGAGCTTGGTACCATTGAATACGAATGGTTGGTGGGGCTTTTGGGTTTTGTTTTTCAATTTCCTCACCACTGGAAAGAAAAAGAGAAGCTTTATAAAAACCATGTAGGATAAGATGGGTTATGGCCGCATTGAAGTAACCCAAACCGCATTGCATGATCATAAATCCCATTTGGGCAATAGTAGAACATGCCAAACGTTGTTTTACATTCACCTGAATAAGTTTAGTAAACTGTGCCGTAATTGCCGTAAGTCCCCCAATAATTAATAGCATGTCCAGCGTGTTGGTAGCCAAAATAATGGGTGCCACTAGTGTTAGGATGATTCCAGAACCGTTCACGAAGCCCGCATGCATGAGGGCGGATGCCGGGGTAGGTGCGGTCATAGAGGAGAGTAGCCATTTATGAAATGGAAAAATCGCGGATTGAATCAAGGCAGCCACTATGATACATACCGCTGAAAGCAACAGCATGTATTTTGGAGTTTGCTCTAATGAAGCTATCCAACTACTTAAGGTAATGGTATTGTTGTAGACGGCAGGTATCAAAAGTCCCAATCCTAACAGAAGAGTCCCGGCCAAGAAATAGTTTCTGGATAGTTTCTTGGCTCCCCTAGCGTCGTTCCAATTTGTATTTAGCCCAATTAATTTGGACATAACCCATCCCATTAGTAACCACCCCACTACCAATAGAAGCAAATGCTCGGCTATTAAGAATATTTGAACTACAAGGGTAAAGGCCACTGAGAGCGCCATGAAGAGGTTCTTCTGTCCTCTTTCCTTAAAATAGAAATTTGCATAGGTTGTGATGATGGCACTAAAGAAAGTTACGGTCGTCATTAAAAGGGCCGTAAAACCGTTGGTCCTGATTATCTCACCCCATTGCCATTCCGGAATATCTGGAAAATAGACAAGGATGAAAATGAGGTTGGCGATGAACATGGCCCAAAAGAAAACCGGAATGATTCCGGTCAGGTCCGCTTTTTTAGATTTTTTGGAAGATGTATTTGAAAGTAAGGTCTGCAGTATGGTCATCATGAAAGTTTTTGAATGTTTTCTTCTACCGGGCTTTGGCTTTGATGACTTTTTTCGGTTTTACCCAATACACTTACCATGACCACCAAACCTATGATAAAAACGCATATGAGGATTTGTTCCATGAATATGGATTGGTTAAAGTAGGAAATGGATATCATGAGTAAGGCTATTAAAATGCCAAGGATACGAGGGATCATTTGTTTTTTTAATTGCATGTTTTTCTTTTTAAAGGGTCTTTTATGTTTCCAAATATTTAAGCAATAAAGAGGAGGGACTCCATGAATCAATCCACAAACTTCAAGCTCAGTGTACCATTGATTGAAATGTTGACTCCCTTGGTTCTGGCTTCATTGATAATGTCCTTCGCCAATTGCTTTTCTTTTATCAATTCTTGAATTCTACCATCCAGACCCGGGGTATTGCTTTGGTGGTTTCCTTCCCAAATCTGTAGTCTTTGAATTTTGTGGAAATTGATTTTTTCATCAATGAGTGCCGTAATGACATCCGATGCCTCACTTGGGGTGAAAGTCCCGTCTACAAGCTGAATTGTTTTTTTCGCTTTTTTTGTTTTTGATAGTTCTTGAGTTTCCATGAATGTGTTTTTAGGATTTACGATGCAAAGATTAAAGATATTTATCATTAAATTTTATTTATATTTATAATGATAAACATTAAAATATTTAATGAACTATACTTTACATCAGCTTCAGATATTTCTTAAAATATCTGAATTACAGAGTATTACAAAAGCATCTGAAGAATTGCATTTGACGCAACCGGCCGTCTCTATTCAGCTTAAAAATTTTCAAGATCAGTTTCCGATTCCCTTAACGGAGGTAGTGGGAAGAAGACTTTTTGTAACGGATTTTGGGAAGGAAATAGCCCAAGCGGCAGAGAAAATCTTGAATCAGGTTCAAGAGATCAATTACAGGACCATGGCTTTTCAAGGAAGACTTTCTGGTCGATTAAAAATATCGGTTGTTTCTACAGGAAAATACGTAATGCCTTTTTTTATGTCGGATTTTATGAGGGAAAACCCCGGTGTGGATTTGATTATGGATGTAACCAATAAAACAAAGGTAGTACGAAGTTTGGAAAAGAACGAGGTGGATTTTGCTTTGGTTTCCGTATTGCCGGATAAGCTAAATGTAAAGGGGGTGGAGCTTATGCCAAATAAATTGTTCTATGTAAGTAGTTACCATAGAAAATTCCCCAAAACACCAACCAAAAGAAGTCTTTTTGAGAAAGTTCCCTTAATTTATAGAGAGCCCGGTTCCGCCACAAGAAATGCCATGGAATCTTTTATAGAAAGCAATAATTTTTCGGTGAATAAAACGATGGAGCTCACTTCCAATGAAGCAGTAAAGCAAGCCGTTATTTCAGGTTTAGGCTGCTCTATCATGCCTTTAATTGGCATAAAAAACGCCTTGAAGAACAAAGATGTAAAAATCATTTCTGTAAAAGGGTTGCCAATTATTACGAATTGGAATCTCATTTGGTTAAAATCTAAAAACCTTTCACCGGCGGCACTCGCATTTTTGGATTATTTAGCAGAGAAGAAGGAGGGAATTATAAAGGAAAAATTTAACTGGATTAAGGATTTTTAAAGAATTAGTATTCTTCCTGTTTGTATATTCTGAATTGCCGGATGTTTTGTTTTTGAGCGTTTATCTGTGATGTTACTTACTCTTGTTGAGCTCATTGTAACAACCGATCAAATAATTGGCAAAAAGTTTTTTGTTGAGGGGCATGCAATGGAGAAATATGTTGGGTCAATTGATATTTTTTAACCTTCTATAATTCTCTATTATTCATAATTACCCGACGCAATATCAGACCATGCTTTGACTTGAAAAATAATTTCACTACCTACATTTTTATAGATGTCCTCAGTTTCTTGAAAATTGTCGAACAAATTTTTTATACATAATGAATTAACCATGCGAAGTATGTCCATTTCTAATTCAGCTATTTTTTCATTTTCTTTATTAGATACCCTGTAATCCCCTTGACTAATTTGTAGTGTAGATATATATTCAGAATGGGCATAATTTGTTGATAAGGTATATTGTTTAGAAAATAATGAAGTGTTCAAAGAGCTTTTTTCAATTAATGATTCCCACGAATCCAGCCTTGCCAATCCAAATTTTTTAAACTTCCATTTGTTACTCTTCTGAATTTTATTGTAAAAAACACTTGATTCAATTTCTTTTTTTAAATCTCTGATTTCCCTTGCTTCATCTTGCATTTGCACAAGAAAAGGGTGGTTGCTGTTTTCAAAATGCTTTTGTCTAGCTTTCAACCCTGAATGTATGTATAGATTAAATCTAAACTCATTTTCTTCCTCTGATAAATTATTATAATAAAGATATTCGGTTGTAAGAAATGATTCCAAAATCGCCCTTTTAAGTATTAACATTGATGGAATATCTCTTATTTGCAAATGAGTGTTTTCTATTTCATATTTTACTCCTTTAGACAATTGAATTACACTTCCAGAACTCAAAATAATTTTTTCATGCAATGATTTTAAACAAAGTATACCTTTGTCCTTACTAGAGGGTTGAACTTTTTTTAAAACTTCAATATGAAATTTCAAAAAGTTTGAAAGACTAAGTCTTTTATTATTTAAACCTTTGCCTTGGACAGCTTCTTTGACCTCTTTAATGATTCTATTAATCTCATTTTCCGTTAAATATTCCCTACTAGTATCCATTTAAGTCTAAGAATTTAAAAAGAAGATGGTGATAATTTGATTAACTTTCTTATTTAATCAAACAAATTACCCAATGCCAAAAGTTAAGAAAAGTAACAATATTGAAAAGGATAAAGCTTTTACAAAGTTTACTTATTGGGAGTGGATTTTAATAATAGGTCTTTTGATAATTATTGCTTTTGCCCCTTATGTATTCACGCAATATTCAGACGGACCAGATTTTAGCAATACGGGACAGATTGGCGACACAATAGGTGGGATAACTGCTCCATTTGTTAATCTACTCGCTGCATTTCTAGTTTATAAATCGTTTAGCGCACAAATCCTAGCAAATAAGCAACAACGGTCGGATCACAATGAACAAATGAAGCAATTAAATAAAGAACATACATTAAACTATATCTCCAATCTTTTTATACTAATCAAAGAATTCTACTCAAATAATAAAATTGATAAATTCTCGGGAAATAAACATATTCCACACATTTTTTCTATATGCAAGGAATCTAGAGAAATAATTGATTCAGACTTGATAAATGGGCGAAATTCTGATTATCATAAACAGGAACATGGAAAACGAATCAAGTCTTCCAATGATAAAATTATTAATGATTTGTTGGGCGTAAAATCAAATTTGGAAAACATATATGAATTTTTAAACGAACTTAACAAATCAAGTATTGATGAGGGGATTATAAAATTTTATTATCGTGAAATCGAATCTATAATCGAGGATATGTTGTTATTCAAAATTACAGAAGAAACTTCACTAAGAGAACTTTCGAACTATAAAATAATAAAATAAAAAAGAGCTAAACTACTATTAATTAGTTGTTTAACTCTTTTTAAAGTGGAGCCGGAGGATTACCGGAGGTGTTCCCTCCTTACCGTTGTAGCAAATGGGAAACCTCAAAACTGTCGCTTCCGGTTTTTCGTTTCGGTCCGTTTGCAAAACAGGGTTTTGCCACTTCCCAAAACAAAAAACCACGCCATTTGGCGTGGTTTCCCCAAGTCTCGTGGAGCCGGAGGATTGGCTAAAGCCTTGACCTCCTAACCGTAATTGAAAATCAAAATTTCAATCCTATGGATTGCAAATGCTAATCTCACAAAATGAAAAAGCGAGCTTTTTCATTTGCTCGCTTTCACATTTAATTCTAAAATTTTGACTTTAGTGGAGCCGGAGGGATTCGAACCCTCGTCCAAACAAGCAACGTCAGTGCTTTCTACATGCTTAGTATCTGTTTGGTTTTCGATGTACACCTGACCAGAAACCGCCTAATGTACACTTATCTTCTTAAGGTTTTAGAGGCACCGCCAAAGCGAGCGGATACCCTTGTGTTGACTTTTCTGGTGCTCCTAAATGAATCGCCGTCAACAAGGGCTATTCAGGAACATCTCGCTTCCCTACCTTGTAGGGACGAGGCATATCCTACTATAATTCAGATTATGCGGCAAGAGCGTAATTATTTTCGCCAATTAAAAGTGTGAAGTATGATATTAACGAGCTGTACCCCAGCGCTCGGCATGCTTACATTGCCATTGGTCTCGCTGTCAAAACCAGTCGGCCCC
>JAUIGC010000242.1 GCA_030429835.1 Bacteroidia bacterium
ATTATGCCGGGAGTACACATAGGAAATGGTGCCATTATTGCCACAAAGGCGGTGGTTACAAAAAATGTAGCGCCTTACACCATTGTGGGTGGTAATCCTGCAAAACCAATTAAAAAACGCTTCTCCGGGGCTACCATTTCCAGGTTATTAGAACTACAATGGTGGGATTGGGATATTGAAAAAATCACCCAAAATCTAGGGAAACTCACCAGTAATCCGGAAGCGTTGTTTTAAAAACTCACATAGTATGTTCTAGAGGGCTTAACACTAAAAATGTTAAGCCTTTTTTTGTGCATCTAACTATTCTTTTCCCGATACAAAAACCTAAAAAAGAAGAGAAAACAAAAAGGTTTTGAATCATAATTCAGGACGATATGCCTTCCTGTGTACAGTTTCTTTGCCTCATCAATTCATTACAAATCAAAAACGAAAATTAAAAACACATTACAATGAAAAAACTATTCATCATCGGTCTAACACTTTGCACGTTAAGTGTTTTTGCTCAAAGTAACAAGGAATCTATATTGAGTAATGATTCTGATTATACCTACAGGGTGAGCTTTCCTGCCATCATCCTAGGTAATATTGGTAAAGGAGGCGAAAGAACCAATACCCAACATATTGAGCTTCATGTGAAGCGCGAATTGGATTCCAAAAACATCATCGGTGTAAAATTCGCCACTTGGAGATTGTTTCAGCCCATGGGCATACAGTGGTGGGATGGCCTTAAGGATAAAATAGATTCCGAAAGTGAATTCTATCCCGGCTACCTACGTGAAACGGGTATTGGAATTTCATACCAACGCATGCTTTGGAAAGGATTGTTCGCTACGGTGGAAGTGTTACCGCAATACAAAACCTATCTAGACCTGAACAAAGAAAAAATAGCCAACGGATTCAAGCTCTACACGTCTTACCATTTGGGTTATCATATTGCTTTCGGAAAAAAGAAGCGCATTTTTATTGAGCCCCAGGTCCATTTTCAAAATTGGATGTTCGATACCAATACCCCGGACGCCTTTAAACAATTGGACAATCGATGGAAATCCTATTTCCTTTTTGAACCGAATCTGTATGTTGGAATCAAATTTTAAAGATAATCCCAAAGCGATTTAGTCCTCTATGGGACATCAGGTAAGACTTTGGATTATAGTGATTTAACAACCCTTTTTTAGCTACAACATCATGAAATATCTATTAACAGTAATTTGTATTGCGCTATCCGCTACTTTATTCGCGCAGAGTCCTAGGCTGGATTCAAAACGTGTGGATACCGCCCAATTTGTGAAAATTGGGGGCAGCAAGCAATTCATCAGTATTAAAGGGAAAAAAAGCAATCCCCTTATGCTGTATTTACATGGTGGACCTGGAGCGGCGAGCTCATCACACAGGGAACAAATCACCCATATTCTGGAAGAACATTTTTTGGTGGTCCATTGGGACCAAAGAGGGTCAGGAAAATCATCCCTCGGTAATTTAAAATCGCCCACCCTTTCGGTTATGAAACAAGATGCCGAGGACATCTTGGAATATCTAATGGAAGCGTTTAAGAAAGACAAAATGATAGTGGTAGCCAATTCTTGGGGAACCGTTTTAGGGTTCCATTTGGCATCAAAATATCCAAATAAAATAGCCTCATTGGTGGCCATTAGTCCCGTAGTAGATAATCAAAAAAGTCAAAACACGACCCAAGCCAAACTGATGCAATACTACAAGGCACGGAACAATAAGGAAGCCGTTGGGCAACTTAAAGCTGTACATATACCTTATGAAAACGTCGAGGATATGGCCGTTCAATTTAAATGGATCAGTGATTACAAGGGAACTCCCATTCCAGAAAATGAATTTGGTCAATACATGAAATTCTTTAAGGAATGGGAGCCACAATGGATGCCCCTTTATAAAGAACTGTATAGCATTAAGGCATTAAAGCATCGAACCCTTTTTAAAATTCCCGTGTATGTATTCATAGGGGAGGACGATCTAACCACTGGTTTTGAACTCACACAAAAATTTTATGAAAGGCTAGAAGCACCCAAAAAGCAACTGTTTCGGCTGAAAAATGTGGGACATCAAATACCGATGTACAAATCGGTAGAAATGCAAAACTTGATATACCATGTCTTGGCGAAGACCAACAACTAATTAATTTATAGTAAAAGAAATAGTTAGGTTTCAAATTATAATTCAAGACGATATGCTTGAATAAGTACCCCAACTTTGTAACATCAATTTAAAACAATCAAAAAACGAACAATCATGAAATCAAAGATTCACGAATACCTATTAAAATTAAATAACAAAGGCATGAGTAAAACAATTAAAGAACAAATTTTACTAAAAATGGCTTGTGTAGCTTTTGCATTCATATCCAGTATAACATATGCACAAAACGCACATTCAGAAACAACAACACAGAGGGATGGTTTCATCTTCGAATTCCAAGTAGGTGGAGGCATAATCGGTATAGAAGATAGTGCTGGTAATCAAACGTTTGACAAAGCCCAGGGAACGTTTGTTTTTCCAGATTTAAAGTTCGGCCACATGTTGAACGATAAACTCGCCCTTACGGTCTCTTTACCGGGAAACATATACGAATTTCAGGACAATGACAGACATTTTGGAGGCTTTATACCGTCCCTACAATATTGGGCAAATGACCGTTGGTGGATTCATGGAGGTATAGGTTTGGCAATAGATTCACCGGCACTCTACGACATTAAGGACAACGAAAATGATGATTGGAATTTTGGATGTGCCGTGATGGCCAGCACGGGCTATGAAATCTACAAAAAGAATAATTTTGCGCTGAACGTTCAGTCCAAGCTGGTGATGGGCAGGGCCTTTTTAGCAGGAGATGCACATAGGGACGCAGTAAGTCTTAACATCGGGCTAGGGTTCAGTTGGTTCTAATAAAGGACTATTTTAAATGAAGTATCTTACATAACGAAAGCAATACAATGAAAAATAAGGTAATACGAACCATAGTACTCTTTGTTTCCATATGGACTTTCGGTCAGCAGACCGCACCTCAAAAGATTGCGGAATTATTTACGACCGAATTGCAAAAGGAACCTATCAAAAGTGCTTTTCTGCACGTCCATTCCAAATCCAAAGGAATTGATGTTCGGTTGGCCGAAACTACGGTGGAATCGGAACATGCCATAACGATTAAAAATCCTTTTTACACGGCCAGTATTACCAAAATGCTCACGGCTACCGCCGTAGGCATGTTAAAGGACCAAAAGAAGCTGAGTTTTGAAGATAAAATTCCCCAATATCTGCCAAAATCACTAATTGAAAAGCTGCACGTATTGGATGGAAAGGACTACTCAAAAGACATTACCATCGCCCATCTTTTACAGCATACATCGGGGCTGCCAGATTATTTTACGGACAAAACCTTAGATGGTAGTCCCAATATCATCAATCAGCTGTTGATGGATACCGATAAGTCCTGGTCACCCGAGGAAATGATTCGGTTTAGCAAAGAAAAGATGAAACCTCATTTTGTACCCGGTGATGGCTATCAGTATACGGATACGGAATATGTGCTTTTGGCATTGCTAGTCGAAAAGGTAAGCGGCCTTTCCTTGGATGAGTTTTTTAAACAGCATATTTTTCGGCCTTTAGGGATGGAGTCTTCCTATATCAATTTAAAATCATCATCGCTGAAGAATGAACGCCCCATGGCCCAATTTTATGTGGGCGATACGGAAGTATCATCCATTAAAAGTTTAAGTGCCGATTGGGGTGGGGGAGGTTTGGTATCCACAACCCAAGACCTGATTACCTTTCTTGAAGCCTACAACACGAATAAACTGGTAAAAAAGAATACACGCCGCGCGATGCAACAATGGGTCGATGAAACGGTAGGCATGGAATACGGGTATGGGGTACGAAAGGTATCTTTCAAAACCCTTTTTGATGATGACACAAACTTGGAAGTAATTGGGCATACCGGTAGTACTGGATCCTTTTTATGGTATTGTCCCCAATTGGATACCTATATAGCTGGGACCTTGAACCAACTGGAAGCGTCCAAAGGCACCCTGAATTTGGTTTACGCTATACTTAAGATATTAGAAAACCAGCAATAGAAGCTTTTATATTCAATCAATTTTTAGGGCAAAAAAAATCTTTCCTTAGGTTAATTTCCCTCTTTGAATAATGGCCATATGCATTATATTTGATTTAATTATTTAAAAATCAACAGTATGAAATGGCAAGGTAGGC
>JAUIGC010000243.1 GCA_030429835.1 Bacteroidia bacterium
TACAATATACCTTCGGAAAGAGTATATGCCAATACCTTTAGGTTTGATGCCGATGGAAATATCATTGGTTTTGATGAGAATAACGTACTTTCCCAACACAACGGGAAAATAGAATGCCTTAAACAAATGAATCTGGACGGAGAGGTTCAGGTCATTGGTGACGGTTATAGTGATTATGTAATGAGGGAAGCTGGGATAGCGGATAAGTTTTTTGCCTATACGGAAAACGTCCACCGGGAAAAAGCCGCTAGAAACGCTGACCATATTACACCTAATTTAGATGAATTTTTATTTGTGAACGATTTGCCAAGAAATATCTCTTACCCAAAGAACAGAATTAAGATCCTTTTATTGGAAAATGTGCATACCGCTGCCTTTGATAGCCTTTCAAGCGAAGGGTTTTCGGTAGAACTCTTAAAACACAGCCTATCAGAGGAAGAACTGATCGAAAAAATTAAGGATGTGCATGTATTGGGCATCCGCTCCAAAACCCAAGTAACCCAGAAAGTTTTGGATGCCGCCGAAAAATTGTTGGTGGTAGGGGCATTTTGTATCGGTACCACCCAAATAGACCTGGACTATGCCAAGAGAAAAGGTGTGGTAGTTTTCAACGCCCCATACAGTAATACACGTTCTGTGGTTGAATTGGCCATTGGCGAAATCATTATGTTGATGCGTAGTGTTTTTGCTAGAAGTTCTGAGATTCATTCAGGTCAATGGCAGAAAACTGCCGCTGGCTCTAGGGAAGTGCGTGGTAAGAACCTGGGTATAGTTGGTTATGGAAATATCGGTAAGCAGTTATCCGTATTGGCAGAGGCCATGGGTATGAAGGTATATTACTATGATGTAAATGACCAATTGGCTCTTGGAAATGCCATTAAATGTAGCACGTTAGAGGATTTATTGAGTATCTCGGATGTAGTCACGCTTCACGTGGATGATAATAAGGCCAACAAAAACTTCATTGGGGAACGGGAAATTAACCAAATGAAGAAAGGGGCCATGCTTATTAACCTTTCTAGAGGTTTTGTCGTGGATATAGATGCCTTGGCAGAAGGTTTGGAAAGTGGTAAAATAGGTGGAGCTGCTGTGGACGTGTACCCAGAGGAACCCAGTAGCAACGGTGAATTTAAAACAAAGCTTCAAGGTTTTCCAAATGTAATTCTAACTCCACATGTGGGGGGAAGTACGGAAGAAGCCCAAAGGGACATTGCGGATTTTGTGCCCAACAAAATTATGGACTACATCAATTCTGGGAATACTGTGGATGCGGTGAACTTTCCAAATATCAGGCTACCGAAGCAAAAAAATGTTCATCGGTTTTTACATATCCATAAGAACGTACCTGGAATCATGGCCAAGATCAACAAAGTTTTGGCTAAATACGAACTTAACATCTCCAGCCAATATTTATCCACGGATAGTGAGGTGGGTTATGTTATTACCGATTTGGACAAGGAATACAATAAGGATGTGATTAAGGCCCTAAAAAAGGTGGAGAACACCATTAAATTTAGGGTTCTTTATTAAGGTCTATTTTTTAGACTATTGATGATGGTATGGTTCGTTTCTGAGAATTGTAAAGGCTCTATATAGCTGTTCTACAATGAACAAGCGTACCATCTGATGGGAAAAGGTCATCTTGGAGAGACTAATTTTTCCGGATGCCTTTTTATAGATTTCCTCGCTAAAGCCATAAGGACCACCTATTAAAAAGACAAGCTGCTTTAGGCCTGAATTCATTTTCTTTTGTAAATAACCGGAAAACTCCATAGATGAATATTGCTTTCCGTTTTCGTCCAATAGAATCAAGACATCGGTACTGGAGAGTGATTTTAGAATGAGTTCCCCTTCCTTTATTTTTTGCTGGTCCTCGGATAGATTTTTGGTCTTTTTTAGGTCAGGGATGATTTCGAGTTGAAATTTAATATAATGGTCCAGACGTTGTTGGTAGATTGAGATTAGCTTTTGGAGTTCTTTGCTATCGGTTTTTCCTATGGCCAGAAGTTTTATCGTCATATTTCAAAAGTAAATCAATTTCCCAAAATGGATTCGTATTTTAGCATCAAGCAATACATATAAATGATTTCAAAAGAGCAGTTCGACCAAGAATTAAAAGGAATAATAGCCAATGCCATAAGGGAAGATGTTGGTGATGGGGACCATAGTTCCTTGGCCTGTATTCCTGTAGGAGCCAAAGGTAAAGCCAAATTGTTGGTCAAGGATGAGGGTATTATTGCGGGAATTGACTTCGCAAATATGGTCTTTGATTATGTGGATAAGGATATGGTTTTTGAAAAAGTACTGAAGGATGGAGCAAAAGTAAAATATGGTGATATTGCCTTTTATGTGGAAGGAAGTTCGCGTAGTATATTAATGGCGGAGCGGCTGGTCTTAAATGCCATGCAACGTATGAGCGCCATCGCCACCAAGACAAGATCCTATGTGGATTTATTGGAAGGTACAAAGACCAAAATACTGGATACCCGGAAAACTACCCCTGGAATAAGGGCTTTGGAAAAATGGGCCGTTAAGATTGGGGGAGGGGAAAACCACCGATTTGCCCTATACGACATGATTATGCTCAAAGATAATCATATTGACTTCGCAGGAGGAATTACCAAGGCCATTGATATGACCAAGACCTATTTGAAAGAAACCGGGAAAAATCTAAAAATAATAGTAGAAGCAAGGAATTTGAACGAAATAAGGGAAATTCTAAAATCTGATGGTGTATACCGAATTCTTATCGACAATTTTAATTATGAGGATACCAGGGAAGCGGTTCGGTTAATTGGTGACAAATGCCTTACCGAATCCTCTGGGGGTATAACGGAAGCTACCATACGTAAATATGCCGAATGTGGTGTGGATTATATATCTTCTGGTGCGCTGACGCATTCCGTCTATAACATGGACCTTAGTTTAAAAGCCGTGTAAATGTCTATAGAGGTAGAGGAAAGAATTGAAAAAATACCCATTATCAATAAGGTAGCTAGGTTGTTAAAGACCATCAAATTACCTGGTCTTGAAGGCCTTTCTGTTTACGACCTTTTGGAAATGTACATCAATGGCATAGTGCAAGGAGCATTGTCCTCTAGGGCTAGTGCCATTTCCTTTAGCCTTTTTATGGCTTTATTTCCGCTATTGATCTTTATGGTTACCCTAGTGCCATTTTTGGTGGATTATATTAGTATCCAGAATGAAAATTTTGAATTGCAGTTTCAGCTTTTTTTGGAATCTTTTCTTCCCAATGCTACAGGGGATTATTTTGGTGACATTTTTAGGCAGATAAAAGATCAAAAAAGGGGAGGGTTGTTATCCTCGTCTTTTTTACTTTCTATTTTTTTGGTAGCCAATGGGGTCAATTCCATTTTTGGAGGATTTGAAACCAGCTATCATATTGAGCTTAAACGTAATTTTTTTAGGCAATACCTCTATGCGCTTATGGTGGGACTTATTTTGGCTATTCTTATCATCGTAGGCTTTGTGGCCTATATCTATTTTGAGTTTTATGTCTTGGGTTATTTGACGGAGTTTGCCGCACGTCAAGGAGGTTACGTTTTGGATGAAGATGAAATTATTGGAGTTCAAATAGCCAAAGTTCTTTTCTTTATATTACTTTCTTATTTTACCACGGCAATTTTATACTATTTTGGAACCAAAGAAGGGAAGCAGGCCAAATTTTTTTCAATCGGGGCATTGGTTACGACCGTTTTGTTTTTTTTGACGTCTTACCTGTTCGGAATTTATGTGGAAAAATTTGCAAGATATAATGAACTCTATGGTGCCTTGGGGGGGTTATTGATATTAATGGTTTATATATGGTTAAATTCCAATATCTTGCTCCTCGGGTTTGAACTCAATGCATCCCTAAATTCCTTACGCAAAATAAGCAAGCAAGAATGATACAACGTAAAACAGTCTTTTTATTATTTTTCCTATTTTCTGGAATGGCCTTCGTTTCTGCACAGTCGGTTTTTGGAAGATGGAAAACTATCGATGACCGAACGGGAAAACCCAAGGGAATCATCAACATCTATAAGAAGGACGGTCAGATGTATGGCTATGTTGAAAAAATCTTGGAGGAAGGGAAAGAGGATGCGGTCTGCATCAAATGCGAAGGTGAACTAAAGGACGAGCCTATTGTGGGTATGGAAATAATAAAAGGGG
>JAUIGC010000244.1 GCA_030429835.1 Bacteroidia bacterium
AGAATCCTTCGTTGCCCTTCCAAGAAATTCCACTGAACTTAATATCGACTAAAGTATCCTCAACAATTTCCCTATTTTCCGTATTCATTACGATGGCCTTGCGCCAATCGCTACCCCCTTCGGAAATTAGGTAGGCTGCCATGGATCCGTCCTTGGTAAAACGTAATCCTGCAAGAGATGTAGTTCCGTCTTCTGAAAATGTATTGGGGTCCAGAAAAACCTCCGCTTGTTCATCCCCTTTTTTCCGATATACGACATACTGATTTTGAAGGCCATTATTTTTATAAAAATAAGTATAGTCACCTTCCTTGAAAGGAGCGCTTACTTTTTCATAGTTCCATAATTTTTCCAAACGATTCTTGATGTCGTTTCGGTAGGGGATATTTTCCAAATAACCGAAAGTGGTCTCGTTCTGTTTTTTTACCCAAGCCTCGGTTTCCGGACTACGGTCGTCTTCCAACCAGCGATACGGGTCTTTCACCTCGGTTCCAAAATAGATGTCTACAGTATCAACTTTAGCGGTTTCAGGATAGTTCACGGCAATGGGTTCTTTTTTCGTTTCTGTCTTACACGCAATCAGCGCTATAGTAGCACAGGAAAGGTAAATTATTTTTTTCATGGTTTTTTGAATTAGTCGGCCTAAAAATACCATAAAAAAACCTCCAAAACATGGTCGTTTTGAAGGTTTTAACATTATCATGTTGTGGTTTAAACAAGGCCTTTCTCTACCAAATATTCTGCAATTTGGACCGCATTGGTCGCCGCTCCTTTTCTAAGGTTATCCGCCACGATCCACATATTTAAGGTATTGCGATTGGTCTCGTCCCTTCGAATTCTTCCAACAAAGACTTCATCCTTGTCATGGGCATATATGGGCATCGGGTAAGTATTGGTATCCGGATTGTCCTGAACGGTTACTCCCGGAGTGTCATTGAGGATTTGTCGTACCTCATTAAGGTCAAAATCATTATGGAACTCTACATTAACAGATTCCGAATGGCCACCAGCCGTTGGAATGCGCACGGCAGTGGCACTTACGGAAAAGGTACGGTCGTCCAATATTTTTTGAGGCTCACGAGCCAGTTTCATTTCTTCCTTGGTATACCCATTTTCAAGGAATACATCACAATGAGGCAGGGCGTTTCGACCAATAGGATAGGGATAGGCCATTTCTCCACTAACACCGGCAATTTCATTCTCTAATTGTTGTACCGCTTTAAGCCCTGTTCCAGACACCGATTGGTAGGTAGAAACGATTACCCTTTTCATTTGGTATTTTTTGTGAAGAGGAGCTAGGGCCATGACCAATTGTATGGTAGAACAATTGGGATTTGCAATGATTTTGTCCTTCGCTGTCAAAACATTCGCATTGATTTCTGGTACAACCAATTTTTTATCAGGATCCATACGCCAAGCGGATGAATTGTCTACTACTGTAGTTCCCGCTTCCGCAAATTTTGGAGCCCATTCCAGGGAGGTGTCACCACCGGCAGAGAATATGGCAATATCCGGTTTTGCCGCAACCGCATCGGCTAATCCAATAACCGTATATTCCTCCCCCTTATAAAAGAGTTTTTTACCAACCGACCTTTCTGATGCTACCAATAGGAGCTCGGTAATAGGAAAATTACGTTCCGCCAATACCTTCAACATCACTTCGCCCACCATTCCCGTGGCACCAACTACAGCTACTTTCATATATTTTATGAGTTAAGAGATTCGAGGTGCAAAAATAGGTATTACCTTAAGGTGGGCAAGAGAAAACAAACTAAATAATTAAAATATAACAAAAAGTTATAAATAAAACATTTTGATTTGATGTTTTCAACTTTGGATTTTGGTGACGCAAGATTTTGGTAAAAAAATACCGCCAAAATGTTAGCGAAACAATCTTGGCGGCTTTTAAATTAAACTGCGGTGCAGCGGTTTATTCCAGAGGAATAATTATTTTTTCAAGGCATCCCTTATTTCCATAAGAAGTTCCTCGGCAGTTGGTCCCTTTGGAGCTTCTGGAGCAGGCTCTTCCTTCTTTTTAGTTTTGTTATAGGCCTTAACAATCATGAACAACACAAAACCAACCGTAATTAAGTTGATGATGGCATTGACCCATTTACCATACATGATGGCATTTTCTGGTTTTGTCACTTCTCCATCTGCACCAACTACAGCTTCGTCCAATACGATTTTCATATCGGCAAAGTCCAGGCCCCCGGAAAAATGACCTACGATAGGCATCATAATGTCAGTTACAAATCCATTGACCACAAGCCCAACGGCACCGGCAAGTATAACCGCAACCGCCAAGTCAATGACATTTCCGGTCATAATGAAGTTCTTAAATTCTTTTAACATGATTTAGTGTTTAATTGGTTCATACTCATGCAATGTAAGAAAAAAAAAATCTTAAGAAAATGTCCTAAATTAATTTTTTAAGGAACAAAAATCCTTTTTACACGTTGTGAGATTCCCGTAAGCAATTCATAGGAAATGGTGTTTGCGGTCACCGCTACTTGATGTGCGGATAATTGAGGCCCAAATAGAATTACCTCATCACCTTCCTTACAAGGTATTCCCGTTACGTCTATCATGATCATGTCCATACAAACATTCCCAATGATCGGTGCCAATTTCTGGTTCACCAGTACATAGGTTTTGCCTCTGCCATACTGTCTCCCAATTCCATCGGCATGGCCAATGGGCAAGGTGGCGGACATTCGGGCAGATTCCGAAATAAAAGCCCTATTGTAACCAACACTTTCGTTGGGGTCCAAAAGATGAATTTGGGAAATAATGGTCTTTAACGTAGCGATAGGCTTCAATTGGGAATCAAATTTGGGGTCATTACCATAACCGTAGAGTCCAATCCCACTTCTAACCATATCATATTGGGCATAGGCATAGTTTAAAATACCTGATGTGTTTAGGATATGCTTAAGGGGCTTTAGCTCTAGTTTACTGCAAAATTCTAAACTTATCTTTTCAAACAGTGCTATTTGGTTTTTGGTAAATTGGGTTTCCTTAGGGTCTTCCGTAGCAGCCAAATGGGAAAAGATGGATACAACCCTCAAAGCACTTTCATGTTTCAATTGCTGTATTAGGCCGTTCAAGTCCTTTTCTCCAAATCCCAACCTATTAAGTCCGGTATTGAATTTTATATGGATGGGATATTTGGAAGTTTCTTTCCGCCCCAGTGCCGAAACAAATTCGTTCAAAATCCTGAAGGAATAGATACTGGGTTCAAGGTTGTTCTCAATAAGGGTCTCAAAATTAATTACCTGCGGATGTAGGACCAGAATAGGTTTAGTAATTCCGGCTTTGCGTAATGCAACTCCCTCTTGGACATACGCCACCGCAAAATAGTCGGTTCCCAAATCCTGTAACTTGAGAGCCACTTGTTCAGAATCACTGCCATAGGCAAACGCTTTCACTACCGACAGGAACTTAGTTTCCGGTCGTAGTTTAGACCGTAAAAATCGATAATTATGTTCCAGCGATTTTAAATCGATTTCCAGAACGGTTTCCTGCGCCTCAGGCATTGGATTTCTTATTAGGATATTTGATTTCCTCCACATCTACCTCCATGCCCTTTACCTTTTGTTTTAACATAGCCTTGTAAAAGGCACCTCTACTTAGGGGTTCATATTCGTTGGTTTCGCCTAGCATTACCAATTTATCATTGTTGGATTTTCTAAAACTATAATTGGCCAGATTTCCCGTTCGGGTACAAATGGCGTGTACCTTGGTTACATATTCCGCCGTAGCCATTAGTGCGGGCATGGGACCAAAAGGATTTCCCTTAAAGTCCATGTCCAACCCTGCTACAATTACCCGAACTCCTTTATTGGCCAGATCATTGCAAACGGTAACGATTTCGTCATCAAAAAATTGGGCTTCGTCTATACCAATGACATCGCAGGTGTCCGCTAAAATTCGAATGTTAGCTGCGGCAGGCACAGGAGTAGAACGGATTTCGTTGGCGTCATGGGAAACCACCATGTCATCATCATACCGGGTGTCTACCATGGGCTTAAATATCTCAACCTTGAGCTTGGCGAACTGGGCCCTTTTCAATCTACGTATCAATTCCTCGGTTTTTCCCGAAAACATGGAGCCGGCTATGACTTCGATCCAGCCGAACTGTTCCTTGTGGTTAACGGTATTTTCGA
>JAUIGC010000245.1 GCA_030429835.1 Bacteroidia bacterium
TGATGACTTCAATGGCTTTTTCAGCGGATATTTTCTTGCCATTATGTGTAAAAGTCGCACCTTTTTCAGCCATTTCCTTAATGAGAACTAGTGGAGATTTGGGCTTTGGCGGAGTAGGAGGCAGATTTGGATTAGTTTCATTGATATATGTTGGAGGTAATACAGGCTCTGGTTGTTTTGGCTGTGTTACACCTATGTTCCCCCCGACTACATCATAAGGGTCCTGTTTCTCAATTATGGCTTCTATTTGGTTCGCTGCATAATCCGTATCCGAAGCATTTTTGGGAGGTCTTGGTGCATCTGGAGTAGGAGGTAGGGGTGGGAAATCTGGAAAAGGTTCTGCATCTGCCCGTTGTTTTTTGGACATTTTGCCATAAATCACTTTTAATCTGGATACTTCACCTTTTTTGATGTACATGTGGTTCCGGTCCATATCATTATACTTCTTTGCCAGGGTATTGTATTCTTTCATTTCTTCTCGCGTGGCACTTTGCTGTTGACGGATTTGTATCGATTCCTCCGGACCAATAATATTGATGGTAGCGGAACCATATTCTGTTAGGATTTTATCTACTTTTTGGATGACCTCCTTTGGGGTTTTGGTGTCGACTTTAATAATGGAACGCACTACTTTTTTTCGTTCTTCAAAGGAAAGATGTTCATTAAGTTTGGATAGATAGGTCTTTAAATCTTCCAAACGTACCAGTTCATCTTGAACCAGTAATTGACCTTTGTTGTTGATATTGATTTCTATGAAATCCACCCTTTTTTGATTTTGGGGCAGACATTCTGGAAATGGTTGTGCATTTTGCTTTTGCTCATCCGTCATCTTGCGATAAATAGTCTCCAATATCCTTAAATCCTCTAATGGAATAGTTCTTTTTCCAATGGATACCGCATTGTATTGTTTGGCCAATCTATCATATTCTATAGCTTCCTGATCGGAAAGGATAGATTCATTGTTTCTGAAGTTTTCTTTGATAACTATATTCTCTTTGTTCAGGTGCTTATCAATTATATTAATTGTCTTATCTAGCACTTTTTTTGGCGAATCCTCTTCATGCTGTAGGGTTGTCGATATCTTACTAGGTGTAACCCGTGATTGGCTAATGATTTTTTCTAATTCTTTTTCGAAATCTGTAAATTCAACCCAATTTTCATTTAAAAGAATTTGTCCTTTACTGTTGATATTAATTAAAATTTGACTCTCCTTATTGAATTCAGCATAGCCCTTTTCTGTATAGATATGAACTTGATACGGTTGAGGAAATTTTTGGCTTCTAGCATTTTCATATACATAGCTACTCTGGTAATGAAATAATTCTTCTTTATTGAATGAATCGAGGAAAGAGTTGTCAATAATTTTTCCATCAAGCCATAAAGCATATTCACTTTCATTTTGCCATTCTTTAATTTGCTTAGGGGAAGGTTTATTGGCTTGGTTTATTTTAGTGTATCTGTTACCTCTCGAATCATACATAGTGCCATTTTCTAACTTAAATGACCAATCTTCATAACCATAAGTAAAGTAGTATTCATCTCCTCTTTTTTTCGGATAATAAGAGTTTGTTTTTTTATTTTGTTCGGTTAGGTCCCAAACCATGTAGATGTCAAATTCATAGATAAATATCTTTACATCATTTTGACTATCTAACCAAGTACCGTATAGTTTTTGGCGCAGACTTTTATTTTTCCTAATATATTTTTCGCCTGCAAACTGGATAATTCCTTTTTCCTCATCTAGTAAGACTGTTTTTTTGGTGGGTTCGCTAGGCGAAGTATAAAAATAGGTGTCTCCCTGTTTTTCAATGTTATATACTTTTCTGTTGCCATAACCTGTAAACAGATTATTTTTTCGTTTTAAAATAGTAAATAGGTCTAACTCATTTTCCTCTCTTAACCAATTTCCAGTTATTTCTGATGGCTCATCTAGGCTTCTTTCTTCAACTTTTTTTTGTGAGAAGGAGAAAAGTAGGATGGAGCAAAGAGGCAATAAAATTGAACTCTTCCATAGCGCCGTTTTTTTTGATGTTCTTTTTTTCATGACTGTAAAACGTTTTTTGATTGATGAATAATTAATGGCATTTGCAATGCCGGTCGACTGATATTTTTCCAGACTTTCCTTTGATAAGTAAGAAAGAAGGGTATTTTGATAATTTGAAGTGTTTTTTTCTTTTTTTAGTACCGCACTATCTGCTAAAAATTCATGATTTAATTTGATGCTCTTTTTAAAGAAGTAAATAAATGGGTTGAACCAGAAAAGTACTTGTAGCAATTCTATAATAAGCACATCCAAACTATGATGTTCTTTGGCATGGGTCTCTTCATGGGTAAGTACCGCTTGGGGAATGGAGTTGGATTCAAACTTGGTTTTGTTCAGGAATATGTATCTGAAAAAAGTATGCGGGGGTAAATTTTCCTTTAGTAAGACTTTGATGCTCAAATTCTCTTTAAACTTGGGATTAGCTTTTATTCGATGAAATATCAGAAATAGATTTCTAAAGAATCTAAATCCAAAACCGATAAGTCCCAAACAGTAGGTTATCCAAAAAAGCATGGACCAGTTAACTACATCCATATCTGTAGGTCTCACAATGGCTGCCGATTCAGCTGTGTGCTCGGATAATATGGTTGTTAAGGGGATTTGAGGAGTAGATTGTGTTGTAGGTTCTACGTATTCTGTAAATATTATAGCAGGTGTTAGAAAGGAAAAAATTAAAGCGCTGAGTAGAAAGATACGTTTGAAGGTGTGCATACTCTCTCGCTCAAGTAGCACCTTATAAAATACGAGTAAAATTGCCATACAGGCCCCGGATTTTAATAGATATACTATCATGATTATTTTTTTTGGATTTCTTGGTCAATTAATTTTTTAAGCTCCTCCAATTCGGCTTTACTCAAATTTGTTTCTTGGGTAAAAAAGGAGGCGAATTGTCCCGGACTATCATTAAAGAAATTCTTGATCAACCCATTTACATGTTTGGAGAAATAGTCTTTTTTCTTCACTAAAGGGTAATATTCCCTACTTCTTCCTATACTATTGTAAGCCACAAAACCTTTATCCGTCATGCGTTTCAAAAGTGTAGCTACCGTGGTAGTGGCCGGTTTGGGTTCTGGATAGGCGTCCAACAAATCTTTCATGAAAGCCTTTTTTAATTTCCATACTATGTTCATGAGTTCCTCTTCGGATTTTGATAGCTGCATCTTCTACATTTTTAGAGTGTGTTCTACAAACATAGAATAAAAAATTATATTCTACAAATGTAGAGTTTGTTTTTTTGACCTGATTAGAGAATTTATAATCGTAAAGCAGTATGTTTGCTTTCCTAAAAAATGAATTTTATGGGGTTATTGGAGGATTTACAAAATAGGAGCGGCCATGTTTGCGAACTCTGCGGAGCAAAGGATAATCTTGAAGTTTATGAGGTGTCACCTGTCTCGACCGGAGGTTTTGACGGCAGTGTTTTGGCCTGCACTACCTGTATTGATCAAATTGAAAATCCTGATGCGACCGACTCCAACCATTGGCGTTGTCTTAATGACAGCATGTGGAGTGAATATGATGCCGTAAAGGTATTGGCTTGGAGAATGCTATCTAGATTAAAATCCGAGGGTTGGCCCCAAGACCTTTTGGACATGATGTACCTGGAAGACGAAACCTTGGAATGGGCAAAGGCCACTGGCGAAGGAATTTCAGATGCTGATAAAATCGTACATAGAGATGCCAATGGAGCTATTTTGGAGAATGGAGACTCCGTTGTATTGATCAAGGACCTAAAAGTAAAGGGGTCCAGTATGGTAGCCAAACAGGGAACGGCGGTTCGCAGGATTTCCTTGGACCATGAAAATGCCGAATATATTGAAGGCAAAGTAGATGGTCAGCAAATCGTAATCATCACAAAATATGTGAAGAAGGTCTAACCTTACTTTTGGACATCACATTTTAAATATTTCCATTCCTCTGATCCAGAATATGTCCGATTTATAAAATTTTAATCGGGTTTTAATTTCACGGTCTGTTTTGTCACGTGCCGATTTTGATATGAAACGGGCCTTTGTTCCCGTAAAATTTAGGCTGAATTTTTCGTCCATATCCTGTTTATCGGAATAAAAAGAAACAATGTCCTTATCGGAAATCCACTTTCCTTTTCCGTAAGTG
>JAUIGC010000246.1 GCA_030429835.1 Bacteroidia bacterium
TCGTAATGGTATCTCCTGTAAATAGAATGGCATCTGGTTTTAGTTCATCTACTTTTTCAGCTACAGAGATAAGACCCGAGTGCAAATCTCTTAGGTGTAAATCCGTAAGCTGTACCAATTTGATTTTTTCTTCGTTGCCATTTGAAAGGTCAAAATCCGTCCACTGGATGATGTATTTTTCAAACCAAAAAGCGTCCAATGCAATCAGACCTCCCAAACCTAAAACAGATGTAAGCAGTCTTTTGAAAAACGTCCTTCTCCTCATTTAAATCCTCTTCCTTCCTTTTAATTTTCTGAACTAAAGCTCCTTCAATTCCAGCAGTGCTATGTCATGGTCATTGTCCAAAACTATTTTTCCATTTTGTACGGTAACCTCCGTTTGGGAGTAGGCATCGAACAGTTTTGTGCCATCACCAAAAAAACCTTTTACCCATATAGATTTTTTACCCTCTGGCAAGTCCAAGGCAATTACCACCTTATCCTTAATATCCCCGTTCATGTAGGTTCTGCCAAAAGTGTATGGGGATTTTGCCAATCTCCTATGTCTACCGGCTCCTATGGCTAGGTGTTTTCTTCTAAATTGACCTAATTTTCTCCAGTGTTCCAAAATATCTTTGGTCGACTCCTTATCCAAATCCTCCCAGTTCATGAACGAACGCAAGGTCGCATCACCCTGGGTGCTGTCTATAACCAAACTCCTGGCCGTTTCATCACCGTAATAAATTTGCGAGGCGCCTGGCGTGAGTAAGAGCACGTTGGCCGCTCTTTTAGGTTCGTTTCTATCCTTGTCAAACGGACTTCCATCGTCATGCGATGTTAAGTAGTTAAGCACACTTTTACCCTTTAATTTAGTTCTTAAAAGCCTACTATATTTTGAAAAAATGGAATCATACTCCTTGGATGCATCATTCTTTAATTCAAAATTTATGAGGCTTTTGAAACCATTGTCGAAATAGTCCACTTTTTTGTCTCCAAAGTCGTATTCCCTACCACCTGAAATACCATACCCATACACTTCGCCTACCATGTAAAAAGGGGTATCGTCTAAAACTTCGTTAGGATGTTTTCTTTTCCAAGTCTCAAAGGCATACGATGCTTCTTTTTGCAACTCTGCCCAGGCATTTTCGTTCACGTGCTTTACAGTGTCTACCCTAAAACCATCGATGCCCAGCTCATGAATATAATCCGTAAGCCATTTTATTATATAAAACCTTGGTGCTCTGGGATACCCTGTCCGTTCGAAAAATAACTGAAGCTCGTCTAACTCGGTGCTTAACCTTCCCTCTTTTTTCCATTTGGCCAATAAATGGTCGGGTAATTCAACAGGCTCATCAGAATCTGTGATAACGTCCGGAAGATTATGTACCAAGGTGCAGTGGGTCGTATTTTCATAATTGGTAAATTCACAAATAGGTTCCGTAATTACCCATTCCTCTGGCCAGACAGGGTCTTCTTCCGTTACGGGGCCGGTGTGGTTGAGCACTACGTCCATCAAAATTCTAATTCCATGTTGGTGTGCCGTCTTCACCAAATTGGCCAAATCCTCTTTTGTTCCAAAATTAGGGTCTAGGGCCGTCCAGTCCTTCGCCCAATATCCATGATAACCATAACTGTTTCCGGTACCCTCATCCGTATCGCCATGAATTTGCTCCACGACTGGGGTGAACCAAATGGCATTAATACCCAATTCATCAAAATATCCGTCCTTTATTTTTTCTAAAATGCCTTGAATATCACCGCCCATGAAACCCCTTAATTTTCCAGTGGGGTTGTCCCTATTGAAATTAACATCGTTATCAGGATTTGCATTATTGAACCTATCGGTTAACAAAAAGTAAATGTTGGCCCCTTCCCAAGCAAAGGGTAATTCTTTACTGGAAATACTATTGTTGGTTACTTTTGGTTCAAGGGTTTCTTGCTTGGTTTCCCTCTTACAAGATAGTAGGGATAGCAATAAAAAGGCTAAAGCAAAACAGGTATATTTCATTTGCATTTTAGTTTTGTTAAAGCTATTAAATGCAGATGGAAGGCTAAAATTTATTTTTTTCTATTTAAGACCTTGAATTCTTCGTAGCAACTACTTATGGCATCCAGGATTTGTAGGTCGTTCGCCGTAGTAATAAAGGATTGTGAATAATTACAGTTATTGAGTATATCCTGAATATCCATTTTGTCCAATTGCAAAAGCTCCATCAATGTTTCCCTATCGAATTTGGACGCTAGCAAATCACGTATTTGGTCATCTTCCTTCATCTGCCTAAGTTTTCGCATTTGATTGGGCCTTTTTCCAAATAAGTTCCTTAATAAATCTGCTGGGTTGAGGATTGCGCCTAGGACCTTGGTGACGGCGCTAGGGTTTTTGTTTCCTCCTTCATAACCCACGGAAAGACCGGATATGCTATATTGATATGCATTATTGATTGGTAGGTTTTTTACATCGATTTCCAAATAACCCGTCAATTGGTAAGGTCTTACAATGACTTCTTCTAGGGCATAGGCCAATTCTGTTAGGGAAATTTCCGTATTCTCAAACTTGAACATATCGTTCGTTACCCTCACCTTTTGAGATTTAAAACCTAAATAAGAGAAGTATAGGGTATCATTGACCGCAGCGGAAATCGCAAATTCCCCGTTATCATTGGTGATGGTGCCCACTACCTGATTAAGGTTGACCACATGCACACTTTCCATGGGAGTACCGGTTTGTGCGTTTTTTACGACCGCTTTGATTGTTTCAAGTCCAGAACCATCTTGTGCCCAGCCCAAAAGGCTGAAAAGACAAAATACCCCGACAATAAAAATGCGCATAAACCTAAATTCTGTAAAAATTAAAGGTACAAACAAAATAAAAAAATACGCCGAAGCGTATTTTTTAATATACAATTAACTAAAAGAAATCACCTTTTCGTTTTTTGCTTCTTCTCTTTCCGGAGTTGGGACTGCTGGAATTTCCTCGATCCCTACCCTTGCCACGGCCCTTGTCCTCGCCTTTAAAACTGTTTCTTCTTTTTCCTTTGTCCTTACCGCCTTTACCACGACGTTTACCTCCTCCGCCTCCGCCTCCGGGGTTTTTGGAGACTTCAACATTAACAAAACGGCCATCTACCTTAAATTCGGTAAATGTGCTAAGAATTTGTTCGGTAACCGATGCTTCTGTATTGAAGAAGGAAAAACTTTCCTTTACATCCACCTTGTATACATCTTCCTTTCCTAGGCCTACGGTATCACGGATAAAGTCCTTAAGGGACATCCAATCATAACCATCTTTCTCCCCAACATTGATAAAATAGCGGACCGAGCCATTTCCATTGTCCGAATAGGAAACCCTACCATCATCATTGGACCTTTCCGGGGAAGAGTTTAAATCTTTGGTCTTATTATAGTAATTGAAGAACCTAGTGAATTCTACGGAAACAATTTTCTTGATAAGTTCTTCCCGATCAATTCCTTTTAAAACATCATTAATTGCAGGTAAATAGCTATCTACCTCAGGGTTTATTTTGGTATCCTTGATTTTATTGGCAAGGTGATACAACTGTATCTCACAGATTTCTATACCTGTAGGAATATTTTTCTGGATAAAATCTTGCTTTATTTTATTTTCTATGGCCTTGATTTTACGCATTTCGCTACGTGTAACAATAACCATGGATATACCGGATTTTCCCGCTCTACCAGTTCTACCGCTTCTATGAGTATAGGTTTCTATCTCGTCAGGTAATTGATAGTTTATTACATGTGTAATATCATCAACATCGATACCTCTAGCAGCGACATCCGTTGCCACCAACATTTGTATTTGTTTCTTTCGGAAGGCGTTCATGACCAGGTCTCGCTGGTTCTGGCTTAGGTCCCCGTGCAAAGCACCGGCATTGTACCCATCCTCGATCAATTTTTCGGCTACCTTTTGGGTGTCTCTTTTTGTTCTGCAGAAAATCACGGAAAATATATCCGGATTTGTATCGGCCAGTCTTTTTAAGGCAGGATAGCGATCTCTACCACTTACTACATAATACTCATGCTGCACCGTTGAGGCACCGGAATTTTTGGTCCCTACGGTAATTTCCTGTGGGGAATGCATAAACTTTTTGGCAATGACCGCCACTTCTTTTGGCATGGTAGCCGAAAATAACCAAGTGGATTTTTCATTGGG
>JAUIGC010000247.1 GCA_030429835.1 Bacteroidia bacterium
AGGACCAAAGGGTCCGTTTCCGGCACATAGCGTTCATCTTCCAAAATGGCTTGGGAGAAAATAGGGCTAAAACATATTGTCAAAGCAAATACAAGAAATTTTGTTTTCATGGGTTTGGTTGTTAGCTAATTGGCAATGCTTTTTAAAATGGATTTTGTAACCTTATAAATATACACAGACCTTAGAATTTGGTTCTAAAATCTGCGTTATGTTTCGGCTTTGTTAGCAAACTTCCTTTAAATAATAATTTCGGATTCTTTGTTTGTATCTTCTCTTAGGTCTAAACCCTATTGGAAGTGTTCAGCAAAAAGTCGACCTATTAAATAAAACAACTATTATCTTGCCATTTCTATATCGTTAAGAACATCATCTCTTAATAATGCCCAATGGAATCTTAAATGGTCATTTTCTTGCCAGGTTTTACCTTCGTTCTCGTTATAATGTACCAGTCGCATATCACTATAAATAGGGCGTGTTATTTCAATTATCTTGTCCCAATAAGCAAGACCCTCTTCTAAATGTTTAATGGCCAGTTGTTGTTTTTCAGCATCGCCGCTTTGTCTGTATTCCTGTAAAGCAATACCCGCCTTTATTTTTTCAGCCATATACAAGCCCATGTAAGACCACGTTTTAATATCGGCCACTTCATACATTAAATCGGTATTATCTAATGGGATATCTTTAACCAAATCAAGTGCTTGGTTTGCGTCCTTTTCAAGATCGTATACAAGCATTACCGGTGTGGTGAAATCTTTTGGAAAGGTTTCGTTATTGGAAACCGACTTTACATAATTCGCTATCGAAACAAAAGTAGTGTCTTGCGGCGGTTGTTTTATAAATCGGTCGATATCGATGAACTCCACATTTTCAGTATCAGGATTTCTGTAGGTGAAGCCTTCTGCATATATGGTAAAATCCCAGGTAGAATCGAAAAATGATACCAAGCGCAACGGTGTTTTTCCCGCTAAATTGGAAGCTTTAAAAAGATTTTTCGCATAGGCATCTCCATATTTTTGCTTGAAGGCATTAATAAAAACTGAATCCGGTGTTTCAGCATTATAGAGTAATCGCCCCCATACTTTATAGAAAAGCCATTGGCGTTCAAAAGCATATTCCCAACTTACCTTGTCCTTATATTCGGGACTTGTAAAATAATCCTTTGCGGGAATATAGGTTTCGGAGCCAATAAAATACCCGCCTACATAGTCGGGCGTGTTGGCGTTAATGTGCGCGCGGGCAAATTCTTCAACACCCCAACGCAAACAGAAAAAATCCTCATTTCTAATGGTCCAGACAATTTTAAAATCTTGTGGTACAGGATCAAAATACTTACCATATAATTTACCACCATGCACTTTAATGAGCTTTGTGGTAGAGTGGGGGTGGGACCAATTGAACTTCATACTGGCCCAGACGGGTTTTTCTATAGCATCCATGGCTGCTTCCTCCTCAATACCATCACGGGTAATCTGTTCCATTTCTATGGAGGTGGCACCCAACGATTCCGTATTGCCGGAAAATGGAATGCGATGTATTAATTTGGATGTACGATCCGCCTGTTGCATGCCCGCAATAATCGTTTCACGTATCCATTGCTCCCTTTCAAAAGGAGTCATGCCTGCCATGCCTTCGCCTAGTGTCAACCCGATTCCAGAAAGATCTGGGTATTCATTCAATAACTGTGTCACGCTTTCACGTGTGTAGTCTTTCACCACCTGAGATGTATCACCTTCTACATAATGATGGTGCTCTAAATTATTCGCGGCTATACCACCATGTTTTTTGGCAAAAGAAGGCGGCACAAAAATATTGAAGGGCATCACGTAGGTATCAATGCCACGTTCTTTGGCCATTTTAAAAATGGACCCGAACAAGTGTTTCCATTCCTTCATTTCTTCATCTGTCCATTCCGATGCTTCCGGATAGTTTTTGGACTTTATCATGTAATTAAAGGGGTGTAGGTTCCAAACCGTTAGGGCATTAAAGCGGTTGTAGGAAAGCATGTCCAGAAACTCTTCCCAATACCCTAAATCCTTACAGGTTTCTTGGTGTTGATAGAGTGCATTACTGTGGCGGTAGGTATCCCAAGGCAAATCGTACTTAATAGCACGAAAGGCGAGTTTTGGACTTTCAGATAGATTTTCAATGTTTTTTAGTGGAACACCGTTTTTAAGGTTCTCAATGATGGTATTGGCGGCATATATCAAACCTGTTTGGTCACCACCTTCCAAAAGTATGGTGTTGCCTTGATTCTTTATGCTGAAGGCTTCTTTGCCTAAGGTGGAGTCCAATTTGAATTCAATGGAGGTTGCCCCGTTTTCTTTAGCTAGGGTATAACCTTTTTCTTGAAGGTTTTCAGAAAGTTTTTTGGTAGCATATTGCTGTTGAAGCGACGTATCGTCAAAGTTTAATTGCACCGAATTCCTATCAGCACAGCTTACAATCAAAGCAAACAAGGACAGATAAAAAAATAGTGTTTTCATAATGTATAGTATGGGAGGCTAAAAGTTATGAAATTAAAAAATAATACCGTTTTTTTTGGGACGGGTTCAGGTCTTCATATTCTTTTTTATATAAGAAATAGTTTTCTTGATGACTTCCCTTGGTGCATTCGCAAAAACCATAATCTTCAGGTCGGATAGATTCCGATTCTAAAATACCCAATTCGCTGAAAATCCCCGATGTATTAAAAGCTCTAATTAAATCAATGGTTTCTATGCTGACAACTATACCTAGTTTTTGTTCTTTAAAAGTAGAATTTATTCTTACCGATTTAAAGTAGAGGTCACGTATACTGAGAATGAACCAATTTTAAGGAGGAACATCAACTTTACCAGTGAATACGAAAGGAAAAGGGACCATTTTTGATGGCCCCTTTACTGTATTGTTTATTCTTAAAAGTTCTCCTAAAATGGTAAAATGACTTGTCCCACTAATCCAAAGGTCGGATGAAATTCATCAATTCCCGATCATGGTTGTGCACAATTCGGCATTCCGTGTCAAAATACATTGTAGCTCCATTTTCTTCGGTGTATGGCTCCCATTCGGGAAGTACGCCTTCCACATTGGGATCTGCCTTTTTTACAAAATTGATCCAAGCAGAACTCATCTTGTCGGCTAGTTCCCAAGCATCTTCGCCATTGCCCGTCCAGTCTGCCCTAAGATCAACGGTATTGAACGCCAAGGGAATATCCAAACCATGAAACGAACCTTTGGAAGCTTCCTCAACAGGGCTTTTCCAGGCCAGTAAGTAGGCGTAGACGGGAGCGTCCGATTCTTCAGCTCTTGCATCCGCGGTACGAATGGTATAGGGTCTAAACATTTTATCAATAGATAATAGGTCCTGAGGAGTATAATCCGGATAAGCTTTTTCGTATAGCGCTACATATTCATCGGTTTTAGCTCCGTATTCCTTGGCTAGACTGTCTTTGGCCTGTTCTAAAGTCAAGGTCTTATTTCCGTAAGCAACAGGCATAAGCTCATTCAATGTTGAACCGATCATTACGGGAATATCTTTTGAAATATCGGCAAAACCTGGACTAAAAGGCTGCTGGAGCAATATCTCGCCGTCAGCAGAGGGCGCAAAACCAAACATTCCTGATGAACCCGGAGTTCTGGGGCCAGAAATTTCGGCTACGGCTTCATTTCCTGCTTTTACTAGATCGGGATAGGCAATGGTATCCAGTTTTTTAATGTCCTCTGGGGCAACATTCAATTTCTCTAATACGGTCGCGGCCAGTTTCTGTGACTTCTCTTTGGTCATAGCGTTTATCAACGTACCACTTTGTATAATGGCCTTGTTGAACAACCCTTTCGCCGCAGGCATACACATTAAGGTACCTACTTTTCCACCACCCCCAGATTCACCTACAATAGTCACATTTGCAGGGTCACCCCCGAAATTTGCGATATTGTTTTTGGTCCATTCCAAAGCTTTCACAATGTCAAGCATCCCTACATTCGCGGATTCTGCATATTCCTCTCCATACTTGGAAAGATCAAGAAATCCTAGAATGTTTAATCTATGATTGACCGAAACCATGACAATATCTCCTTTTTTGGCCAAGGCTTCTCCATAGGTCATAGGGTCGTTACTGGCACCCACAAAGAA
>JAUIGC010000028.1 GCA_030429835.1 Bacteroidia bacterium
TCATCGAAGGATTTTCACAGCTTTTGGCCGGCTGTGCTTTTTCCATCCCACAACCTTCGGCTTTTGTAAAAAGACTAAAATCGACCAGAGAGTCCCCACAATAGTGCATATCCACCGTAAACGACATCGTAGTGAACAACACCACAAATGCCATCAAAACGGATAATATTTTATGGAAAACCTTTTTCATCGATGCAAAATTACAAAATTTTAACAGTTTTTATTGCGATTAACAGAACTTTAATTTCAGGGTTTCTACATTCTGCGCTATTTCCATTTACCCAAAACAATAAGCAATCGCTTCAATTGTAGCAGTTGATCTTCATTTTTGAAATATTCGTGCGCTAACATCCTTTTGAGTTGTGCAGTCGCTTCTTCTGAGGGAAAGCCTGAAGTCTCGCAAATTTTGTGAAACTTTTGCATTTGTTCAAGTTTGAATTTTGCTTTTTCAACAAAGCGTTCGGCATTCTCGTCCTGTTCATAGCTTGATTGAATTTCGAAATGTCTTTCAATCGTTCCGGGCTTGCCGATTATTAATTTTTCCGCATTACTCTGGATTATTGCATTGGTAGTAAAAGCGTAGTCCCTATCGTGAACCATTCTATTAATTCTGGTTTGACCGTTGGCTATACTGTTGGGAAAAATTTCCAGATAATATTTCGTGTCTAATGGTAAGGTTATTACCGAATCGGGATTAAACAGACCTTCGAATCGAGTTGAGTTTATACCACGAATCGAGACTGGATTATCGCAAGTAATTAAAGGCGCATTCGCGTCATCGATTCGATGTAGATTTATTGTGCAATCGTATTTGAAGTCTACAAATTCTTTCCATCTTTCCAAATGATTAACTATGAATTTTAATCTATTCCGCTCTTTGAATTCGTGTCTAACCTTATCAATGTCCTTTTTATTGAACTCGTATTTTTCCTCTTCAAATGAGAACTTTACATCGCCGTTAGCATCTGCATAGAGCAACATCCTATCTAAAATCTGGTCAGTGAACGCATTCTGATGATTAAGAACTTTTGGGGTACGGAAGTAGAGCGATAAACAAACGTATAATACCTGTCTTTTTTGTTCAGGTGTCAGAACCATAACCTTTTCATCTATCAGTAAAGCATATATTTTCGGAAACTCGGAATCTACGTGTTCCGCATAGTGATGTTCCAAAGCATACTTCTTCTCGACTTCGGCATTGGGAATAGTGTAGAGATTCTTTTTGAAGCAGATGCTTTTCGTACTAATTTGCTCTAAGAGAAATTCGTCTTCTAATTTGTAGGCATCGACGAAATAGTTTCCCTTTTTACCTTCTACGCCAAAATTTTTAAGGTACGAGCGAGGGATGTAATGCTGTTTTAGTGGTTCATTTTTAGGCATAGCAGAATATAGTATTTATTTTAAAATATATCATTCCCACTTCTTTTTCTGCAACCGAACCGCATTTAAAATAGCAAGCAACGCCACACCCACATCGGCAAACACCGCTTCCCACATTGTGGCAAGACCACCTGCACCAAGAATAAGCACAATTACTTTCACCCCAAATGCCAAGCCAATATTTTGCCAAACAATTTTTCGGGTAGAACGCCCAATTTTTATTGCTCTTGCAATTTTACTTGGTTGGTCGGTTTGGATGATAACATCTGCCGTCTCAATGGCAACATCACTTCCCAAACCACCCATTGCGATACCGACTTCACTTGCTGCCAATACGGGCGCATCATTAATACCATCGCCTATAAAGGCTACTTTTGTTTCCGGTTGTTTTTTGAGCTCTTCGACCTCGTTCAACTTATCTTCCGGTAGTAAACCACCTTTTGCCCAATCAATATTTAATTCTTTGGAAACCTGTTGCGTAATGGAATCTTTATCACCCGAAAGCATTATGATTTTTGAAATTCCAGCTTCCCTTATTTGCTTAATAGCTTGGTGGGCATCTTCCTTCAGTTCATCGGCAATGGTTACATAACCTGCAAACTTTCCATCAATGGCAACCATTACTATTGATTCTACGATGCTATCGGTTTCAGAAGGTACTTCGATGTTATTCGAGGTCATTAAAGCTTTGTTACCGACCAAAATAGTTTTACCGCTAACCGTTCCTTTTAATCCTTTTCCAGCGACTTCAGAAACTTCGGTCGCTTCCAAATCTGCACCATCTGCCTTATATTCCAAAATTGCTTTTGCAATGGGATGGGTGGATTGTTCTTCCATCGCCATCAGGTATTGCATAAATTCCGCTTCCGCGAAAGCGGATGTATTGACCACTTCCTTAATCTTAAAGACCCCTTTGGTAACAGTTCCCGTTTTGTCCATTACCACGGTATTCACTTTGGTCATTGCATCCAAAAAGGATGCGCCCTTGAATAAAATACCGTTACGTGATGCTGCACCCAGACCACCGAAATAGCCCAATGGTATAGAAATAACCAATGCACAGGGACAGGAAATAACTAAGAAAATTAATGCTCTGTACAACCAATCACGAAACACGTAATCATCAACAAAGAAATAAGGAAGAAAAGTCAGACCAATAGCCAGAAATACAACGATAGGTGTGTAAATCCGTGCAAACTTTCTGATGAACAGTTCAGTCTTTGATTTACGGGCGGTGGCATTCTGCACCATATCCAGAATACGGGCAATGGAACTGTCCTTAAATTCTTTAGTGGTTTCAACTTCGATGACACCATCGAGATTGATGCTTCCCGCAAAAACCTTTTCGCCTTTCGCAATGGTATCGGGCTTGCTTTCACCTGTCAAAGCTGCTGTATTAAACGACCCTTTATCTGAAAGTAAAATACCATCGAGTGGTACTTTTTCACCCACCCGAACCTGAATTTTCTCGCCAATCTCGACGGTTTCAGGATTGACAGAGACAAAATCATTATCTCGGTAGACCAATGCTTCGTTAGGGCGCACGTCGAGTAACGCTTTAATATTTCTTTTGGCGCGATTGACCGCTGCGTTTTGAAACAGTTCGCCTACGGCGTAGAACAACATAACAGCCACACCTTCGGGATATTCGCTTATGGCAAAAGCCCCCAATGTGGCAATGGACATCAAGAAAAATTCCGTGAAAAAGTCGCCTTTTAAGATACTGTTCCAGCCTTCCCGTATGACAGGAAATCCAACTGGGATATAAGCCACAGTGTACCAGACAACACGAATCCAACCTTTAAAGAAGGGGAAGGCATCAAAATAATCAATGGCAATGCCAACTATCAGCATCATAAAGCTAAAAATGGCAGGTAAATAAGTTCTGAAGTTCGACAATTCTTCCGGACTGCTGTGATTGTGTCCGTCATCGTGGCTGTGCTCGCCCTGATGTTCTTTAGGGTCTATGTCGCGTAAATTTACTTTTTTCTTTTTCATAAGGTTGGTCTGTATTTTTTTATAATTATTTCCAAGTCGTGAGGAAGTTCCATTCTCATAAGAGGTGGAACATTAGCACCACCCGTATTTCCTACGGGCACGTGGTCAATAAATGATTTCCACCCGCCAACGACCAATCGAACAACTTGACCTAAAATCTCTTTTATGTTTTTTTGTCTAAAGCCAAATTTGAGCATCAGCCAATGGGAATAGGTATGTTCGTAAGGATAGGACTGCCCGAGAATGTGTGAACGTTCAAGATGCTTCCAAGCAATTCCATAATCTTTCCGATTCAATGCGTTACGATATAGATTCACTTCCTTATCATAGTGTTCTTTTAAACCTTTAGGGATGGTGGTATTCAATTTCATCTAACAAGTTTTTATGAATTGACCCAAGCCATAGCCTGTTCCTTTTTTTTGGCTTCAAAATATTTGGCCTCTCTTCCGGTAAAGAAATCGGTTGCCTTTGCTGCCCATTCCTGCCATTTTTCATTTCCAACAAACGCCATTTTCCCATAGTCATCGATATGTGCGGCATCTGTTTTTATGTCTTCCCAAAAACCTTTTAGAGTATAGCCTTCGAAATTTTCCATTTCAAAATAAAAGTCCACTTTATGACCCTTATCGATAATTTGGTGTATGCGTTCGTGAACGGTCTTTAAATTTTCTTCGTTCAATTTACCCGAAAGCTTTGCTGCAATCAGGTTCTCTTTTTTCGTATCTATAAACTGTATCATAAGTTCTTATTTTTCAGCGTTCAAAGTACAGGTTTAAACCGTGCAACGGAAGTGCATTTATTGCCCGCTACACTTTTCGCAAATGCCTTTTATTACCAAGTTCGCGTCCTCAGCTACATATCCATCTGGTAGATTAACCTGCGGTATCTTATGTTCTGTAAGGCATACGGTTTCATCGCAGTTGTTGCAATGAAAATGCAGGTGTAAATCCTGTTCAATCTCACAATTGCACCCAGGTTCACAAAGCGCATATTTTGAAATATTAGTGCCATCGTCTATTTGGTGCACGATTCCTTTTTCTTCAAAAGTTTTTAAGGTTCGATAGAGCGTAGTTCTGTCCGCTTTCGCGAAAGCGTTCTCAATGTCCGTTAATGCAACAGCAATTTCTTTCTCGGCCATATACTTATAAATCAAAATGCGCATAGCCGTAGGACGCACACTTTTGTTTTCCAATGTTTTTTCTATTTCTTTCATTATTTATCAAGATTCTTTTTAATGTTTTTTGCTTTGGTAAAGGCTTCCCAGCCTTCTTTTGCCGCATAAGGAACTATCAATAATGCCGCTAGAGGGTCGGCCCACCACCAGCCCAACCATTTCACGAGCATCAGGCCCAATAGCACTACCACGGTTTGGTACAGGCAGATAAAAGTGTCCTTTGCATCAGCTTTAAGAGCTGGACTGTCCAATTTGTTACCATATTTTCTTTTGTAATAAATCAAAATGGGATTTACAACCAATGATACCATCAGTATCACAATACCAATCATTGACCAGGAAGCCGTTTCTTGACTAATCAGTTTTGATATGGAATCATATGATATAAAAGCACAGATAAGCGCAAAGGATATCGCAATGACATAAAGGGTTATCATTTTTCTTTTCTCAACACGTCTCTCATCGATGCCTTTAATTTCGCCGTGCAACCGCCAGCCCAATGTTCCGGCACTTATCACCTCGATGGTACTGTCAAGTCCCCAGCCTATCAACGCTGAACTGTTGGCGGTAAATCCTGCGATAAGCGATACGACCACTTCGATGATATTATAGATGACGTTCCAAATTTGAAGTGTACGTGCTTCCTTTAAGTCTTGTTTTCTTTTAGTATTCATAGTCATAATTTAGAATGTGGATAATTCCGAGACCATTTCGCTCTACATCTAATCCTGATGCCCACCTTCGGATTTGTTCATTACCGCTTTTAGGGTGTATGCGCCTTTTAATACGATGGCCGTGGTATCCTGTATTTCATCATAGCTCTTTACTTGAACAAATTGGTCAGATTTGATTCCCGGTTCAAAGGCCACTTTTTCAAAGTTGATTTCATTTCCGTTGGTCACGGTTTTGATAAAGAAATAGGAAGTTCCCTTATCCGAGATTATGGCAGAAGTCGGCAGCACCCTTGTTTTTTTGCTGTCCTGCATAATTTTTGCTTCCGTATAAAGCCCTGGTATCAACATCTCATTTTCCTTGAAATGGGCGTGTACCCTTATGGTTTTGGAAACCATATCAAGGTTCTTGCCCACCAAGGAAACTTCCGCTTCAAAAACGGGACTGCCCTCAAAGGCCGGAACGGTAAACTGCACCCTTTGTCCTTTCCTTACTTTGGGAATATCCTTTTGAAACACTTGAAGTTCCAAATGCATATGCTCCCTATTGATGACCTGCAAAATCTCTTGGCCAGACACTACTTTCTGGCCGTTATGGGCAGATACCGACGTAACCGTACCGCCAAAGGGCGCGCGCAGATAGACCCGATTCTGAATTTTACCGTTCTCTATAGCACTTGCCCTAATCCCTACATAGGCCAATTGCTCTTTCAAAGCGGCCAGTTCGGCTTTTTTTGCCGAATATTCTGATTGTGCCTGTTGCAGGTTTTTCTTTGCACCCACATCGGCATCGTTTAGGACTTGCTGTCTGTCCAGTTCCTGTTTCAGATAGCTAAGGCGACCGTACACACTTAGATATTCCTGTTGCAGTTTTACATAGGCCGGGTCTTTTAGTTCTACCAATATCTGACCTTTTTTGACCACATCGCCTTCCAGAAAGTTGATCTTGACCACGAATCCATCCAAAAGGGAAGATATGGATGCCATATTGTTGGGCGGTAGTTCAATAGCACCATTGGCCTCGATCGGTATTTTGATTTCTTCCTGGTCAAAGGTACCATAGGTAAATCCCGCATCCTCGGCCTGTGATTGCGTTAAGGCGATATGTCCTTCTTCGTGATGTCCCATTTCAGGATTTTCCGTCTCTATTTCGGCGGTATCGGTTTGATTGTCCTTACAAGCGGTCAACGATAAAACCGTAAAACCGAAGGCAGCTATTTTTGATAGATAATTCATTTTTTTACTTTTTAGTAGTTAGGTATTCGACTTCCACAACCGATAAATTGTAATTGAGCAGGGCGTCGAACCAATTGATCTTTATGTTGGTCGCTTCGGACAAGCTCTGTATGTATTCGATATAATCGATGCCGCCCACACGAAAAGAAAGGGACGCCCCGTCGAAAAGTTCCTCGCTCATAGGCAGCCCGGTTTCCTCATAATAGGCCACCTGCTGCAACCATTGTTCGTAATTGGCGGTTGCCGTTGCAAGTCGTTTCGATAACGTCAGTTTTTCATTTTTAAACAGTTCCTCTTGGCGCATCCTTTCGATTTTCAGGGCCTGTACGTTCCCTTTTTGGGAATTGAAAATGAGCGGGATGCTTATCCCGGCCTGAAACCCATAAAACCCGCTGGTTCCATCAATCGTCTGTAACGAATATTGCAAGTTGATATCAGGTAACCATTGGGATTGCTGGACATCGGTTTCTTCCTCGGCCAAATTGACCAACTCGTTTCGATAGGAAAGGAAAGCGTTCCCTTCTGTCAAGAGGTCGTTTCCGTCCTCTATCAGTAAAGGGGTATGCTTTATTTCCGATGGGTACACTTCCGCGGAAATTTTCGAGGCCGTCAACTGTTCCAGTTCCAAGACCGCGGAATTGTAGCGTACTTTTGATTCCTTTAGCCTCAGTTCGATTTGTTTTCGATTGCTACTGGCATTTAGTTGTTCCAATTTGGTCGTTTCGCCGGTCTCGTACCGAAGTTTGGCCGCTTTCTCGAAATTGGTGTATAGACTGTCCAGACGATTGTAAAATTGGACCTTCTGATATCCGTTTACCCATTTATAATAGGCCGTTGCCACTTGCCGTTCAAGTTCATTGCGCTGTAGCTGATAGCTTTTTTCAGAAACTACCGTTCGCTGTTTCAACAGTTGTGAGCGCTGGATATAGGTGGTCGGAAAATCGAAATTTTGGCCAATGCCATAGCTATTGATCCCGCTTCCTAGATTGGACTGGTTAACACCGTTGCCGGGTACTTCTTCCTCGGAATAGAAAAAACTCGTATTCGACGGATTGAATGCCGTCGCCTGCAGTTTTCTGTTCTTTGAAATGTTCAGACTATCCGCTTTCAGCATAGGGTTATTTGTAATAGCCCTTTGCTTTAGTTGGTCAAGCGATACGGCCGTGCTGTCTTTCCCAGTTTGTGCTTGGGTTGAGAAAGAAACAAGAAGCAATATCAGCACCGTTGTAATCGAAGGGTTCAGTTTCATTTTTTTAGGTTTTTCGAACCAGCTATATAGAACTGGCAAAACGATTAACGTAAGTAAGGTTGCCGTGAACAATCCACCAATGACTACTGTCGCCAAGGGCCTTTGTACTTCCGCTCCCGATGAGCCGGAAAGGGCCATAGGCAGAAAGCCTACGATGTCGGTTACCGCGGTCAGGAAGATGGGACGCAGGCGGGATTTCGTCGCTTTTCGTATCCGGGTCTTCAAATCTGTTACACCATCGGCCTTCAGCTCGTTCAAACTGCTTATCAAGACCAGACCGTTGAGAACGGCAACCCCGAACAGGGCTATAAAACCTACCCCGGCGGAAATGCTGAAAGGCATACTGCGCAACCAGAGCGCAAGAACACCGCCTACCGCGGCGAACGGAATGGCCGTATAGATTAAAAGGGACTGCTTCAAAGAGCGTAGGCTGATGAACAGGATGACAAAAATGAGCACCAGGGCCAAGGGAACTACCAGCGAGAGCCGTTTTTGTGCCCTTTGCAGATTTTCGAATTCACCACCGTAGGTAACCGAATAGCCGGGCGGAAGGTCAAGCCGCTGTTGAAGGGTATTCTGCATTTCTTCTACCAGGGATTGTGTATCCCTATTGCGCACGTTGACCCCGATAACGATACGGCGGCTTGTATCATCGCGGGAAATCTGGGCGGGCGCATCCTCAAAAGTGATGTCCGCCACCTCTCGCAGCGGGATTTTCTGGCCGTTGGCAAGCGGGACATATAGATTTTGAATGGATGCGATGCCCTCACGTGATTTTTCCTGTAGCCTGACGGTAAGGTCGAACCTTCGTTCCCCCTCAAAAACCTTTCCTGTGGTCGCCCCTGCAAAGGCGGTACTAACGATTTGGTTAAGCTCAGAAATGGTAAGTCCGTATTCCGCCATTCGATTCCTTTTGAAATCGATAACGATTTGGGGCAGCCCTACCACCTGTTCCACACGGACATCCGCGGCACCGGAAATACCCCTTATAATTTCCCCGGCCTGGTTTCCTTTTTCCTGTAACAGTTCCAAATCCTCCCCATAAATTTTCACGGCGATATCCTGTTTTACCCCCGTCATCAGTTCGTTGAAACGCATTTCGATTGGTTGGGAAAATTCAACATCCACCCCCGGTAGAACCGATAGGGCTTCTTCCATTTGCTCGGCAAGTTCCTCTTTGCTATCCGTGGAAGTCCATTCATCCTTATTTTTTAGGCTGACCATTATGTCCGCACCTTCAATGGGCATCGGGTCGGTAGGAATTTCGCCCGCCCCGATTTTGGTTACCACAGTCTTGACCTCAGGAAATTTGTCCAATAGTATGGCTTCCAGTTTGCCCATATTCTTGGTCATTTCTTCAAGGGAAGTTCCGGGCGCCATACGTGTTTCCAATGCAAAATCGCCTTCATCCAGTTTTGGGATAAATTCCCCACCCAATGTCGAGAATATGAAAATGGAAATCCCCAAAAGGACCACCGCACCGATGACCACAAGTCTTTTTGCGGACAAGGCCCAATCCAAGATCGGGCGGTACTTGCGCCCCAACCATCCCATAAATTTGTCGCCCCAGGTTTCTTTATCCAGTTTTTTGGAATACAGTAGGCTGGATGCTATCATCGGTACATAGGTTAAACATAGAATCATTGCGCCTATGATGGCGAATCCAAAGACTAATGCCATCGGACGGAACATCTTACCTTCAATTCCGGTAAGGGTCAGTATTGGAATGAAAACAATCAGGATGATAATCTGGCCGAAAATGGCCGCGTTCATCATCTGGGACGAGGATTTGAACGCCAATTTGTTCACCTCGGATTTCCGCTCTTCCTTCGATAGTTTTTTGAGCTTTGCCAGTCTCGCTACCAAAAGGACGACCATTGCCTCGATGATGATGACCGCCCCATCGACAATGATTCCGAAATCTATGGCCCCAAGGCTCATCAGGTTGGCCGAGACGCCAAAAGTGTTCATCATTCCCAATGCAAAAAGCATCGAAAGCGGAATTACGGAGGCTACGATAAGCCCCGAACGCCAAGTTCCCAATAGGAATACCAAAAAGAAAATCACGATAAGCCCCCCGATAATGAGGTTTTCAGAAATGGTGGAAGTCGTTTTTTCCACAAGCCGGGTGCGGTCAAGGAAAGGTTTGATGGTAATCCCTTCCGGAAGTGTTTGCTGTATTCTGGCAACATTGTCCTTGACGCGGGCAATGACATCGGCAGAATTGGCATCTTTTAGCATCATTACGATTCCTACGACGGTTTCGCCCTTTCCGTCCTTGGTAGCGGCCCCATAGCGTGGTGCCTTCCCAACGCCCACCTCGCCGATCTGGCCAACGGTAAGCGGCACACCGTTCCTGTTCGTGATTACGGTCTGGCGTATATCCTCAAAATCCTTGGCCAATCCCTTGCTGCGTATATAAAAAAGTTCGGGACCTTTTTCGATGTAGCTGCCCCCCGTATTGGCATTGTTCTGTTGCAATGCATTGAAGACTTCGGGCAAGGTCAGGTCATAGGAATTCAATACGGAAGGGTCAATCGCCACTTCGTACTGCTTGATGTACCCGCCCCAGCTACTGATTTCCACTACACCAGGGGTCATACTCAACTGGCGTTTTACAATCCAGTCCTGGATACTTCGCAACTTTACGGCATCGTATTGGGATTCATAGCCAGGTTCTACTTCCAGCGTGTATTGATAGATTTCGCCAAGTCCGGTTGAAATTGGCCCGATAGAAGGTATTCCCAGATCGGTGCCGATGTTTTCCTCGGCTTCCTTCAGTTTTTCGTTGACCAGCTGGCGGGGCAGGTAAGTACCCATATTCTCTTCAAAGACTACTGTAACCACAGAAAGCCCGAAACGGGATATGGAACGGATTTCAACTACCCCGGGAATATTGGCCATCGCCAGTTCCACAGGATAGGTAATGAATTGTTCCACTTCCTGTGCGGCGAGGTTCTGTGATGTTGTGATGACCTGCACCTGATTGTTGGTTATATCGGGTACGGCATCGATGGGTATTTGATTGAGCGAGTAGATTCCCCAGCCCGCAATGAGCAGGGTAAACAGCCCAATAATAAGTTTATTATTGATCGAGAAATCAATGATTCTGTTAATCATAAACAGGGTATTTATTCAGTTGAACTTCGCGTTAAGAACATTGGCTAAAATGCAACGCACACTATTGACATATCCAAAAAAGGGACAAGTCAAAACGGGATATAGCTATCCTCTAAAAACTGAATTATGCCCGAGGGGGCTGGAAAAGAGATTCCAGAAACCTAGAGTCGAATTGTGAAGTGTATTGGTCGAATTGGGTATTGCCTTCAAATCTTATCGACTTAATGGCTAACGAATTTGACGGGGTAACAAAAACTATGGGATGGCAACACTGATGGTGGCTGTGAGAAGGGGCTTTGTCGTGTTCTGAACCATCGTGATGTCCTTCCTTATCACCATCGTCATTGAAATAATCCTCTACTACATATTCAAAAAAAGAATCTCCGTCGTACTCTTTGTGGTCTTGGTAATGGGCAAGGAAAGCGGACACTTTCTCAATTTTCTCACATAAGTCCATATCCATCGACACTCCTTGAAGAAGGAAAATAAATGACATCGATATGGAAACAAGTGCTTTCATTTGTTCTGCAAAGGTAATGGAATTTTGGTGCAACTGTGTTGCAAAAGAGCTTCGAAAAATAGGATACGGTCTCAAACAGTCATTGAAATGAACAAAAACTGGAAAGGCAGTTTTTGGGTTCATCCGAAAACATCCAGCTGTTGAACCTCAAATTCAAAAATTATACCACTATCACATTATAATGTGACTTTTACCGCTACTCACTCATTCTATTACATATTTTACTCTATTATCTCAGTATAATGTGATTTTTATTGTAAATATTGAATTTTATAACTATTTTTACATCTAAATCACATTATAGTGTCAAAAAATAAGATAGGCAAGAGCATCAAAGCACGTAGAAAAGCGCTACGGGTAACCCAACAACAATTGGCCCAACTCGCCGATGTAAGTGTTAATACACTCTATAAAATTGAGCGTGGCCAGGCAAACCCTACCCTTGAAACCTTGGATGGCATTGCGGATGTATTGGGAATGGAGGTATGCTTAAAAGTAAAGAAATTCTAGATTGATTATATGAGGCAGGCCAAGATATTATTTAAGGGAGAAGAAGCGGGCATACTTACACAGTATGATGATGGGAGCTTTATGTATCGCTACCATGACCAATGGCTTGGTGATTCGGGAAAGCCGTCCATAAGCCTAACGTTGCCCAAAACCGAACAGGAGTACCGTTCCGAACATCTGTTCCCATTTTTTTATAATATGCTTCCAGAGGGAACAAACAAACAGGTAGTGTGCAGACATATGAAGATAGACCAAAACGATTACTTTGGCATATTGCTGACAACGGCACGTTATGATACGATCGGTGCCATAACCGTAAAGAAAATTGAGCAACCGAAATGAGCTTACCGATGATAAAATATTGTCCCGGCACATTGGCAGAGGGGTATGAGACCTATAGCACGACCTGCTTGAGAAGGGTATTTGATGGCAGAAAGGTAAACCATATATTGTCTTACGATTCCCCGGCCAGCAACGAAGCTACGGATGAACTCTTTGTTGAGAACCGAAAAAGGATTTCGATTTCCGGGGTACAGGAAAAATTTTCCGTCCTTTTGGAGAAAAACAAACTTCGGCTTATTAACGAAGGGGAGCAAGGAACCTATATATTAAAATCAATTCCCGGTGCAGGTAAAAATCCTGACCAGATGCCTGCCAATGAGCATTTGACGATGCAGATCGCACGACAGGTATTCGATATCGAGACCGCCGAAAATGCGCTCATATTTTTTAAGGATGGTACACCTGCCTACATTACCAAGCGATTTGATGTAAAGAAAGATGGCGGGAAACTTGCCAAAGAGGATTTTGCTTCCCTGGCGGGAAGGACTCCCCAGACCTATGGGGAACACTATAAATATTCGGGCAGTTATCTTGAGTTGTTCGAACTTATGAAAAAATACCTGCCTGCCTATCAATTGGAGGCACCGAAACTTTTCCGACTACTCGTCTTCAATTATCTTTTTTCCAATGGGGACGCCCATTTCAAAAATTTCTCGTTATTGGAAACAGAATTGGGAGATTTCAGGTTAAGTCCTGCCTATGACCTGCTCAATACCCGCATGCATATAGAAGATTCCGATTTTGCATTGGATGATGGTCTGCTCCCGAAGGGCCTAGCGAAAGGCAAGGTCATGGGCCAATTCCTTCAGCTTGCCGAACACGCGGGACTTACCAAAGACCAATGTGATAGCGTATGGGCAAAATTACTGGCCGACCCCAAAAAGGTGGGCGACTTGATCGATGCATCGTATCTGGGCGATAAGGCCAAACGAAACTATTTGCAGTTGTACCGGACAAAGCTTAAAAAGTTTTATCGATAGTGGAATATCGAACTTTGGTTTTAAGTTGATCTAAACATTTTCCCTCGAGGTTTGTCACAAAAAAGTGTACGGTAAAGCTACTTTAGTAGCATACGAACGTTCCCTTTATATGCTAATTTTGATAGAGTCCAATAATACGGATGATATCAATCTTATACCTTGATTTTACAAAGATTAAATGGAAAGCAATAATCAAAGTTTTCTCTTAAATGATAAAAGTAAAATGGCAACGCAAGCATTTATCAATTTAGCGGTAAAAGACAAAAATCCCTTAGTAGTAACTTTTTAAGTGGATGGTCAGAAATTCATGTGCCTTAATGGAGGTCCAAAATTCAGGCCAAATCCTTCCATCCCATTTTACACCATTTGTGAGACAGAGGATGAAATAGAAAGCTTATGGAACCGTCTATTGCAAAATCATGATGTCATTTGACAAGTACGACCGGAGCGATAGATACGGTTGGATAGAGGATATCTTTGGAGTTTCCTAGCAATCGACTATGGGCAAGGTGACTAAAATGGGACAAAAAATTATTCCTGCACTAATGTACGGCCGGTCAATTTGTCAAGGCCGAGAAAGCCTTAAATTACTATTCAGATATTTTTGAACCCTCATCCACAATTTTTATGGCAAGGTATCCAGAGACCGACGAAAGCAATATAGGTAAAATATCCCATGGGCAATTTACATTATTGGGCCAAAAGTTAGTTGCCATGAATAGCGGTGTCTTGCATGATTTCTCCCTTACCGAAGGAAGTTCGTTGGTAGTCGATTGCGATTTGAAGGAAGAAATCGGCCATTATTGGAATTGCTTGACCAAAGGGGGCGAAGAAAGCCAATACGGTTGGTTGCGAAATCTTTATGGGGCTTCATTGCAGATAGTACCATCAACGCTTGTGGAATTAATGCGTAATCCTGAAAGAGAAAACGTGCTATGCCCGAACTTTTATAAATGGGAAGTTGGATATTCATAAACTTCAATTGGTTTAAAGCGAGGATTTGTTTAACCTATGTTTAACCCAAGACCATAAAAAAAGCCCTCACAATTGTGAGGGCTTGATTTTACTTGCGGTCTGGACGGGACTCGAACCCGCGACCCCCTGCGTGACAGGCAGGTATTCTAACCAACTGAACTACCAGACCGTGGCGTTTAGCGTGTGCAAATATACATCGCTTATTCAATTGCACAAATATTTTCTTTTAAAATATTATCCTTTAGAGAAATTTGCTTCGCTCTACCAAAAAAGTATTTAGAATGGTGGAAAAATCACCGTTGATATCTACCTCTACATATTTCATGCGATACTGTGCACATTTTAATTTTATGTCGGTGTAGAAATCCGTTATCTTTTTTTCATAAGCCTCCTTTATGTTATCAGAGTACAGATCCAGATATTCCCCGGTTTCCACATCCAAAAAGCGTTTGGGCGTATTCTCAAAATTAAAATGAAATTCCCGCTCCTTATCCATCAAATGAAAAAGGACCACCTCATGTTTGTTGTATTTCAAATGCCTAAGGGCCTCGAACAATTCGCTATCCTCTTTTTCCGTCTGGAACATATCAGTGAATAAGAATATGAGACTTCTTCTTTTTATTTTTTCTGCAATCTGGTGTAGATAGGTATAGGTATTGGTTTCTTTTGCCGGTTGTTGGGAGGTGCCTATTTCGTTCAGTTTGGCCAAGAGCATTTGAAAATGGCGTTCACTGCCTTTTTCTGGAGCGTAATAATCGTAATTGTCTGAAAATACACTGAGCCCAACGGCATCACGCTGTTTTTTGAGCACGTTCATCAGTGCGGCAATGGCCAGCACGGCAAAACCTATCTTGTTAAGGTTGTCCAGGGATATGTCCTTAATCTCAGGATAGTACATGGAGGCCGAGTTGTCCAAGATCATATGGCACCTAAGATTGGTCTCCTCCTCGTATCTTTTGGTATAAAGCTTATCGGTTTTTGCAAAGAGTTTCCAATCGATGTGCTTGGTACTTTCCCCGTTATTGTAAATTTTGTGTTCGGCAAATTCGGCGGAAAAGCCATGAAAGGGACTTTTATGGATACCACTTATAAAACCTTCCACCACTTGGTCTGCCAACAGTTCCAAGTTGGGGAATAGCGAAGCCTTATTTAATTCTTGCCGTAAATCCACGATTTAAAGATAGGATAAAAAAAGTCCGGTGTAAAACCGGACTTTCCTCAATATTCTATTTAATATAAATTTTATAGAAGAGCATCGATAGCGTCAGTATAAACCTTTTTAGGGGAAACACCAACCTGTCTACTTGCAATTTCACCATTTTTAAAGACCAAAACGGTAGGAATATTTCTTACTCCATATTTAGCTGCGAATTCCTGGTTGGCATCAACGTCTACCTTTCCAACAATTGCCTTTCCTTCATATTCGCTACTTACTTCATCAATAATAGGACCTACCATTCTACATGGTCCGCACCAAGCAGCCCAAAAGTCCACTACTACAGGTTTGTCACTTTTTAAAACTACTTCATCGAAAGTAGCATCTGTTATTTCTAATGCCATGATTATTACTTTTAAATGATTATGCAAATTTAGTCAAATATTCAACGGTTTCCTTACCCTCACAGCATTCGTTTTGATTATTTCCAAATTGATGTAATCTATTCTATTAATTTTTCGTTCTCAAGAAGCTCAGGATATATGGCAATATTATGGGTTCTTATTCCTATGGGGGTGGTGTTTTTTAGTTTTTTGAGTTGTACCTGCATGTTTTTAGAGGATATTACGGGCATATGGCATTGGATACAATTACTTCCGTTTTTTCCCATTTTGGTGGAAGGAAGAGTGCAGTGCATATCATCTTGCTTATGGCATGACAGGCATTTACTGTTAAAATATTCCGGTTCGTTTCTTTGGTTTTTGTGGGGGTCATGGCACGTGATACAGTCCATTTGGTCCGATGCGGTAAAGCATTTACTGCTGATCAATAAACCGTATTGATTTCCATGTACATCCAAGGTCTTACTGGGTCTAAGGGATTGATAGTTCTTTGAAAAATTGGACAATGTATCTCCTGGCAAAAACTTAAATGGATTTTGAATTTGGTTGTTCCTAAGTCCCGAGTGGCAAGAAGCACAAAGGTCCAAGCGTTGTTGTCTGGACAAGGAAGTCAGTTTGACCAGAGAAGAATCTATACCATTGGCTCCCGTATTGTTTCTTTGAAACGCTACATGTTTTTCTGCAGGTCCATGGCATTTTTCACAATCTACCCCCAATACAATTTTTGAAATATCGTACCTATTTGAATCAGGGTATTCCTTTGGATTTTGCGCGAAGGTTACATGACATTTTAAACACTTGTCATTTACCGGACGTAAAGGACTTAACCTATCGGTATAGTTGGGGCTATTGATCCACATATCCCCAGGCACATAATAAGAGGCTTGTAGTTGGAAAAGACCATCGGGTTGGTCTGTAAGGTAGGACTGACCCTTTAACCCAGATCCAATGGTAATATCCATACTCCAATCGAAGACGCTATTATCGCCATACTTTATTTTGGCGTGTTGAAAAGGTTTGCCATCGATAGTGGTTAGTTTGATTTCGGAATCCATCAAATTAACCGTGTTTTCCCCCTCCTTTAAGCTGCCCTTAAGGTTATCAAGTGTCGTAAAGGCGGAAGTATTGAAGTGGGCCGTTAATACATGGGAATCATAAATGTTGGCATGACATTCCATACAAGTGGAAGACCCCACATAGCCATTCCCGTTAAAGTGATGTGCAATTACTTTTAAATCGGAATATTTCTCACTAGGGCCCGTAAAATATTGAAATAGTTTTATCCCGATAAAACCTATCAGTAACAAACCTATAATGTAAAGGGCTTTTTTCTTCAACAGCTAAAATTCTTAATGCTAATTTAGTTTAAAATGTACCTGCTGTTCTTCCAACCGCCGTAAAAGCTCACTTGAAATCTGAACTTTTTGTTTTCTGCTGGACAATCGCACCTTGATTTGCTCCTTCATTTCGTACACAATGAAATTGAGGGAATGATCGCCTTTGTATGATATCAAGGTGTCTTTTAATTGATGCACATTCTCCTCTTCCAGCTCATCGATATTCAGTTTAATGGTCAGTTTCTTGGCAAAGGATTCCATAACATCCTGCAATAGCATAAAGCTGTTGAACTGCATTCTGGGTTCTCCCTTGATACCCGTATCCCTATTGACCCAACCTTCCCGCACATAAAGTTTGATGTAAGCAAAGGAATTCAACATTAAAAAATGCCTGAACTTAAGGTACTCTTCCCCAAAGATCCTAAATTCGAAGGAGTCCGTATAATCCTCCATGGTAAAGGAAGCCCAACCCTTTCCGTTTTTGGAAATTCTATGCTGCACGTCCGTTATGACACCTGCGAAAGTAAGTTCCCTGTTTACATAACTCGCCAAATCGTTACAATGGGACAGACTGGCATTACAAAACGCCTTGATTTCCATTTTGAAATCATCCAAAGGATGACCGGAAATATAAATTCCTACTACGTCCTTCTCTCTTTTCAATTTTTCCATGGTGCCCCATTCCTCGCAAGGAGGGACTATGGGTTCGGGAATGGAAACTTCACTGGCATCGCCGAATAGACTTACTTGGGCCGAGTTTTGGTTCTCTTGGAACTTGGCGCCGTATTTGATGACCTTTTCCAAGAACGTGATGCCGTCAGCTTCGTTATGAAAATACTGTGCCCGGTGTGAATTCCCCAAGGAATCAAAACCACCGGCAAGGGCTAGGTTTTCAAAAGCTTTTTTGTTAGCTGCACGCAAATCGATTCGTTTTGCCATATCAAAAACCGATTTGTAGGGTCCGTTTTCCTTTCTTTCCTCCACAATGGCCTCTACGGCCCCTTTTCCGACTCCTTTGATGGCACCCATACCAAAACGTACCGCTCCTTCTTTGTTTACGGCGAATTTATAGTAGGATTCGTTGACATCTGGCCCCAAAACGTCCAATCCCATACGCTTACATTCTTCCATAAAGAAGGTTACCTGTTTAATGTCGTTCATGTTGTTACTGAGAACGGCTGCCATATATTCGGCAGGGTAGTGGGCCTTACAATAAGCGGTTTGGTAAGCTATCCATGCATAACAGGTAGAGTGACTTTTATTGAAGGCATAGGCGGCAAAAGCTTCCCAGTCTCTCCATATTTTTTCCAATTTATCTTCGGGATGTCCTTTGGCCGAAGCCTGCTGAATGAACTTGGGCTTCATTTTATCCAGCACATATTTTTGCTTTTTACCCATGGCCTTACGCAAAACATCCGCTTCGCCTTTAGTAAAATCCGCTAGCTTTTGGGAAAGTAGCATCACCTGCTCCTGATACACGGTAATACCATAGGTTTCTGCCAAATACTCTTCACAGGCATCCAAATCATAAACGATTTCTTCTGTGCCGTGTTTCCTTGCAATAAAGCTGGGAATGTATTCCATTGGTCCGGGGCGGTACAAGGCATTCATAGCAATAAGGTCTGCAAAAACCGTTGGTTTTAAGGCGCGCATGTGCTTTTGCATCCCAGGTGATTCGTATTGGAAAACCCCTACAGTCTCACCTCGCTGAAAAAGCTCATAGGTTTTTTCGTCATCCAACGGGAAGTTCTCCGGATCCAATTCAATGCCGTGTTTCGCCTTTACGATTTTTACGGTATCCTTGATCAAGGTCAAGGTTTTGAGACCTAAGAAGTCCATTTTTAATAGCCCAGCACTTTCCACCACGGAGTTGTCGAACTGTGTACAGTACATGTCAGAATCCTTGGCGAGAGCCACAGGCACGAACTTCGTAATGTCATCCGGAGTAATGATGACCCCACAAGCATGTATTCCGGTGTTACGTACAGAACCCTCCAAAACATAGGCTTGATTCAGGGTTTCGGACTCCAAACCATCCCCTTCAGATATGGCGAGTAATTCGTTTATTTTAACAAGGTCGTCGCTGTTGAACTTGCTTCTAAGCACCTTTTCATCGACCCCCATAATCTTTTTCAACTTGGACATATTGGGAATCAGTTTGGCCATTCTGTCAGCATCCCCTAACGGTAGGTCCAAGGCCCTTGCGGTATCCCGGATAGATGATTTGGCCGCCATGGTACCATAGGTAATAATTTGGGCCACCTGGTTGGCACCGTACTTTTTGATGACGTAATCCATTACACGGCTACGTCCTTCGTCATCAAAATCGATATCGATATCCGGCATGGAAATCCTATCCGGATTCAGGAAACGCTCAAAAAGTAAATCGTACTTTATAGGGTCCAAATTAGTGATCCAAAGGCAATAGGCCACTGCCGAACCTGCTGCGGAACCACGACCGGGGCCCACGGAAACGCCCATTTCCCTAGCGGCTCGGATAAAGTCCTCCACAATCAAAAAATATCCAGGATAACCGGTTTTCTCAATGACCTGAAGCTCAAAATCCAATCGCTCATCAATTTCTGAGGTAATCTCCCCATATCTTTTTTTGGCACCCTCATAAGTAATGTGCCTCAAGTATTTGTTTTCGCCCCTTTTGCCCCCGTCCAGTTTATCCTCTTCAAACTGAAATTCCTTTGGAATATCAAAAGCGGGTAATAATACATCCCTGGCCAGTGTGAAGGTCTCTACCTTATCCACAATTTCTTGAATGTTGATGATGGCCTCCGGGATGTCCTTGAAGAGCTCCTTCATTTCATCGGAGGACTTAAAATAGTACTCTTGATTTGGGAGGCCATATCGGTATCCGCGTCCCCTACCTATGGGGGTAGACTGTTTTTCCCCGTCTTTTACGCAAAGCAGAATATCGTGTGCGTGAGCATTTTCCTTTTTTTCGTAGTACGTATTGTTGGTGGCTACCAACTTTACATTATGCTTTTGGGCGAATTGTATCAGTACCTGATTTACGCGATCCTCATCCTCCTGTCCATGGCGCATGATCTCAATATAAAGATCATCCCCAAAAGTATCCTTCCACCATAAGAGGGCTTCCTCCGCCTGATTTTCACCAACATTGAGTACTTTGCCGGGCACCTCGCCGTAGAGATTACCGGTAAGGACTATGATGTCTTCCTTGTATTGCTCTACAATTTTTTTATCGATTCGCGGCACATAATATTTCCCATCCACAAAGGCAATAGAGGACATTTTTGCCAAATTGAGGTAGCCGTTCTTGTTTTTGGCGAGCATCACGATTTGATAACCGTTATCCTTTACCGATTTGTTGGTGTGGTCTTCACAGACATGGAATTCACAACCAACGATTGGCGTGATTTCAAGTTCGGGCTCTGGAAGGGTTTCCAAGGGTTCCTGACCTTCTTCCAAGGTTCCGTTCAAGGTGGCTTCGTAACGCTTTCTATTTTCCTCGTTTTTGGCAGCGACCCCGTTATTATGGTTTATGATGCCGTTCACAAAATGGAAGGCTCCCATCATATTGGCATGATCTGTCATGGCCACGGCTGGCATTTTTGCCTTTGCAGTTGCCGCAATGAGATCAGGGACACTGATGGTGGATTGAAGTATGGAAAATTGGGTATGGTTATGAAGATGTGCGAACGTGGCCGTCTCCAAAGTAGCCAGGTTTTCCTTTATTTCTTCTTTTGAAATGCCACCCGTATCCTTTTCCCAAAGGGCATCCGCAATTTGTTTGGAAGCTTTTTTGAGATTGATGTGTTTTAGACCGATAAGCTGAATTTCCTGTGGATTGGCCTCCGAGAAATTCTTAAAATAATCCGGTTGAACATCTAATTGTTCGGCCGTATATTGCTTTAATCGTATCAATTCCAAAAAGCAACGGGTAGTTGCTTCAACATCCGCAGTCGCATTGTGAGCCTCGGCAAAAGGTTCCCTGAACAAAAACTCGTGAAGTTCCGTAAGGGTTGGCAATTTAAATTTACCTCCACGACCACCGGGAATCTGACAGAGCTCGGCAGTGTGTTCCGTACAGGTATCCAAAACGGGAAGTTCCTGTAATGGATTTTCAACGTTCATTCTATGGAATTCGGCACCCATAATATTGACATCGAAACCAACATTCTGACCTACAATAAACTTGGTTTGGGCCATGGCCGCATTGAATTTCTCCAGGACCTCTGCCAAAGGAACCCCGTCTTGTTCCGCCAAGGCCGTGGAAATACCATGAATCTTTTCGGCGTCAAAAGGGATGTTGAAACCATCAGGTCTTACCAAATAATCCTGATGCTCAATAAGGTTTCCCATGGCATCGTGCAACTGCCAGGCAATCTGAATACATCGTGGCCAGTTGTCCGTATCGGTTATTGGGGCATCCCAACGTTTTGGCAGTCCAGTGGTTTCGGTATCGAATATTAAGTACATAAAAAGACACTATTTTGAGTCACAACGCTCTTGAATTTGAACGTTAAAAAGGAAACCTAAAATTACACAAAAGTGCTGGTTGGTAAAAAGTGAGTTGCTACGAGTTATTAACGCCCAATATTGGGATTTAATCCGATTTTTTTATTAATTGCCGGCTATGCAACATTTTGTCATAAAATCCTTTTCCAGGCCCTTTCCATATTTGGAAAGTTTAAGGGAGCACTTCCTTGTCGCCTTTTTCTTTGGGGTATTCACTTTTTTGTTCCTGATAATTTTTGAACCCTTTGCAATAGGTGAAATAGCTTCGAATAAAATAGCATATGTTTTTGGTTACGGTGTAGTCACATTTACTATTTTGTTCTTAACCTTACGCTTGTTCAATATTTTAATAAGCCCTGAGGTTATTGAACATTGGACTGTAGGTAAGATGTTGTTGCTCATAGGAGTGGAAACTTTCCTAATCGCTGTCGGGAACTGGTCATATTCATACACAACAGAGGAACTTTATATAGAGGAGTCCGAAAATTTTTGGACGTATATTTTTTACACATTTTCTATCGGGTTATTTCCTATTACCCTTTTTATAATCTATTTGGAAAGAAAACTGGATAAAAAAAATCAGGGGGAAGCACAGCACGTTTTTGAAGATATAACACTCAACAAAAAAAGCATCAATAAGTTGGCCGAAGAAAAAATAGCCATCATCGGTGTCAATACCAGGTTTACGGTACCGCTGGACCAATTATTGTGCATAAAGGCATTTGGAAACTATGTTGAAGTGTACTACTTGGAAGGAGGGTTGCTTAAAAAAGAACTTATTAGGCAGTCGTTAAATCAAATAACCACTCAGTTAAAGGATTTTAGTACTTTGAAACAATGTCACCGATCTTATATTGTGAATTTTAATAAAATTGAAAAGGTAAGTGGCAATGCCCGAAATTTTAATCTGCATTTGCCCTTCATGGACTTTACGGTGCCTGTTTCAAGAAATTTTCCATCAACATTAATCAAAAGGCTTTTCAAATAATCTTACAGCCCAATATTTAGGGTATGGAATGGAAAAGACTCCCGTTCGTCACAAAATGCTCCCATCCGGCACATTCATAGTAAAAGGAATTCTATGATTATTAGTTTTACGGTCCTAAACACTAACCATTTTTTCATGTTCTATTTATAATCTACCAATTTGTAAGATTGACAAATTTTTACACCAATAAATCGAAACCGATTAATTGGAAATATAAGCTTCTATTTATGATGGCTTTATTCAGGGGTAATTTTCCTATGAGGTCGTTCAAATAGAATCGGGGGTTTTTTATAATTAAAAAGCGGACGTTTAAATGTCCGCTTTTTCAGCAAATTTAATATAATGCTTAGGAGACTGCCTCTTCATATGTCTTGGCATTGTTCAATGCTTCCTTAATCTCGTTTCTATGCTTTTTCAGCATATTTTCAGTGGAAGGTGCAAGTACCATGTCATC
>JAUIGC010000029.1 GCA_030429835.1 Bacteroidia bacterium
CCTAGCAGTACAATAACGATTGAAGCGATTTTGGACAGAAGACTTTTCATGGATGCCTGTAGCTTAGTCTTTTCCAAAAGTTTGGCTACACCCTTACTGATATATCTGCTAATGAATAGGGATAGGGCAAAAACGATAACGGCTATGATGATATTGGGCAAATTAAGAATGAGGGTATTAAACCAATCGTTCAATTTTTCCACCATTTTAGACCATGCCTCTGAGAATTTTCTGTTCATGTTTTTAGTTTAATTATTATTCAGGGGCTTATACTCCCTAATTAGTTTTAAAAGTTCTTGTTCTGTTTTTGTGAGGCCATTTTGATTTTTCCGAATTCCATTTTCGTCAAAATTCAGTTTGCCCATTTCATATTTTTTTACAACCATAGGGTGCACGTAATATTTTCTACAGACGTTTCTAGTATTTCCAAGTTGTTTTGCCGTTTCATCGAAAGCCATTAGAATATTCTTCTTGGTTTGCGCATCGTTTTCAGGTTGTGGTAAATCCTTGAGGGTTTCATAAAAAACAACGGTACCGGCCCATGTCCTAAAATCCTTGGCGGTCAATAAATGACCGCTTATTTCTTGTATGTAATCGTTGACCATACCACTGTCTACGGAAGTTTTGGTACCATCCTTATCATAAAATTGAAAGAGTTCCCAGCCCGGAATTTCCTCACATTTACTTACCAATTTTATCAGTTTCTTGTTTCTAAGGGTTATTTTGTGCTTTTTGCCTTTTTTTCCGGTGAACTCAAATTTTATATTGTCCTTGAATAATGTTACATGCTTTGATCTAAGCGTAGAAAGTCCATAGGTCTTATTTCTTTTTGCATATTGTTGGTTCCCAATCCTAATATGTGTTTCTTCCATTAGGCTTAAAATCAAGGCCAATACCTTATTCTTTGGCCATCCGTCCAACTTTAAATCCTGTCCAATTCGCTTTCTAATAACTGGAAGGGATTCCCCAAAATGAAGCATCTTAAAGAATTTTGCCCTGTTTCTTATTTTAAGCCACGTGGGATGATATTTATATTGGGTCCTTTTTTTTACATCATAACCAATTGCCTGTAAATGCGCATTTGATTGGGTGGCAATTCGAACATCCTCCCAAGCAGGTGGAATGACCAACTTCTTGATTCTTTCCAGGTCGTCTTTCTTTCTTAAGGGTTTTTCGTGCAGCTGGTATATAAACTCCTTTCCCTTTCTTATTCTTAAAATGGACAAGGTATCCCGGTTGACATAGGTCAAGTTAACATGGGAGGCCGCCTCGTCAGGCTGGCTCATTAGTTTATCGATGAAGCTTATGTCGTAAGTAATGGTCGATTTCATGAAAATTGAAGGAATTCTTTAGTATTTGCATTGTGGGGTAAAAAAAATGACTCAAGTATGTTTTACCACACGAGAATCATTTTTCAACCAATCAACCAAAAATTCTATTTCTCGTATATCACTTTAGAATCTTTCATATCCTTATCTATTTCGGACATATTTGCAACATATTCATATTTACTATTAAACATATTATCTGGTCTCTCACCAACGATGAGGTACTTTACGTCCATCTCTGGAGCTTTCAACACAACTTGATCGGAAACCCTCATGGTTTTATCACCAATGGAAGTATCCGTACTGGTCAATTCTGAAACCACATAAAGTTTATTGCCTGAAGCGAATATTTTTCTGATGTCAATGTTATGTTCAGTATCGGTAACTTCGGCTTCAACCATTATGGTTCTTTCCGCAACCTGAGTACTGTCACCTTCCGGCATATCTACATCTATATAGGGAACTTCTACCTCTTCTTCCTCCATAACCACTACTACTTTTGGTACGGAAACAGTTTTAGTCGTTGTCCCAACATTAATATCAGCCCAATTTACCTCATATTCGGGTAGTTCTCCGGCATCCGCCATTACGTCAACATCTAATTCTGGCATTTCTCCCTTTTCCTCTTTTTTTACATTACAGCTAATAATTAGGGCTCCTATTCCTGCAATCATCAATAACTTCTTCATTATATCTTTTTTAATGTTCCTAATTCGTTTCAATACAAAAATAAAGAAGAGGGCACGTCTCTTTTTGCTGTATCCCTAGGAATCTTAACGGTAACAAAATCTGTATGTTACGCCAAATTGGAAATGGGCTTACGAAGTAATTATTTTTGTTTTTGAGCTATCCAAATAGCGACAAAAAAGCTAGGTTAGACTTACTAACATGGGCAGATTTTTTTAATTATAAGTATAATCCCAAATTTTATGGATTCGATGAAGACAACCCCTACATTGTTATGTATACCTGATATAAGTGGTTTTACGGAATTTATGAGCGAAACAGATTTTGACCTTAGTTCCAAGGTAATTCCTACCCTTTTGAACAAAATAATATATTCAAACAAAATAGGCCTCAAAGTTTCGGAAATCGAAGGTGATGCTGTCCTTTTTTTTAAGACCGGTAAAATGCCCTCTTTGCAAAAGTTGATAGAACAATGCGAGAATTTTTATATTGAATTCTATAAGCAATTAGAAGAGTTAAGGGACCAATATAAGGACTCCAAGGACGCCCAAATGATTCCTGAAGTTCTTGGCCTTAAAATTATTTTGCATTACGGTGAAGAGGTGGCCTCGACCAAGGTAGGAAATAGAATAAAGTTATTTGGTGAGGATTTAATTGTTGCCCATAGGCTTTTGAAGAATAAAATTAGAATGGATGAATATATTCTTTTGAGCGATGGTATTACTAATTATTACAAGGAGAACAATCTCGATGATAATTTTGATTGGGGCAAGTTAAAAAAGAACTTTACGGAATATGACCATGTGGGCAAGGTCCATTACCATTATATTAATTTAAAGCCGCTTGTAAGCAAGTAAGCTCTTCTTCAAGGTATGGCAAAGTCTCTTTGATTGGAGTCAAGGCCTGTTTCTATTGAGCTAACCCTCCTTGATGCTTCTATGTAACTTTGGATTTTAAAAGGAATTATTAATCAAAAAATACTACTATGAGCTATTTGGATATGGAAACTTCCAAGGTGGAACCGGTTGTTAGTGAGTTGAACACCTTATTGGCCGATTATAACATCTATTATCAAAATCTACGAGGATTTCATTGGAACGTGTTGGGTAAAAATTTCTTTGATCTCCACGAAAAATTTGAAGAACTTTATACGGATGCAAGAATAAAAATTGATGAAATCGCAGAAAGAATTTTGACGCTTAGGCACCATCCGGAAAGCAGGTTCACGGAGTATCTAAAACTTTCAAAAGTTGAGGAAACGTCTTCCTTGATTAGTGACACGAAAATGGTAGAACATATATTGACCAATCACGAATACATACTGAAGCAAATGAACAAAGTAGTGAAAAAGGCGGATGAAGCTGGTGATGAAGGAACCATTGATATGATGGGGGGCTACATTGCAAGTTTGGAAAAGGTGAGTTGGATGTTGGATGCCTGGAGCAAGGATACGCGAGATCGGTTATAGGCAGATAATAGTATGGGATTTCAATAAAAAAGCTCCTTCAAGGAGCTTTTTTATTGAAGGGTAGGTCAATTGGGTTTTCACCACACATCTTTAAAAGATGGAAACTTTAAAAATGTCATACCTTATTCCTAATTTTGCCATATGATGACGATTACGATAACGGGTAATTCTACTAGTGACAATGTGCACCAATTAAAGGAACAAATTGGAGGCAGTTTGACGGAAAGATGGGGGGAGTTTACGTTGTCGGTCAACAATGCCAAAGCAACGGGTTCCATTCGATATATTCCCTTTGATTGGGGAGTTACCTTGTTGGAATATGATATTGTTTTTCATGAGGATGTCATTATGGTCCATGATTCCCCACAATTCAATCCCATACGTTTCTATTATTGTTTAGAAGGTTCTTGCGAACATCGTTTTGCTAACCAACCTGAAGGTGAGCGCAGGACCTTGGAACAATTTCAATCGGTAATTATTGCCAATACGGATGATACGGCTAGCTATGGATATTTTTCAAAAGGTGTGAAACTTGCCATTAACGTGGTACAGATTACCAGAAAAAAATTCCTCAAAAAACGTTTGAACGGCGTTGAGCTGCTCAATAAGAAACTCTATACCATTTTTATGGACACCGATCATGAAAGGCGATTTTCCTATTTTGGATCCTACAATTTAAAGTTGGCCAATAAAATAGGAGGATTAAGAAAGGTGAAACATAAAAATGGCATGATACGAATCATGCAAATAGAAGGTTTGGTCTATGAAATTTTAGCTATGCATATAGCCCAGCACGAACGGGAAAGTAAAAATTCCCTGCCCGAGACTTCTTTGTTGAGGAGAGAATTGAAAATTATTAGGGAGTTGGCAAATAAGATTGCAAAAAATGTATCCAAGGATTATACTTTGGAGCAACTCGCAAGGGATACAGGACTGTCACAGGCAAAGTTACAGGAAGGGTTTAAATTACTGTATACTAGAACGGTAACGGAATATATAAGGCATGCCCGTCTTGAAGCCGCTAGGGATTATATTAGCAAATCAGATATGAATATTTCGCAAGTAGTCTATTCTGTTGGCTTCAGTAGCAGGAGTTATTTTTCCAAAATTTTTAAAAATAAATATGGAATTAGTCCTAGCGAATTTAATAGTAAAGTAAAAAGACCTTTGAACTTGGAGGTTGTTTAAGAGTTTCGTCCGCTGTTATTTGAGTATTTTCTTAATTAAATAGAGTATTCCATATTTTTTTACAATGGAAAGTGAGGTGGAAAGCCAATTGTAAGGGCTTAAATCTTCCTTAACCTCCTGCTTAAGGCCCTTAAGTTCTTCCAAGGCAATTTTACGCTCAAGGTCCAACCTTTGTAAATCATATTCTATCTCATCAAAATTTCTATACATTTTTAATTGAAGAATTTACTGGATAATTTCCTTACGATCAAATTATCGATTTTATTTCTTAGCTTATAAAGTACAAAGACTATGATAAGGAATAATAATCCCATTAGTAAGCAGGAATAAATCATACTGCCCAGGACTTCTCCTAAATAAATTGTACCTCCAACCGTTAAGAATAATATCCCTAAAAAGGCCAAACTACCGAGGATGGCCATTTTACAGAACATTCCGGTAGTTGACGCCAATTGGTGAAAGACTTTAAGTTTGTAGTACTCCTGAGTCTTTCTATAAAACTGTTCACTTATATCAACAGCCTTGTTGGAAGTATCGTTAAGCGATTCAAAAACCCCCATTATTTACGAAGTTTTTTGAAGTTTCTTGTTTTTGGCTTTCAGCTCTGACAGCTTCCTTTCCAAGGTAGTAATTACATCTTCTGTCTTATAACTTACATCGGACACCAAGGATTCTACCCTGTGATCTAATGATTGTTTCTCTGAGGCTATACTACTTGCCACCCTATCTTTTAGGGTAATAGCGTTCTCAGTTAAATGATCTTTTGTTTCGTTGGCCTTGTCGGCAATTCTTTTTCTAGTCACTTCTCCTTTATCCGGAGCATATAGAATTCCAAGGGCCGCACCTATAGCCGATCCGGCAATGATTGCTAATAGTGTATTTCCTGTGTTATTACTCATAATGATTGATTTTAAATTCTGTCATGATGTCTTTCATCATTTACAAAGCAAAGTTGCGCATTTAACGGCAGTTGGCTTAACTCTAATACATTAAATATTAACGGCAATGCCTAAAGTGCAAAAGGGTTAACAAAATAAGGAAAAGAACTAAGGATAAACGCGGCTCAAACTTACCTTTGGTAGTAATACAAGCAAACCAAGAAATTATGTCTACCATTTGGTCAAAAAACCCGTACACCGGTGAAAGGATAAAGGAATATCATAAAGATACTTCCACTTCCATTCTAGAAAAATTAAAGATGGCCCGATCGGTCCAAAAGGAATGGTCGGATAAAACGATTGAGGAACGTTGTGAATTACTGCGAAACGTATCCGAGCTGCTTTTGGAACGAAAGGAAGAATATGCAAAGCTGATGACCACTGAAATGGGAAAACCCATTTCCCAAAGTATTGCCGAAATAGAGAAATGTGCATGGGCGTGTGACTTTTATGCTTTTAATGCAGAAGACCTCTTGGCCGATGAGATTATAGAGACCGATGCCGAAGAAAGTTTTATCAGTTATGACCCATTGGGATGCATTTTGGCTGTCATGCCGTGGAATTATCCCTTTTGGCAGGTTATGCGTTTTGCGGCACCTACACTGACCGCTGGAAATACGGGTATTCTTAAACATGCTCAAAATGTCCCGGGATGTTCCAAGGCCTTGGAGCAGTTGTTCCTGGATGCGGGTTATCCAAAGGGTTGTTTTCAGGCGATTCTTGCTGGTCATGAGGAAATCGAGGAATTGATCGGGAATGATGGTATTAAGGCCGTGACCTTGACCGGAAGTGAAAAAGCAGGAAGGGGAATTGCACAAGTCGCCGGTAAAAACCTGAAGAAATCAGTTTTGGAGCTTGGGGGCAACAATGCCTGTGTCGTTTTTGAGGATGCCGACTTGGACAAGTATTTGGATACCATGGTGCAAGCTCGAATGCAGAATACGGGGCAAAGTTGTATTGCGGCAAAACGATTTATAGTGTGTTCAGAAATCTACGATGAATTTCTGGAAAGATTTATAGGGGCTACCAAAAAACTGACCGTAGGAAATCCCATGGATAACGACACTTATATAGGTGTTCTTGCCAGAGCAGATTTAGCGGATACCTTAAAGGAACAAGTGGACAAATCCCTAGAAAAAGGTGCTCAACTGATTGTGGGTAATAAAAAGGACGGAGCATATTTTGAACCTACTATTCTTGCCGAAGTAACACCCGGAATGCCAGCATTCGACGAGGAAACCTTTGGGCCCGTTGCGGCTATTATCAAAGCGGACAACAGAAGACATGCTATAGAATTGGCAAGTAGATCTAGCTATGGACTAGGGTCCATGTTGTTTACAAAGGATATTGAACATGCTTTGGAACTCATTCCTGAAATTTCCGATGGTGCCTTTTTTATCAATGATATGGTAAAATCTGATCCAAGGTTGCCCTTTGGGGGAACAAAAAATTCAGGATACGGAAGAGAACTTTCAAGAGAAGGAATTTTAGAGTTTGTGAATAAAAAAACAGTTTACATAAAAAATTAAAAATATGAAGCAAGGAGAAGAAAAAACAGAATTTGTTAAGGAACCGGAAAAGGAAAAACGCGAATTTATATTTCAGAAGGATAAAAAAACAAAAATTGGTACTGCCATTGTCATTGGTTTTTTGATTCTTATGATTTTGGGAGTAGTGTTTAGCGGAATTGCCTTTGAATAGTAGGGCAGGTTTTATTAAATAATAAAATTGACTTTATGATTAGACCTCACAGTCGTAGTAACCACCTACCTTTAAAAATAAACCAAATTCTATGTGTGGGCCTTCTATTTTTTGGCTCTTGTGCCAGTTTCAAAGAGCATCAAAATATTCCAGAGGTTTCACCGGGTAATCCACAGAATATCAGCTACACGTTCTATTTGGCAGGCGGATTTGGTAACCCTTCCAAAGCCTCTAATAAACAGCTTTTGGAGAAATTCAGGTCAGAAATCAACACGGCCGATGACAATAGCACTGTCATCTTTACCGGGGACAATATCTCTACGGAAATGGGAGATTGGTCCAAGGATAGTTTGTTGATACGGGAACAGATGGAATTGGTAAGGGATTTTAAGGGCAATACTATTTTTCTTCCAGGGAACAATGAATGGAAAAGTTACGAACTGGATAAAATGGAAAAGGTCGAAGATTATCTCAAGGAAATCGACAAGGAGGGCATTGATGTTTTCCCGGAAAATGGATGCCCTATCGAATACAGGGTCATCAATGATAATCTTGATCTTATCTTACTGGATTCCAAATGGTTCATTGCCAATTGGTCCAGATTGGTGGATATTAACAAAAAGTGCGATAATATAGTAACCAGAAGGCGCTTCATGGAGGAATTGGAGGGCTACATTAATGATGGCCAAGGAAAGAACATTGTTATAGCCATGCATCATCCGGTAATGAGTAATGGCACCTACGCCGGAACGGAATCTTTTAAATCGCACATGACCCCTTTACCGGTTTTGGGAACATTGCGTAACGCGGTAATGGATCTTGGGGCCTTCAATCCAGATCATCTAAATTCAAGAAGATACAATTATTTAAGGATAGCCGTAAGTGCCTTGGCCCAGGCGAATGACCGTATTACATTGGTTTCAGGCCATGAGGAAAATCTACAGTTATTGTCAGGAGGTGGTATCCATCAAATTATTAGCGGCTCCCTAGGTAGCAAAAGTCCAACAAAGATTGAGAAAAAACACATTACGGCCATTGGGGGCTCCATGGCATATGAAGGCGATTACGCATATGGGGAACGAGGTTTTGCTAGATTGGACTTTTATAATGATGGAAGCTCCAAAGTAACCTTTTTTTCAGAAGATGATTTGGATGATCTAAAGACGTTTGATGTCCTGGAACCTATGGAAAAGGAAAAGGAGTATAAAAGTTTTGATGAAAGTTTAGGCAAGTCGGTTACCACTCCCATTTTGGACAATCCTGAGGACTATGATAAGAGCGGCTTCTATAAATTCCTTTGGGGGGAGAGGTATCGGTCTTATTTTGGTAAGTCGGTTAATGCTCCGGTAGTGAAGTTGGATACCTTATATGGGGGGCTCCATGTGGTTAAGGAGGGCGGAGGTCATCAATCTTTCTCCTTGCGATTGGCCGATAAGGATGGCAAACAATATGCCATGCGTTCCCTAAGAAAGAGTGCCCTAAAGTTTTTAAGGTTCAAGCTTCCAGGTATATCCTATAATTCCGATGACTATAGAGATACGTGGGCGGAGGAGGTTATATCCGACTTTTTTACCACCGCCCACCCTTATATGCAATTGGTGGTAAACCCACTTGCGAAATCTGTAGGTATTAACCATTCGGATACCGAGTTGTTTTATGTTCCCAGACAGCCTCAGCTAGAGGAGTATAATGAAAGTTTTGGTGATGAACTTTATTTTATACAAAGACGTCCGTCCGATGAACAATTAAATTACAAAGGCTATAGGAGAACAATTGATAAGGTATCGGGTAGGGTCAAGGATTTTGAGAGCACCACGGATATGCTCGAAAGAATAAAGCGCGACGAATCCTTTGCCATCGACCAGAAAAATTTCATTCGTGCGCGAATTTTTGATATGCTCATTGGCGACTGGGACAGGCATCAAGATCAATGGCGGTGGGTAGAATACGAAACCCCGGATGGTGAAAAGGAATTTATGCCCGTCCCTAGGGATAGGGATAATGTATTTCCCAGATTTGACGGAAACGCATTGAAACTTGTAAAACTTTTTGTTCCTACCAGCAAAAGATGGCAAACCTTTGATGGCGATATTGACAATGCCAAATGGCAGAATATGGGGGGCAACAAGTTGGATAGGGCCTTATTAACAAAATATGGCGTAGACACATGGGTGGCGGAAGCTGAGTATATACAAGAGCACATGACATCCCAAGCGATAGAGCGGGCTTTTATGAGATTACCTGTTGAGGTTAGGGACAACACGGCCCAATTTATAGAGAATGGTTTGAAGGAGCGATTGAAGACCTTACCGGAGAAAGCAAAGGAATACGGAGAATACCTAAATAAGGTGGTAGCCGTAACGGGAACAGAAAAAGATGACCTTTTTGAAATTGAAAAATTACCTAATGGAGCTTTGTCCGTTACTCTAAGGAGACTCCTGACCGATAGGAAAAACGAAATTTTCTTTCAAAGAATTTTTAAGGAAAGTGAAACCAAGGAAGTTTGGTTGTACGGCTTGGGTGACGATGATATTTTTAAGGTTACAGGAAATGCCGACCCGGGAATAAAAATTAAGATTATTGGGGGATATGGCGAAGACACCTATGATATATCCAATAAAAAACATATAAAGGTCTACGATTGGGAACACGAAGAAATCCATTTTGAGGATAAAGAGCCCAAGAAGCAGCTCAGTGATATCTACACAACCAATAATTATCATTGGCGGTATTTTAAGCCTAATACAAATATTCTGGTGCCCACTACAGGATTTAGGACTGATGATGGTATTTTTCTAGGAGCCTCTAATACCTACACGATCAATGGGTTGAACGGAAACGATTTTAAGCAACGGCATACGATTAAAGCAAATTATTATTTCAATTTCGAGGCCTCTGAAATTCAATATTCAGGTGCCTTTGGGAATGTTTTTCCTAAATGGAATTTTATTTTGGACGGATACTATACCAGTGATCGGTATGCGAAAAATTATTTTGGAACAGGAAATGAAACATTCAATAATGAAGATAACCTTGGAAGGGATTATTACCGGGCCAGACTGAAACAAATCAAGGCAAGTGCAGGTATTTCCTATTATACTTTAAAGATAAGGGGCCTTTTCGAGTCGTTTAAGGTCAACGAAAATGACCAAAGGTTATTTAATCCTGGTAATTTACCAGTGGACTTGTTCGAAAATCAGAGTTATGGCGGAGCGGAAATTTCTGGGCATTATGACAATGACGATGCGGATGACTTTCCTACAAAATCGATATATATTGGATTACGAATGGGCTACAAGGCCAATTTTAAGCTCAAGGATAACAACTTTGCGTACGCCTCATTGAAATTGGGTTTCAATCATAAATTGATATCTTCCGGTGCTTTGGTCTTGGGAAGTACTGCAGAGTATAGTACTGTTTCCAAATCCAATGACATATTCTTCTATCATACACCATCTATTGGAGGCAATAACGGACTTAGGGGTTTCAGGGACGAACGCTTTACGGGAAGGTCATCTTTTTACCAAAGTTCAGATGTAAAGTGGAGAATAAAACGGTATGTAACCGCCGTTTCCCCGATAACGATTGGTATGTATGGAGGTTTTGATTTTGGCAGGGTTTGGAGTTCCAACGAAAGTTCGGATGTTTGGCATACTTCCCAAGGGGGAGGGTTATGGATAAGTAGTTTAAAAGCATTGACTTTTAATATTGGTTATTTCAATTCTAAGGAAGGGAATATGGTACAAGTTGGATTTTTGGCACCTTTTTAAAAACTAAAAAATATTTTTTCATATGGATTCTATTGTGGCTAAGGCAGAGACTTTTGTAACCGAAAAATTGGGAAGCGAGATTGATGGGAAATATCTATATCACAATCTCAGACATACGGAGCGGGTGGTCAAAAGTGCCAAAGAACTTATGGAAGGGGAGGAATTGAACACCGATGACCGAAAGAAACTAATGGTAGCTGCTTGGTTCCATGATGTGGGCTATCTAAAATCCAATGAGGACCATGAAAGTCATAGTTGTCAAATGGCAAGGGATTTCCTGACCTCTGAATCTTGTAATGAAGCATTTATTGATGAGGTTTGCGGACTTATTTTGGCCACAAAAATGAATTATGAACCCAAGAACCACCTAGAGAAAATAATGAGGGATGCCGATTCATCCCATTTTGCCAAGAAAAGCTTCATTCAGACTTCTGAATTACTTCGAGAGGAACTCAAACGTCTGGGCTTGCGGGATTGTTCCGTGGAAGACTGGCGTGACGAAAACATTCATCTCTTAAGGGTGAAACATAGATTCTACACTGATTTTGCAAAGGAAAATTGGCAGAGTGAAAAGGATAAAAATATCAGGCGTCTGGTAAAGGCCAAAAAAAAGAGCAAAAAACTGATTAAAAAAGAAAAACTTAAGGCCAAGTACAAGGGTCAAATACCGGATAGGGGTGTACAGACTTTGTATAGGGTAACATTAAGAAACCACATAAAACTCAGTGATATAGCCGATACCAAGGCAAACATACTCTTATCCGTTAATGCTATTATCATTTCGCTCTCCTTGGCCAATTTGGTTCCCAAACTGGATAACCCATCGAACGACTACCTCATTTATCCAACTTTCATATTTATTTTATTTAGTATTGTTTCCATGATTATGTCCATTTTGGCAACCAAGCCAAATGTAACGAGCGGTGAGTTTACAGAGGAGGACGTTAAAACCAAAAAAGTGAATTTGTTGTTTTTTGGGAATTTCCATAAAATGAAATTGGAAAAGTATCAATGGGCCATTAAGGAAGTTATTAAGGACCAGGATTATATTTATTCTTCCCTAACCAAGGACTTATATTACTTGGGTGTTGTTCTTGAAAGAAAATATAGGTTGTTAAGATGGACCTATACAATTTTTATGATCGGTATGATTCTGTCGGTTATTGTTTTTGGAGTTGCTTTGAAATTTTATGGTCCGGAGCAGGTAATAGATTTGCCTGAAATGCCCCAAAAGTAAAATTGAAAGGAAAAAATATGCCTTGTAATAATTTTGGGATCAAAGTGGCTTTTTGTTTTTGATGTTACCAACCAATTCAGGCCCCAAATTTCACAAAGGTAATGCCACTTTTTATTCCATGTAATTCTGATTCTGCGTAGATAAGCAAGATGTAAAATTTTTAAAAGGGCAGAAAAGTAATCTATGAAGAATAGTCTACATTAAAACCCGTTCCTTGTCAAAAAAATAATGCAAAAAACTATACCAATGGCAGCGACAACAATGGAGAATTTAATAGTCAGCACCAAAGGAGTATCTGGTCTTCCCTTATAATTCATACCCATTTTTATTTTTTCTTTCTGCATCGTATACTGGTAATGAGGCAAAAGTATCTCTCTCTTGTTAAAAAAATTAACTCTTTTAACGATTTTTTTTGTTTTAAAATTTATTAAAACAGTCCCTTATTAAAACTTATTGAAAAACTAACTGGCCGATATTATTAAAATTTTAATCTTTAGGGCTAATCCCTGAAAGGAAACCCATATAATTTTAAAGGAAAGTATTTTTCAATGTTTTCACTTATCTATAAATCCGTAGCACGCAAGGACCTTGCTCATAAGGATATCAAGGATATGATGCAAAAAGCAAGCTGCTTTAATTCCCAAAATGCTATTACTGGGTGCTTGGTGTATCATAAACAGTGTTTTATACATCTCTTGGAAGGCAATGAAAAGTCCGTAAGACGACTTTTTGGTAAAATTAGTAGGGATGACAGACATGGTGATATTGTCCTTTTGAACGTGGAGGAAAATACCTTTTCCCTGTTTTCTAACTTTTCAACGGTTTACAATAATTTTGAGGATGTGCAAGATCAGGTTCGGCATAAAAGAATGCTATTTCATCAAATTTTTCACGGTGCGGATATTGTGAAATCTCCCGGAGGTTCTAAACTAACCCTTTGGACTCAGGTGAACAACCTCTTAAAAACAAAAAATAAATTGTATTACGGTTAAGCTTTTTTTGGCCAGATTTGAAAAATCATTTATAACTTTCAGAAAGGACAAACCTTAGTTTTGCCCTTAACAATTGTTTATTTTTAAAATATGAAAAAACTAATTCAAATTATTGGGGCCTGGTACGGGGCCAAGAAAATTGGTGGTGGAAAATGTGGATGTATAGGGACAATTTTTGTTTTCCTGATTCTCTACTGGATTTTTGGCTATGTTCTAAACTACTTCTAAGCGTTTGGACCTTATAATTAAAAAATAAAAAAAGCCGGAAATTGTTCCGGCTTTTCTCTTGTAGTAACAATGGATATTTTCTATTTCCTATCCATCTCATCATATTCGAACTTTTGACCACCAATTGAAAGGTCTGCCATTAAACCTTTTTTGGGCTTGGTGAATACCACAACACCATCTTTGTAATTGGCATTGGCGGCAATACCTTTATCCAAAGCTATGGCCGTAGCATTTGCGGATAGTTCATATTTTCCATCCTTAAAATCATTCAAAGACTCTTCTGTTTCAAAGAAGATAATTTCAGTAAGTGCCTGTCCTCCTGCTTGAAGTCCGACATCTACCTTTTTTAGACTGGCCATACCTTGTGGCATTCCATTTTCGTAAAGTACGCCATTACCGGATGCACCGCCAACAATCAGTCCTCCTTTTCCAACATTTGGAAAAATGACATATCCAGAGGAATTATTAAAAAATCTATCCATACCATCCATTTCCTTCAGTTCCATTTTTGCCTTTTCGGCGTCGGCCATTACTTCCTTGTCTTTGGCATTTTGAGCAAAAACGTTTGCCGATACTACCAATAATATTGTCGCTAATATTGTTTTCATTTTCATATTATGTGTTTTAAAATTAAACTTAACTTTTAAAGTTAGGGACTGCGTTATCAGTGTCCTTAATCCTAACTTCACCCTAAACTTAAAGCGAATTTACTGATGGCCCTGCCGTTATCACTTGGATTCTTGACGCAATAACTAAACCTCTGTAAAATAGAGGCTTATAGTGTTAAAATAGCTTTAAATATTAGTATTTCCTTAGCTTTTATAACAAAAGGATAGTGGTTGGATTTGGATTGCACGAGGCATGAAATTATTAGACTAGAATTGTTGTTCAATAAAATTAAAATGATTTAGGGAATGAATCAATAAACAAACCATTTACGGCACAAATACTTTATGGTTTAAGGTAACTTGTAATAGTATAAACATATAAAAATCTAAAGTCATGAATAAAGATCAGTTAGAAGGAAAATGGAAACAGGTGAAGGGTGAGTTCAAACAAAAATACGGGAACGTCACCGATGATGATACTACCTATGCAGAAGGTAAATTTGACGAAATGTTGGGTAGACTTCAGGAAAAAACAGGAAAAAAGAAAGAGGATTTAAAACAAGAAATAGAAACTTGGTAAACCATTTCTTAAAAATAGTAGGCCCTTGGATTCCAATCCAAGGGCTTTTTTATTTTAGGTCTCCCCAATGTTTCGGATAAATGCCTTAATGGCAATTTTGTCTTAAATTAGGTGATTAAAGTCATTTGTCATTAAGGTTTTCTACTTTATATTTCCAGTTAACAGACCTTAAACTTCAAAACTCAATATGTAATGTGGACATCCATCCTACTCGGTATTTATATATTGATTACGTTGTCCATTGTAATTGCCATCCTATTACATGGTGCCAAGCCTTCTAAAAGTCTGGCCTGGTTGTTGGCCATTTTTGCTATTCCAGTAGGTGGGATCATACTATATCTTTTACTGGGGAGAAATAGAAGAAAAAACAAACTGGTTCAGTTAAAAAGGAATTTGTTCAAAAGGCTGCCCAAACCCAATTATGATCAGGTGAACGCTTTTGAGGGGAAATTCAAGAAATTGATGACCTTATTTTACAATAATTCACACTTCCCACCGGTAGGCAACAATTCTTTACAATTATTAAAGGACGGCAAAACTACCTTTGATGCGATTTTTGGTGCCTTGGAGCTTGCTGAAAAGGAGATTCATATCCAATACTACATCTTTGAAGATGGTGAATTGGCCAATAGGTTACAGGACCTGTTTCAACGGAAAATAGAAAAAGGTGTCACAATAAGAATGATTTACGACGGTATTGGCAGCTTTTCATTAAGCAGGAATTATTTGAGAGTTTTACAGGATATGGGTGTTGAGGTATATTCGTTTCTTCCTTTCAAGTTTGGACGGTTTTTCTCTTCCTTGAATTACCGGAATCACCGAAAAATCATTGTGGTAGATGGAAAAATAGCTTTTACTGGCGGTATAAATATTTCCGATAAGTATTTGAAAGGGGATCCAGGATTGGGCAAATGGCATGATATGCACATAAAGATAGATGGGCCGGCGGCCTCTCATTTGAATCAAGTTTTTATGATGGATTGGTATTTGGTTTGCCAAGAGTTATTGCAGCCCCTAGAAAATCTAGTTTACGCGACTCAATCGACATCTGATTCATTGGTTCAAATTGTTTCCGGTGGGCCCGATGATGATTTTCCGGCACTGGAACAAACCTATTTTTCAATTATTAATTCGGCCAAGAAATACGTGTATATAACCAATCCTTATATCATTCCAAGTCAAGCTCTAATAAAAGCCTTGCAAACCGCTGCCCTTAGTGGGGTGGATGTACGTCTTTTGGTTTCAGAAAATGCAGATAATCGCTTGGTAAGTTGGTCCGTGCATTCCTATTTTGAGACTTTTTTAAAGTCGGGGATTAAGATTTATCTTTTCCCCGATGGATTCCTACATAGCAAGATTATTGTAAGCGATGATGCGATTTCTTCCATTGGAACGGCAAATTTGGATGATCGCAGTTTTGAACAAAACTATGAGGTAAACGCTATTATCTACGAAAAAGGATTTGCCCAATTGCTGAAGGAAGATTTTTTAAAGGATAGCACTGCCAGTAAAAGGTTATCCTACGAAGTATATATTCAGCGTCCGTGGACCAAAAAATTAAAAGAAGGTTTTGGTAAAATATTCAGTCCCCTTCTATGAAAATTTTAAGTTTTCACAAACGAGCTTAAAAATCTTCAATAAAAATCAAATCCTGTTCTTCAAGTGCGGTCACCACAAGTTTTACATAGTCCTTTATAGCCTTGTTCACATTGCTGGGATCCATGATCTCTATGATACCTCGCCAAATCATGGCCCTTTCTTTTCCTTCGCAAATGCAGTAAAGCGTGGTCTCTGCAAAGTAAACTTTGAAATTTTCATAGTAGGTATTGTCAAAATAAATGCCTTGATGCTCTAGATAGTCATCATTGAACCTTACTTGGCCATCTTCCCAACGGGACATGGATTTTAAAAAGTTTTCCCTGTTTTCGGATCCTGTGATTTTTGTAAACAGGATGGCATCAAAACCTTTGTCCAGTAGGCTTTGCTCGACCATGTCCAGCTCCGCCTCACTTTTTTTTGAATCCGTGAAGGAAACGTCAAATACGTCAACACTCTTCCAAGCTTCAACATCCCTATTTTCAAACTCTTTTTGAAGTTGCTCCTCAAAGGCACTTCGCGCTTCTTCATTCTGGGTCATTCCAACCAACAGAACTTTATTGGCATTAAATAATACCGTATCAGGGTCCTTCCAGTTTTCAATCAGACTGGTAGAAGAACATCCCATGAGTAGAATGGTAATTAGAAATAGAACTTTTTTCATCACTCGTCCGCTTAAGATTAATTCAAAAATATAGGTTGAACCCCGCACTAAATATGACATAAATCATAAAGATAATCCCTTCGATTTTAAACCACGGAGGTATTCAGGTCAGCACACGATTTCTATAGTCTCATATTGCTTGGGAATATGGCAGTTCCAGCCTTTTGCATCCTTAAGTTTTACTCTTAACGCATCCAATGCGGATGGTTCCCCATGAACTAGAAATACTTTTTCGGGTATGTTTTCTATAGAACTCAACCAATAAAGAAGTTCATTTTGATCTGCGTGGGCCGATAGACTCTCCAAAAGATGGACCTTTGCCATTACCGGATAATATTTTCCAAATAGTTTCAATTCATGAGCTCCATCCAAAAGTTGCCTACCGCGGGTGCCTTCTGCCTGAAAGCCTACTAACAAAATTTGGGTGTTCGTTTTTTTGAGCATTTGCTGTAAATAGGTCAACACTCTACCTCCGGTAACCATTCCACTACCTGCGATTATAATTTTTGGCCTAGAATCGTCAATGGTTTTCCAAGTGTCCGCATAGGAAGTGATTAGTTCAAAATGGTTTACCATAGCCCTATATTCGGCTATGGATAAATTATGCCATGAGGGAAACCTTTCAAAAACGGAAAGAACGTTATTGCCCATGGGGCTATCCACAAAAATGGGAATATTGGGTATTTTGTTCTTCTTAAAAAGTAGCCATAGGGTATACATGAGCGTCTGTAGACGTTCTACGGCAAAGGAGGGAATGATCAGGTTCCCTCTTTCCTGTATCGTTTGCTTTATCAATCCGCTTAAAATCTCTGCAACATCTTCTACAGGATGTAGTTTATTGCCATAGGTGCTTTCCAGAAATAGGTAATCTGCCCATTTAGGTCGTTCGGGAGGGGACAAAAGTAGATCGGTCTTTCTTCCTATATCCCCGGAAAAAACAAATAATTTACCAAAGATTTCCAACTCTATAAACGTTGCCCCGATGATATGCCCATTATATCTAAATCTAAAACGAACGTTTTCTGATAAGGAATTCCATTCATCCTTTTCACAAGGGTTGAATAGCGCAACCGTCCTTTCTGCTTCCTGTACCGTATAGAACGGTACTGCGGGATGATGTTTGGTGTATCCTTCCTCATTTGCGGATTTGGCTTGTTCTTCTTGTATTTTTCCGCTATCCAAGAGAATTATTTCCGTAATTGCCAAGGTTGGGGCAGTAGCCATAATTTCACCCTTAAACCCTTCTTTGAGCAACCTAGGTAAATATCCTGTATGGTCCAGATGCCCATGGGTTAATAATACGAAATCGATTTTTGATGCATCGATGGGCAAAGGTTGCCAATTGATTTCCCTGAGTTCCTTTAGTCCTTGGAACATGCCGCAATCTACCATTATATTTATCTCTGGTGTTTCCAGGTAGAATTTTGAGCCTGTAACCGTACCACTTGCGCCTAAAAATTGAATTTTAATCTTCTTCATGGGTTATAGATTACAGAGTTGACCTACTTCATCCAATATTTTAATTTTTCTGTTTTGAGAGATACCTAAGTGGTCCAGAAAAAATTTATCATGGAGAAGTTGTCTGCATAGGACTACATCCCTACTTAGCAGGAATTGTTTCTCCCTATTGCTCAAGAGTGAGGACACGGTAATGGGATATAGCCCCAAACGGTCTATGCGGTCCTTTAGTCCTTCGTTCTTTGGGTAGTCCCAACTAAGAAGATATAGATTTGCGCATATTCCATATTTAAGGGCGTCTTCAGTAAAGCGGGTATTCGTAACGACCCAACCTATTTCCAATTTTTTATTTTCTTTCTTGGTACCTTCCCAATGCTCCTTTACATCATTGTATCTAGAATGTATGTAAAGTGGGACTTTTACATTGCATTTGAGACCTTTATCACTATGGAACTTACATTCAATTATGGTTGTACTATCATTTTTTTCGGCAAGCACGTCGATTTCATGGGTCACACAGCGACCATTCAGGATTACCCCTACCTTAACCTGATAGCCCGAGTATTTGAGAATGGCCGCTACGAATCGCTCAAATGGAAAACCGGTAGGGCCCAATTCATAGATTGCCTTTTTGAGTTTGTACTTAGATGCAAAAACCGATTTATTTCTTTTTAATAAAGCGTAGGCACGGTTGTAAATTTCATTGGTGGTAATCTCTGGATAAATTTCGTTACTTACCTTCAATACAATATTCTCAACCAAGTCATGATCTGCCCCACTACGTTTTAAGGAATTTCTTAGCTTATCCATAGAGAATTGTACTTTTTCTCCAGATGATTTCAATACCTCTATGGTAGTTTTGCTCATATTCCTTTCTTTAGTTGAACCTCTAGTTCAGGTATTTTCAAAAGTTGAAGGGTTGTAGAGGCCAAGGTCACTTTGCCGTTGGTGGTTCTAATGGCCTTTTCAATATTTGAAAATAACTGGTTTTTGGTATTTCTTCTCAGTTTATAATCTGTAATGTATCTCAGGTTTAGCGCAATCCAATTATCGGTAAGGTTCACGGCAATTGTGGGTTCAATAGTTGCATTCTCTATATAATAGCGCTCCACCATTTCTTCCCATTTTGCTTTGGATTTCTGGAAGTAATCGGAAAGTAATTCATTGGCTTCCTTCAAAATTAAATCTCTTGCAAGAGTAACATCCGAATCATAAGTAATTAGAATATTCAATTCGTCCCATACAAAAGGAAAATCCATTGAATAATTTTTAATGGGGCCTTTAAAAACAAAAGCGTTACTAATCTTGACTATTCTTCCCGAATAGTTGTCACTACTAACCCATTCGCCCATTTCCATAAGCGTTGTGTAGATGCTGTCGATATCAATGACATCGCCTTTAATATTGTTGATTTCTATCCGATCACCGGGCTTGTAAACCCTTACAAAGAAAATATAAAAGGAACCTGCAATACTTAATATCAACTCTTGTAACGTAAAGGTTATTCCAGCGGTAAACAAGCCTAGTACAATGGTGTAATCCTTAATATCATCAAGGGTAATGGCCATAAATACCATTAATACAATGAGGAAATAGCCCATTATTTCCACCCCTTTCTGAGCCTTGTATCTTATGGAGATATCTTCTATGCGCTTTTTGAGAATTTTTCTTAAAAAACCTATAATTAGAATAATGAACAAAATCCACAATCCAAGTTTTACAAACTTTAGGACCATAGGATTTTCAAAAAGCTTTACGAATGTTTCCATATAGTTCGTGTTATCTATTCCAATGGATTATATAGTATTTATAAATCCATGTTGGGTAAAACAAGAAAAGGAATATTACTGTATATACTTAAATCCTTTATAACGGGTTCCTGTAACAGACGTTTTAAAAAGCCTTTTTTAGAATAAACAAATGAAAACAGGGTGATTTCCCTATTTTTTATAAAACTGTACATTGCATTTGCTTTGGAGCTAAATTCATAAATGGCTTCAAAGCTATGTCCAATTCCCTTTAATGAAACCTCCAATAATTTTCTATTGGATTCTTGTAAAGCATTCAAAATTTCTTCCTCCCTTAGATGAACGATCTTCAAATGGGCATTTAGAAGCTTTAGTATTAATAACAAAGGATTCAGTGTATTCAGGTTACACCCTTTTTTAAAATCCGTGATTAAAGCGATTTCTTTTATTGGAATGTAAGCTACTTCTTTGGGAACAGCTAAAAGAGGACACTCTTCCATAGAATTTATGACTTTTAGGGTATTGTTTCCCATAAAAATTTCTTTCGCTCCGGTTTGTCCCTTATTTCCCATTACAACCAAGTCAATCTTTAGTGTTTCCGTCGTCTCAGTAACTACTTGATTAAGGCTACCTCTTTTAGATATTGTTTTAAATCTATGGAGGTCGTTTGAATCATCTAGGTTTATTTTGTGGAACGTTTTGGTCAGTCCTTCAACAGACTCCTCCTTCAACTTTTCAATTTTTGCCATGTCTCCCTTTTCATATTTAGCTTTCTTTTGAATAGGAGTATATCTGTCATAGACATTCAAGATGTAGAACTCACACTCTTGTTTGGCGAATAGCCGTGTTGAATAAAGCAATGCATTGTAGGCTTCATTGGAAAAATCTGTCGCTACTAAAATTTTATTGATTTGCATAAATCATTTTTCAGGAATCACCAAGAAAGGTACATTGACGTGAAAACCTATTTTTTTAATGGTAGGTTCAATGAATAAGCGTTCAAAAAATGTATGTTTATTTTGTATCATGACCAAAAAATTGATTTTTGCCTTCATCTGAAATTTGTTGATTGCAGTTATAATTTCATCACTCTCCACATCATGGAATAATCCATTATTTCCCAGCAGTGTTTCTAAGGATTTCCGATTTTTGGTTTGGGTGGGATCAAGCTTTAACTGGGTGAAAACATGCATCACATTGATTTCCGACCGATGCTCCTTTACTATTTGCAATAGAGTTGCCAGTTTGTCTTTTGTAAAGGATACTTGGTAATCCGTTGGAAACAAAATTACATTCGGTTCCTCATACTCAAAGTCCTGTGGTATTGCCAAAACGGGACATTTACTAGTTTTAAGAACATGTACTGTATTGGTGCCGAACAATATTTCTTGCGCTCCGGTAGCACCCTTGGTTCCCATAATGACCACATCTATATTTTCAGCTTCGGTAATTTGTCCAACCTCGGTGGTGAGCATGTTGAATGCCGAATGTGTAACGAAGGTGTGCAAAGGGTTTTTAAATTCCTTCTCCAGTTTCGACTTAAGTTCATTTAAGTTTTTTTTGGATTCTTCCTGTATAATATCCCCCAAACCAATCTGTCCAGGACTTCCTAAAATATATTCCGTATGATATACCGGAGGCATATAGGTGTTTAAAATATAGAATGTACATTCTACATTTTTATAGAGCGATAAGCCATAAGCAATTGCCTTAAATGAGTTATCCGAAAAATCCGTGGGTAAAAGAATACGTGTCATGGCATTTGAATTTAAGTCTTTAAGTTACATTTTCTTTTTCCTAAAAACCATGACATTGATCAGTAAATGGTCGTTTGAAATTTAGTAACTTGTATATTAAAAATGTGAATGAATGAAAAGCTCATTTAAAAATATAATAGATTCTGAGGTTCCCGTATTGGTGGATTTTTTTGCAGATTGGTGCGGGCCGTGTAAGATGTTGGCGCCGATACTTAAACAGGTAAAGGAGGATATGGGTGATGGATTGAAAATAGTTAAGATCGATGTGGACAAGAATCAGAAATTGGCCTCAAAATATAATGTTAGGGGTGTGCCTACAATGATTTTGTTCAAGGATGGTACACAGTTATGGCGACAGTCTGGCGTACTGCAAAAGAATGATATTATTGCTGTAGTCAAGCAACATTCCTAAAATCTATTTTGAGAATACTTGTTACTTTTCTGGAAGGAATAGAACAGGAATGGTGGAGTGAAAGGCTATTTTCTTTACTACCGGTTCACCAATGACCTTTTCCCAAAATGTGTGCTGATGCCTTATGATTCCAAGAATATCCGACTTTCTATTGGAAACGTGTAGACCAATAGTGTAGGCCGTACTTGATTTAAAAGGAAGGTCCTGGAAGCTATAATCGAATTCAGAAAATCTGTGTTCTAAAATATCCTTTTGGGCTTGCTGCTTTTCATTAAGTTTAAACTCTTCTGATACATGGACAATTTCTATTTTAGAATTCCATAAACGGGCCAGTTCCAGCAGAGGCTCAAACTCATATTTATCATAGGTTCTCATAAAATCAGTCGAGAAAATTATGTTCTTCAATTCTTGAAAATTAAAGGAATCCGGCACGGCTAGAATGGGAATGTTTTTTATGCTATTTAAT